>JAEXMK010000037.1 GCA_023444445.1 Pseudomonadota bacterium | reverse complement strand
GCCATGGCCGAGGATGCGAAAGACGCCCGCACCAGCCAGATGAGCGGCAACAGGAAGGTCGTCAGCAGCGCAATCAGGCCTGGCAGCAGCAGAAGAAGCAGGATGCCGCGGTGCGATGCTTCGCCACCGGAAGAATGGCCCGCCACCGCCATCAGGCCGCCTCCCCGATCAGCGTCACATCCTCAGGCGCAACGGAGAGCGTCACACGTTCGCCCTTGGCCGGCAGCGCGGCGGCATGGGTGGGCAGATCGGCCTGGAGGCGATAGTCGCCCGCACGCACGCCGAGCGTCAGCATCTGCCCGCGATAGGTGACATGTTCGACAATACCGGCAAAGGCGTTGACACCCTCGCCCAGCACGAAGCGATGCGGCCGCACCAGAAACCGCGCTTTTTGCCCGACCGGTATGGCACCCGAAAAATGCAGGATACCGAGCCCCGGAATTTCCGCACGGCCCGGGGCCACGACGGTGCCCGCAAGGAACGAGCCGCCCCCAATGAAGGATGCGACGAAATCCGTTTTCGGCCTGTCGAAAATCTCGCGTGGCGTACCGATCTGCTCGAGCCGGCCTTCTGACATGACAGCAAGCCGGTCGGCCATCGAAAGGGCTTCATCCTGATCATGCGTCACGAAAATGCTGGTAACGCCGGTGCGGTTCTGGATGTCGCGGATTTCATCGCGCATCTCGTCACGCAGTTTCGCATCGAGATTGGAGAGCGGTTCGTCAAACAGCAGCAGCGCGGGTTCGATGACGAGCGAGCGGGCGATTGCCGCGCGTTGCTGCTGGCCGCCGGAAAGCTGGGAGACGCGTCTTTCGCCAAGACCGGAAAGCTTGACCAGATCGAGCGCCTTTACCACCCGCTCCTTGCGCTCCGACTTTGGAATGCCACGCATTTCCAGCCCGAAGGCGATGTTTTCGGAAACGTTCATATGCGGGAACAGGGCATAGGCCTGAAACACCATGCCCATATTGCGCTTATGGACGGGGGTTGCGGAGATATCCCGGCCGTCCAGGCGGATTTCGCCCGAGGTGACCGGGATGAGTCCAGCAATCATGCGCAGGATCGTCGTCTTGCCGCAACCGGATGGCCCCAGCAACGCCAGCATTTCCCCGCGTGGCAGGGAAAAGCTGACATGATCCACGGAGGGCTTGAGGGCGCCCGGATAGGTCTTCACGAGATTGTCGATCTCGACATGATGATCGGCCATGGCGTCCTCTGCTTCCTGTCTCAATTCACCGCGATGACCTCGCGGTTGATCCGCTGTATCCATGCCGAATATTTGTCCGCCACGAAGCTCCAGTCCAGCGAGGACTGCGCAGCCTGGGCTTCCTTGCTGCCATATATGCGGGCGGCAACCGGCTCGCTCAGCGAGACCTTGCTGTTGACCGGACCGTAGAAGCTCTTTTCGGCGAATGTCGCCTGCGCCTCGGCGCTCAGGGCATAATTCACGAAGAGTTCGGCGGCTTGCCTATTGGCGGAACCTTCGACCAGACCGATCGTGTTCGTCTGGCCGATGGAGCCTTCCTTCGGCAGGGCCACGCCGATCTTGCCGCCCTGCGTGTCATGCAGATATTGCGCGCGGCCATTCCAGCAGATGGAAAGATCGACCTCGCCGCTCTGCACCACGGCATAGCAGTCCGGAGCCGGTTCGAAAGTCGAAACGCTCGGCGCAACCTCTTTCAGGAAATCGATGGCCGGATCGATGGAGGTCTTGTAATCGCCGCCCTTCAGCTTGGTGAGGATCGGCAGCAGAATGACGCCACGCGTATCGGAAAGCTTGGCGGCGATCTTTCCCTTGTATTTCGGATCGGTGAGATCGGCCCAGCTTGTCGGCGGTTCCTTCACCGCGTCAGTATTGTAAAGGATAGCGAGATTGTCCTGCGAGAAGGCAATGGCACGGTCCCCATCAATGCGCGCCCATTCCGGCTGTTCGGCAAGGTTCGGCACCTTGGCGGCGTCGAGCTTGGTGAACAACTTCTCCTTGTTCGCCTTGATGGCGACCGAAACGTCGATCAGGGCGACGTCGACCTTCGGTTCGGCGCGCTGAAGGGTGAGAAGAGCCAGCGTTTCGGCAGAATTCTTGCTCTGCTGATAATTCACCTCAATGCCCGGATTCTGGGCCTTGAAGGCATCGATGATGAATTTCTGGTAGTTATCTGCGAAAACCCCGGAGAAACCGACGATATTGACGGTACCTTTCGTCGCATCCTGCGCGAAGACGGTTCCCGAGAGCG
Organism: Pseudomonadota bacterium; assembly: GCA_023444445.1. Classification (GTDB taxonomy): domain Bacteria; phylum Pseudomonadota; class Alphaproteobacteria; order Rhizobiales; family Rhizobiaceae; genus Agrobacterium. Next base: position 23,669 of record JAEXMK010000037.1, on the reverse strand, counting down.
AGGCGATCCCGGCGGCAACGATGCCGACGACGAGAGCGGCCTTGCGGCGCTGATGAGCATTTTTCATTTCAGTTGCCTCCGTTTGTTTTTGATATTGTCAGTTTGCAGGCCGCCAGGCGGCATCCAGCACGCGCAGCCAGTTCTGGCCGAGAAGTTTGAGAACGAGCGTTTCGCTCCAGCCGCGCGCCAGCATACGGGCGGTGATATTGGGTACCTCGCCAATGCGCTCGATGCCCTTCGGCTTGGAAATCTTGACGGTTGCGAATTCCGTCAGCGTGCGCGCCGTGCCCTTGTCACGGTTGGCCCAGAGCTGCCAGGGGCCGGGACGCGGCCGCTCCTGCGAAAAATCCGTGCCGATGCCGACATGATCTTCGCCGACAAGATCAATGACATAGGCCATGGCATCGAGATAATCCTCGACCGTCGCATCGTTTCCGGCGGCAAGGCCCGGTGGAAAAAGGCTGATGCCGATGATGCCGCCCTTTTCCGCGCAGGCTTTGAGCAGTTCATCCGGCTTGTTGCGCTTCACGTCGCGCAGCGCGCGGGGCAGCACATGCGAGATGCAGACCGGCGCTTTCGAGCGGGCAATGACATCCGCCGTGGTTTTGTCGCCGACATGGCTCAGATCGCACAGCACGCCGACGCGGTTCATCTCCCCGAGCACCTCCCGACCGAAGCCGGTCAGACCGCTGTCGTTTTCCTCAAGGTAACCGGCACCGGAATAGTTCTGGGTATTGTAAGTGAGTTGCATGATGCCGACGCCGAGATCCTTAAAAATCTCGACGTAATCAAGCTTGTCTTCCAGCGGCGAGGTGTTCTGCCAGCCGATGATGATGCCGGTTTTGTTTTCCGCCTTGGCCGCGTGAATATCGGCGACCGTCCGCACCGGGCGGATCAGGTCGTCATTTTCCCGCAGGAAACGCTTCCATTCACTGACATAACCGATGCCTTCGCGGAAATTTTCCCAGATCACGCTGGAGACGTTGACGGCGGTGAGGCCACCCGCGCGCATGTCCTCGAATATCGACCTGCTCCACTGGCAGGTTTGCAGACCGTCGATGACGATGGCCTGATTGTGGAGTTTTGCGGCATCGGTCATGCGGATGTCCTCACTGCGGATTGTGAAATTTGCTGCTTGAGCGCCCCAAGCGCGCGGCTTGCGAAATCCAGCCGGTCCTGCCCCCAGAAAAGCTCGCCATTCACCACATAGGTCGGCGTTCCGAAAATACCGAGGCGCTCGGCCTCGGCGAGATTTCCATGCCACTCCGCCACGATGTCATCAGGCTGCGGATCGCGCACGAGGGCTGCACCTTCCGAGCCGAGGACAGCCTGCGCGATGGTGCGCAGTGTCTCGAGATCGGCAATGTCGCGATCCTCGCTCCACAGGGCGCGCTGGATGGCAAAGGACAGGCTGATGGCATCAAGCCCGGCCTTCTGCGCGGCGATGACGAGCTGGGCGGCGCGTTCGATGGTGGCGCAGGGGTAAAATTTCGGCGTGAGGTTCAGCGGCATGTCGAGGTAACGCCGCCACCGGTCCAGCTCCACTGCATGGTAATTCTGCCTGGCATCCGGGCGGCTGCGCAGTGGAATGCCGCCATTGGCCTCGATGATGCGGATCGGGCGCAGTACAATCTCGGCACCATGCGAACGCGCGACTTCGACCGCCTGTGGCGCACCGAAATAGGCCCACGGCGATGAAATGCCGTAAAATATCTCCAGTTTCAGTGCCGGTTCAGCCATTGGCATGCTCCTTGATCCTGTCTTGCGCGTCCGCGTCGCGCCATTCCTCGCCGGTGATTTCAGCGGCATCGTGGTTCATGAAAGTCTCGAAATGACGGGCCCGGTCTTCGACGAACAGCGAGCGGACGATGCCCTGCGCCAGACGCTCCGCGCCCTGGCTGACCGCCGGAATGCCGCTGGTTATTTTTCCGTGGGAGGGAACGGCCGGATAGGCAAAGCAATGGATATGGGAAATTGCCTCCGCCTCCGTCGCCGGCAGGTCCGGTTTCGGCAGAAACTCGAAGGCAGGCCCGAGATAGGGATAGGATCCCAGCGCATCGTTGCTCTGTTCCGCAGGCGGCTGGTAGGCGTCGCGCCAGAGCAGGACGCGGCCGCTCAAGGCCGAAAATTCCGGCCGCCGGGCAAAATCGACATCGAATCCGGTGGCGAAAATGACCAGATCCACCGGATAGCGCCCCTTCGGCGTCTCGATCTCCACCGCATCACCCGCCTCGGTCAGGCTGAGAACGGGGCTGGCCAGATGGAAGAAGGCGTTGGCGTGGCGCGAGACCCTGAGGAGACTGTGGCGCGGCGGCGGGATCTGGGTCCGCTCCGCCTCAGCCATGAAGGCCCAGCGATCGGCATCAGGCAGGCCGATATAACCGTGGGTCATGCCGAGGCTGGCGACGCCGCCGAATTTCTCCACACGGGGAATATCCGGCCTGCGAATGAAAAGATCGACACGCGCAGCCCCCACTTCCAGGGCTGCGGCGGCATTGTCCATCGCCGAAGCGCCGGCACCGACCACGGCGACACGTTTGCCCCACAGGGCACTCACGTCGAATACATCGCCGCTGTGGCGCACGAAACGGGCAGGAACCGTTTTCGCCACATCCGGCAGTCGCGGCGCACCGAGACCATCGAGCCCCGTCGCCAGGATCACCCGGCGCGCCAGAACCCTGGTCGTACCTTCCCGCCCCTGCAATTCGAGATCGAGCAGGCCGTCCTCGCGCAGAACGAGGCTGACAAGCGTCGTATCGTTGCTCACCGGCAGCGCCAGCACATTGCGATACCAGACCATGTAAGCCATCCACGCCTCACGCGGGATAAGCTGCATCTCCTCATAAGCGCGGGTGCCGAACTGCGCCTCGAACCATGCACGGAAAGTCAGGGACGGTACGCCGAGCGCGGGACCGGCGAGTTCCTTGCGGGTGCGCAATGTCTCCATGCGCGCGCTTGTGACCCACGGACCTTCGAGCCCGCTCCGCGCCCTGTCGAAAGCCCTGATATTATCGATCCCGGCAAATAACAGGGAGGCAAGCGCGGTAAGCCCGCAAAGCCCGGCACCGATGACCGCAACGTCAAGCACTTCGGCACCGTCGCGCTGCATGCGCGGCACCCACGGCTTTGCCGGCCGCTCGAGCAGGGTCAGTTCCCGCGCAAGCCTCGCCTCAAGCGCCGGCAAGCCGACAGCATCAGAGGACACAGCACTGTTTTCGCGATCTTCCATCATGTCATTTCTAAATTAATAGACGTTAAAAATTCTATTTAAGCATCATAAGAAACACAGATGCGCTGATGCGGAAAGCAAAATTCTTCTAATGATTTGCGGTTTTCAACAAATTTTGGCGTTGTTTTCAAAAAAAGGGCTTGCGTCGGCAAACCGCCCGGTCTGGTGTCCAGCAGGACAATGTTGATAAAAGACGATTGCGGCCGAACAGCCTATTTGGGACGTGACAGACTGCGGCTGGAAGATTTCTGGGTCGCTCGTCCATCAGCCAGACGCCCGAAATATTTCCAGTCAGGCCAGATAACATGAATGAGGACAAGAAATTGAAGGCAATCACAGGAATTGTATTTACCGCTGCCTCCCTGCTTTTCTCGGTTTCGGGCGCCTTTGCCGCGCCGACATATCTGAGCTGTGAGTTTGCCGGCTCGAAGGGTGCCCCTCAGGTCTTCAATTTCGCCCTCGACGAAAAAGCCGGGACGTTTGGAGTCTATGTCCCTGCTTCTGGAAGTGAGAGAAGGGAGAAAGGCACCTTTGCCGGCGGTAAAGCGAGCCTGAATGAAGGATCGGTGGCATGGGAGATCGACATTGCCAAGGGTACAGTCATTCGTGACAAGCGCATGGTTGGCGAGAAGGACAGCGGCACCTGCAAGACGATCTCGCACGAGCAGAGCGGCTTTGAAGAGTGATTATCGGTGGGGCGGCGGTGGCGCCGCGCCACCATCCGCCTCGGCGCGACGTGAAGCGGGCGATCAGCGGTCAATCGGTGACCGCTGATGTTCGTTGGCAGTGAGACGGGGCGAACCGCCCCTGCTTCACATGGCCAAAGCAGCCTGATGAATGTCTGCAAGCTCTTCGTAACAGGAGATGTTGCTGGCAAGGACAGGCTGTCCTTCGAACAGCTTTTCGCCTTCCAGCGAAAACGGCATGGAACGGCCGCCGGCCTCGTTGACGAGGCAGAAGCCGGCCATGCAGTCCCAGGCGCGCATATGGGGCTCATAGTACCCGACAAGACGCCCCGCAGCGACATAGGCCAGCATCAAGGCTCCCGAGCCGTTGCGGATGAAGTTGCCGCCGCGGGCAAGCACATCGCTGATGATGTGACCGACGCGCTGCGGCGTGACATAGTTGTTGCTGCCAATGCCCGTCAGCGCGTTCTGCAGGTTCCTTGATGGATCGAGTTGAAGGCGCATGCCATTGAGGGTCGCGCCATGCCCCTCTGCGGCAGCGTAGATTTCCTGCGAACACGGGGCCTTGATGACACCGACCACCGGGGCACCATCGCGGATGATGGCAACGGAGACGCACCAGCTTGGCATGCCATTGACAAAGGGGGCGGTGCCGTCGATCGGGTCTACGACCCAGGTATAGCCGGAGGTACCGTCCTGATAACCGTGCTCCTCGCCCAGAAACCCATCATCCGGGAAGGCTGCGGCGACGCGCTCGCGCAGCAGGGTCTCGACGTTGCGGTCTGCAATGGAGACCACGTCCTGCAGATCGCGCTTTGTCTCGATCACGAGGCTGTCGCGCTTGTTGAAATAGTCGAGCGCCATTACACCGGCCTCTTCCGCCAGCGTTTTTGCCAGCGCGAAGCGTTGATCGAGGCCGTCATTCTGTCCTGTCATTTCCATTTTCCTTGAGTCTATGGTTCTTCAAGCGTCGATGAGGGCTATGCCACGGTTTTTGAAATTGAGTGTGACATCGCTTGTCTCGCGTTGCGTGTGGTTCATTTCATGGTCGACTATAAAGAGCGTGCCGACCTCCGTCTCGACTTCATATTCGATGTGACCACCGAGATAGGCCGTGTGAAGCACGCGACCCGGCATGCCGCTGCCACCCGCCTCACCGATGGTGATGGCGCCGGGACGCACGGCAAGCTTGGCGGTGCCGGATCGCGGGCCGCGGCTTCGAACCCGGTGTTCCATGTTGCCAACCCGCACGAGGGATTCCTCACCCGTCTGGGACACGACTTCGCAGGGCACCACGTTGGCCTCGCCCATGAAATCGGCAATGAAGGAGGATGCGGGCGCCTCGTATAGTTCGCGGGGTGCGCCCGACTGGGCGATCTCTCCCTCCTTCATGACGATGATGCGATCCGACACCGCAAGCGCCTCGTCCTGATCATGCGTCACATAAACGGCGGTGAAGCCGATCCTTTGCTGAAGCTCACGGATATCGGTGCGCACGCGCCGGCGCAGGCGCGCATCGAGGTTCGACAATGGTTCATCGAGAAGCAGCACCTGCGGCTCCAGCACGAGGGCGCGGGCGACCGCGACGCGCTGCTGCTGGCCGCCGGAGAGTTCCGCCGGCAGGCGGTGGCCCATGCCCGCGAGGCCAACGAGCTTCAGCCCCTCTTCGGCCTTTTCCCGCGCTTCGGCTTTTTTCAGGCCCGAGGATTGCAGGCCGTAGGCGACGTTATCCAGCGCACTCATATGCGGAAATAGGGCATAGGACTGAAAGACCATCGAGACATCCCGCTCATTGGCGGGAAGCATGGTGACATCCTTGCCGCCAATGAGAATACGGCCGGAGTTGGGATGTTCAAGGCCGGCAAGCATGCGGAGCGTCGTCGTCTTGCCGCAGCCGGAGGGGCCAAGAAGCGTCACGAGCGTGCCGGGCTCGATGGTCAATGAAAGATCTGGAATTGCGGTGAATGCGCCGAAGGTCTTGCGGACATTTTCGAAGACGACGGAGCCCGGTTTGACGGTAATCATGCGACTTTCTCCTGAGGATGAGAAACGGATTTGGCTTCATCGAGGCCCGCGACGCGGTTTTCGCGCCGCAGACGTCTTTCGCCGACGATGAGCTGGAAGCCCGCGATGACAGTGATCATGACGACGATCAGCATCGAGGAATAAGCGATTGCGACACCGTATTCGCCGTTTTCGACGAGGCCGACGATGTAGGACGTCGCCATGTTGTATTGGGCGCTGACGAGGAAGATGACCGCGCTGATGGACGTGATGGCCCTGACGAAGGAATAGACCAGCGCCGCCCTGATGGCCGGGCGCAAGAGCGGCAGCACCACCAGACGAATGGTGCGGAAGCTGTTTGCCCGGAGCGTAAGCGAGGCCTCGTCGAGGCTCTTGTCCAGCTGGCTCATCGCCGCGATGCCGCCACGAACGCCGACCGGCATGTTGCGGAAGACGAAGCAGGCAATGAGGATCAGTGCCGATCCCGTCATTTCGAGCGGCGGTAGGTTAAAGGCCATGATGTAGCTGACGCCGATGACCGTGCCGGGAATGGCAAAGCTCATCATCAGCGCGAATTCGAACAGGTTCCGGCCGGCGAATTTCTGCCGGACGATGATATAGGCCGTCAAAAGCCCGACAGCTGCGGTGAGCGGGGCGGAAATCAGGGCGATCTCCATCGTCGTCCAGAAGGAATTCCAGGCAACGCCCGTCCAGGCGATCGAACCATTGCTGAGGCTGACGGAGAAAGCGCGGACGTAGTGTTCGATCGTCAGCGTGTTATCCAGGCCCCAGGTCTTCACGAAACCGCCGACGAGGATCATGCCATAAACGACAATGGTGAAGAGCATCCAGGGAACGACGAGCGCATGTACAGCAATCGACATGGATTTCGGCAGGGCAGCATGTGCGCCGCTGTCACCCTTGCCGGTCACGGTGGCGAAATTCTTGCCGGCCAGCCAGAAGCGCTGGGCAATGAAAGCCGACAGCGTGAAGCAGAGCAGCACGATGGCGAGGACTGCCGCGCGTGAGGGGTCATTCTGCGAGCCGACGACGGCGAAGAAGATTTCCGTCGAGAGAACACCGTGGCTGCCGCCCAACACCAGGGGATTGCCGAAATCCGCCATGCTTTCGATGAAGCCGATCAGAAACGCATTGGCGAGACCCGGCTTCATCAGTGGAAGCGACACGCGCCAGAAGGTACGCCAGCGGTCGGCACGCAGCGTCTGCGACGCCTCTTCCATCGACGGGCTGACGCCTTCGACGACACCGATCAGGACAAGGAATGAAATCGGCGTGAAGGACAGGACCTGCGCGATCCATATGCCCGTCAGGCCATAAAGCCAGCGGCCCGGCTCGATGCCGAAGACGCTCGACAAGAATTCGGTGACGACGCCCGCACGGCCGAAAAGCAGTGTCAGGGCAAGGCCGATAACGAAGGGCGGCGTGATGATCGGCAAGATCGTCAGCAGTCGCAGGCCTTTCTTGAAGGGAAAACGCGTGCGGGTGGCGACCAGCGCAAAGGCCAGTCCGAGAATTGTCGATCCAGCCGCCGTCATGATGGCGAGGAAGAGTGTGCGCCATGCGACACCGCAGCGGCCGGCACTGACGACACACTCAAGGCTCCAGATGCCGGGATCGCGCATGTTGCGGATAAATCCATCGGGATTGAACGAACCGTCAAAGTCCTGAACCGCGCCGACCATCATGCTGCCGATGGGGTAAAAGACGAAAACGCAGACCAGAAAGACCAGAAGGGAAATAGAGGAGACGACAAAGACATCGCCCTTCATGAAACCCCGTTCGGCAAGACCAAAGGAAATGAAGAGCACGAATACGAAAGCCATCGTCACGGCACCGGCGCCCATGGAGGGCTGTCCGTCGGCCATGGGTCCGAAAAGGCTTTCACTGGCCTGCCAGGTCCATCCGCTAAAGCCGATCGCCAGCCCCTGAAGCACGAGGAAGGCAAGCCCGAAAGCGCCCGCAGCCACAAGAAACCTGCCGCGCTGGAGAGGATCGGACAGCGTGCGCGCAAAGGCACCTGCCAGAAAGAAAAACAGGACGCCGAACAGCCAGGTGCGGCCTTCAGTTATCATCTGGAGAATGCCGGGCGCGACCTGCGACGATGTCGGAAAATCCGATAGCCAGCCAAGGCCGAAAAAGCCGCTTTCAATGCGGTACCAGGGCACCAGCACCAGGGCAGCAAGGCCCAAGGCCAGAACGATGTCCAGCCTGCGATTGCCATGGGTCATGGTCAACCTCACAAAATTGAGTGTGTCGGAAAGGGGCTGCCTTCGTCATTGAGAAACGAAGGCAGCCGGCATGGGACATCAGTTGGCGGAGGCGCCGACGTCCTTGTCCCAGCGCTCCAGCAGGGCCTTGCGCTTTGCGGGATCGCCATAGGTCTTGAAGTCGTAATTGATCAGCTTGATATCCTCGAAGCGCGGCGCTTCCTTGGGAATTTCAGCCGTCTTGTTGGACGGAAGCTGGAACGACTTCGCATCCTTCATGCGCGATTGAACATCCGGCTGCAGCGCCCAGTCGTACCAGGTCTTGGCGTTTTCGAGATTGCGCGCACCCTTGACGATGGACATGGAGCCGATTTCGTAGCCGGTGCCCTCACACGGCGCGACCGACTTCACCGGAAAGCCTTCCGCCGTCTGCGCCACGGCATCATGCATGAAGACGATGCCAACGGCCGTTTCGCCACGGGCCGCCGCCTTGACCGGGGCCGAGCCCGACTTTGTATATTGCGAAATATTGGCGTTGAGCTTCTTCAGGTAATCAAAGGCCTGATCTTCACCCATGATCTGTACCAGCGAGGCAAGCGCGGTATAGGCCGTTCCCGAGGAGTTCGGGTTGGCGATCTGGATTTCACCCTTCAGTTCGGGCGCGAGCAGATCGGCCCAGCACTTCGGTTCCTTGTAGCCTTTCTTCTTGAAAATATCCGTATTGTATCCCCAGCCGAGCGCACCGGCATAAACGCCGACCGTCTTGTAACCTGCGCTCTCGGCCTGGCTCTTCGCCCAATCCTGCAGCTGGTCGAGCATCTTCGATTTATATTCGAGCGTCAGGTTTTCAGACGCCGCCTGAAGATGCGGATCGCCGGTGCCGGCCCACCACACGTCGGTCTTCGGGTTGCGGGCCTCGGCCCGGATCTTGGCGTAAGCCTCGCCCGAGGACATGCGTACCATATTGACCTTGATGTCATGGCTCTTTTCGAAGTCACCCTTCATCTGCTCGCAGATCACCACGTCAGCGGCACAGATGAGATTGAGGTCGCCGGCGGCATGGGCCGGGGCGCCTAGAAGCGTGGTGCCTGCCAAAAGCAGGCTGGATATGATCGTCAGTCGCATGATTTCCTCCATTGTTTGCGTCTGAATAAAGTCTGCGGACATGGCTTCGCCGTTCGACATGCCGGAGGCTGTCGTCCTCATCCGCTTCAAGTCGTCTGGTTATTGGCTGGGGGGATGTATTTCCGTATCAAACCGGCGCAAAAGCCGTCCCCGTTCTTCCGGTGTCCCGAAGGTCGCAAAGTCGTAATCGACCATCTTGATCAGGGAGAGATCCGGCGCACCCGCCGGCAATGCCGCTTTCGCGTTCGACGGCACCTGGTTCTGTCCCGCAGCAGCACCCGTCGCCTGACCCTTAGGGCTCAGCGCAAAGTCCACGAACCGCCGGGCTTCCTCCCGGTTCTTCGTTCCCCTGACGATGCTGACCGCACCGATCTCATAACCGGTTCCCTCGCAGGGAGCGACGATGACAAGCGGCGCACCGGCCTCCTTCTGCGTGACGGCGTCATGCATGAACGATATGCCGATCACCGCCTCTCCCCTGGCCGCCGCCTTGACCGGCGCGGAGCCTGCCTTGGTATACTCGGCCACGTTCTGGTCGAGCGCCTTCATGTAGCTGAACGCCTCCTCCTCCCCGAAAAGCTGGACGAGGGTCGCGAGCATGGTAAAGGCGGTGCCGGACGAGTTCGGATTGCCGGCCAGAATCTTGCCGCGATAGGTCTCGCTGATCAGGTCTTTCCAGCAACTTGGAACCGGCAGCCCCTGCTGCTGCAGAAGATCGCTATTATAGGCAAAACCGAGCGCGCCCGCATAAATGCCAGCCGATTGCCCGCCCGACATGGTGAAGAAATTCTGCGCCCAGGGAAGAACCTCGGTTTCATTCTTCGAGGCGTAGGCCTCCAGCAGCCCTTCGGATGCGGCCTGAAGATGGGTGTCGCCCGTACCGGCCCACCAGACATCGACCGTCGGTGCGCCTTTTTCTTTCCGGACCTGTTCGAGAATTTCGCCGGTACTCTTGCGTACCATGATGGTCTGCACGCCGGTTTTCATCTCGTAAGCGCGCTGCATCGCTGCGCACCAGGCATCATCCGCCGCGCAGAGGATGTTCAGCCTTCCATCGGCCTGCGCCCCGGCAGTGCCGAGGGCCCAAAGGGCTAAACCGGCGCTGAATGCCGCAAGCGATGTTTTCACCTTGTCCTCCCCTGGAACCTCCCCGTTCCATTCTTGACGACAAGCATGCCAGAACCCGAAATTTGCGCAATCCGTTGAATGGTTACCGATTTTTCAACAAAAGACGCATGCGGGCGAAATTGGTTACGAATGTTACAAATGTAACGCCATCGGTCATCATCGACCTTTTGAATATTCCTGTGGTCTTGCATATGATTGCCGATGGGAGGACTTCATCGTGCAAAAACAGAGGATCGGGATACTGATCGTCGAAGACGATCCTGATATGGCGGAACTTATTGCCGATCTTGTGGAGGCCGAAGGCTGGTCTCCGCTTGTGGTGCACTCGGCAGAAGATGCAGCGGCGACGCTTCGACGCGAACAGATCCATCTCGTGCTCCTCGATCACAATCTGCCGGGAATTTCCGGCCGAACCTTCGCCCAGCGCATCCGCACCGAGCTGGGACTGAATGTCGGCATTGTCATGGTGACGGCGGCAGGCAGCGCAACCGAGCGTGTGCTGGGTCTGGAAACTGCTGCCGACGACTATGTCGTCAAACCCTTCGAGCCGATTGAACTGACGGCACGGATCAAGGCCGTCCTGCGGCGTATCGCGCCGTCTCTCAAGGTCGAAAAGGAACCGGAGCGCGAAAACGAAATCAATTCGCTGAGACTTGGCGACTGGGCGGTCGATCTGTCGGGGCGGCGCGCCGTTTGCCTTGCAGACCGCAGCAGGACGCTGACGACGGCCGAATTCGCGCTTCTGGAAATTCTTGCGGAAACGCCGAACAGGCCGGTCAGCCGATCGCATATTCTTGATCGTCTCGGCGCGGAAAGCGACCGCTTCATCGATCGCAACGTCGATGTTCTGGTGCTTCGCCTGCGCCGGAAGATAGAACGCAATCCGGATCTGCCGCAACATATCCAGACGCGCAGAGGCAAGGGTTACGTCCTGCACACAGACAGTGCCGAGCCGCAATTGTGATTAACAGGCTCTTCCTCCAGTCAATCGCGTTTCGCCTGCCCTTTGCCATCGTCTTCATATGCTCCTCGGTCTTCATTCTGTCGGCTGTCGCAATCTACGGCTTGCAGAAAGCGAAAAACGAAATGGCGACCTACAGCCTGCAGGCATTCTCCAGCCTTGCGCGCGCCTCGCTCGTTTCGCGACAGGTGGCCGATCTCGTTTCAAGCGCGCCGCTGCTAATGAATGCAACATCCCCTTACCGCGTATCGAGCGAGAGCCGCGCCGTTGTTGCGCAGGTGGACAGCCTTCTCGAGACCATCGCCCAATACAAGAAGGCAGAAACGCAGAACGCCATTCCAAACGACGATATCGTTGAGCTGCTCCAGGCCATTCGCCAACAGACCTTGTCACTCGCGGCCGACGCGGATGCGGCCCAGCAGCACAAGGCAGAGGCGGCAGCGGCACTCGGCGAAATCGCAACGGGGCAGGTCGTCACCGAAGGGGGGCTTCGCCAGCGTCTGAACGCCATCGTACAGGCTGCGGCCAATTCCGCCAGTCTGTTCCAGCTGGGTGAATTGCAGCGTCGTTTCACGTCGGAAACCGGCTATTTCATGAATGAGCCGGCCGCGTTGGATGACGCAGGAGCCGGGGGGCTTGCGCCTTACAAACGCGTATTCGACGCCCAGACGCAATATCTTCTGGAGATGTTTGCAATACAGTCCTCCGTATCGAAACTCCACGTCGTCTCCCGTAACCTTTCCCATGCAACCGAAACGCAAAGCGAAGCCGTCGCGCACAGGCTGACCGAAGGCCTTGCCTCCGCCTCGGCAGCACTGACCCGGCTGATCGTCATGGTCGCTATCGCCTTTGTGGTCGTCGTTATTCTCTCGACCCTCTCCATCCGCTCCGTCATGCGGGTCTCACACGGCATAACGGCACTTTCAGGCGGCATGAATTCCCTTGCAAATGGCGAGCAGAATGTCAGCCTGCCCACCTACAGAGGCTCGGAAACCGAACTCATCCGACTGTCGGACGCATTTCGCGCCTTCAAGGACAGCGTCGACCGCGTGTCCCGTCTTCGTCGCACGGCGGAAGCCGCGGCCCGAACGATCCGCTCCACTTTCCGGACGATGAACGAGGGCATCGCGCTGTTTAACGCCACCGGCCAGCCCATCACCATGAACAGGCGCATCATCGAGCTTGTCGGAAAGCGTGGCGGTTATTCCAGGAAGCTGCCGTTACGTTCCTTCATCGAAACAATACCGGAGATCGATCCGGCCCTGCTGCCCTCTTCCGACGATCCCGGCGGGCTTGCCAGCCGGATCACCGTGCGCCACCGCACGCAGGACCAGCAGGTCACGGAGATTGCCGTCTCCCGGCAACCGGACGGCGGCATCGTGCTTCTGGCCCGCGACGTCACGGCACTCGACCGGCAGGAGGCAGAGGCTGCAAAGGCACAGCGGCTCGACGGCATCATGCGCATGACCCATCAGCTCAGCCACGAAGTCGGCAACATGATCGGCATCATTACCGGAAGCCTTGGGCTTCTGGAACGCGAAACGGGCTTCAGTGATCGCCAGCAGCGCAACATCAATCGCATCCGCAAAGCCGCCGATCGTGGCCGCCAGCTCGCCAGCAGCATGCTCTCCATCGGCAGCCAGCAGCCGATCCATCCCGCCTATGTTGACGCCGCATCGCTCCTGAAGGGAATGGTGGACGTCCTCGAGATTGCGGTCGGTACGCGCAACCAGATCAACCTTCGTCTTCAGGACGATCTACCAAGGCTGGCGCTGGACGCCGCCCTGTTCGAACAATCCATTCTCAACCTCTGCCTCAACTCCGCCGCAGCCATGCCGGGCGGGGGCGTCATCATCATCGCGGCGCAGAAGTCGGACGATACGGTCGAGATTTCGGTGGAAGACAACGGGCACGGCATGGATCAGGACGCGGTGGACCGGGCTTTCGAACCCTATTTCACCACCCGCAGCCAACAGGGCGGCACAGGCCTTGGCCTCGCCATGGTCTACGGTTTCATGCGCCAGAGCGGCGGTGATGCCAAGATCACGTCGCAGCCCGGTTGTGGCACGCGTGTATCCCTGACATTCCCGATTTTCAGCCAGCAGGACTCGGTGCCTGACCAGGCAAGATAAAATCCGGCTGCAGCCCGGCGTCTTTCCGATTTTCTGCATCGGGCTGTTCGGGCAGAGGCAGCTCCAGCTGGATATCGTCCATCTCGGGCAGGCTTGCGATACCATCACGGACAACGTCTTCATAAGCTGGCTTGAACTACATCGAAGTCTCCTTGCCTATGGGAAATTGGCCGCAACCCGCTTTGCGGGTAGCGGCCGGTTCAAACGATCAGCCCTTCACGAAGGCCAGCAGATCGGGGTTGATGACATCGGCATGGGTCGTCAGCATGCCGTGCGGATAACCCTTGTAAACCTTCAGCGTGCCGTTTTCAGAAGTTTGACCGACAATTCGGCGGAATCCGCGATCGGCACGACCTGGTCGTCATCGCCGTGGAGAACGAGCGTCGGCACCGTGATCGCCTTCAGGTCTTCGGTCTGATCGGTTTCCGAAAAGGCCTTCACGCCATCATAATGGGCCTTGGCGCCTCCCATCATGCCCTCACGCCACCAGTTCTGGATGGCACCGGGATAGACCTTGGCATCCGGGCGGTTGAAACCATAAAACGGGCCGGTCGGCACGTCGAGGAAGAACTGGGCGCGGTTCTCGGCCACGCCCTTGCGGAAGCTGTCGAAGACTTCGATCGGCAGGCCGCCGCCGGCGCTGGTGGCACAGCACCTGGTCGTCAGCGTCGAGGATGTAGCGAAATTTCCCGACAAGCAGCCCGAGATCATGCCGGGCTGAAGATTTCCTCCGTTGATCGACCGGCGTATCGCCCCATTCGAACCGGCGGTCTTACCTTCCCCGAACAAAACTCAACGCGCCAACACCCATATCGAAATACCAGCGCGCTCTCGCACTATCGGAGAGCCCGCCTGCCGGTGGGCAAGTCCATTGCCGCCTATGGCCGCCGCATTGCCGAAACCGCGATGTAGACACGGGTCAAAAATCAGCAACCCTTCCGCCTTGCGTCACTCCATCTTTGCGCTACGCTTGCGCAGTGATTTTTCAATGGAGGGACTGAGGCATGTGCAATAGCTGCGTGATTGAGAACGTGAAACGAAACATGCTGTCACGGCGTCTGCTGTTCAAGGGTGCCGTGGCCGGTGTGACGGCAATGGCGGCTTGCAGCCTGGCGGCCCCGGTGCTGGCGCAATCACCCCGGCAGATCATCGATCTCACCCATAGCTATGATTCCACATTTCCCACATTCGACGGCAAGCCCGGAATAGAATTCGAGTGGGCGGAAGAGATCGCCAAGAGCGGCTATCAGCTCCACAAGCTCACGATCTACGAACATACCGGCACGCATATCGATGCGCCGTTCCACTTCAGTGCCACCGGCGCGAGCGTCGATCAGCTGGAACCACAGAAACTCGTCGCGCCGCTGGTCATCATCGATATCACCGACCGCGCGAAGGAGGATGCCAATTCCACTGTTGAAGCCGACGACATCGAGCGCTGGATTTCTGCAAATGGCGACATACCGGCAGGTGCGATCGTGGCTTTGCGCTCCGGCTGGGCGACGAAAGTGAAGACCCCGTCATTCCGAAATGACGAGGCCGGAAAATTCGCCTTCCCCGGTTTCGGCAAATCCGCAACCGACCTTCTGCTTGAGCGCGACACGGTCGCCATCGGCGTCGACACGCTTTCGCTGGACCCTGGCAACTCCGCGGATTTCGCCGTGCATAATTCCTGGCTCCCGGCGGGGCGCTACGGGATCGAAGGCCTGAACAACCTCGAGGCTCTGCCGGTCAAGGGCGCGACCATAATCGTCGGCGCACCGAAGCATCGCGGCGGAACGGGTGGGCCAGCACGTATCCTGGCTCTGGTCTGATACCTGCACATCCAACAAGAGCGACCTGCGAGCGCCGGCGCATGAACTCCGACTGAATAGTCTCTTCAGCTTCCGTTCCAACGGGACCGTCTAGAACAAAGACGTTCAACCGCGGTCCCATCCGCCTGAGGAGACAAGTCATGATCCGGAAGTCTTTCATTGCAAGTGCACTCGTTGCTCTCGTTGGCCTCTCTGCCGCAGCGCCGGCCATGGCCAATGATGTGCGCATCGAACAATATGGCTGGTCCAACTCTGCCGGCGGCGCGCAGGAAGGGTATGGCAACCGGATCCGCACCTACCAGAACGGCGGCTACAACCGGATCGTCGGCCATCAGTATGGTCGTCACAACCTTTCGGCCGTCGGCCAGGAAGGGCACGACAATTATGGCTCCACCTACCAGAACGGCAGCCGCAACGTCGCGGGCATCGGTCAGTTCGGCTCCAACCACACCACCATCCTCACCCAGGACGGCAACGGCAACATCGCAGCCGGTGTTCAGGTCGGCCGTGGCTGCAGCGCCAATGTGAACCAGGGTGGCAACGACAATGTCGCAGCCTTCGTGCAGGCCTGCCCATAAGCGGCTGCGCGCGATGACGTGAAACTGGTCGAGATCGGAACATCAGATCATCAGGGAGACAAGCCATGCCCCATAATGCCAGACATCCGCGCCGCGTGGCGGCAATCCTTGCACTGGCCCTGCTTCCTTTCGGCGCCGTTGCGGCCATATCGACTGCAAAGGAATCGGCGGATGGGCAGTTCTGCCAGATCAGGGCAACACCGCAGGCGGGCATGGTGAGGCTGGAGGCCATCGCCAAGAGTGATACCGGTATCGGCGGGACTTACGCCTTTCACGTCGAAAAATCAGGCGGCAGCGGCAGTTCCGTCATCAGCCAGGGTGGCGACTTCAACGCCGCGGCCGGACGATCGCAGTTGCTGAGTTCGGTGACGCTCGATGCGAAAGGAGCCCGCTACAAGGCGGTGCTTGATCTCGTGATCGATGGCCGGAACGTCAGCTGCACGAAACAGATCGGCAGCGATTAAGTTGCCGCACGCTTTAAATCTTCCCGAGAGGGCGCCGGTTCCGGCGCCCTTTTCTTTTGCGCGCACCTGGCGACTGAACGCGATGTGAATGGGTAATTCCGGTCGGGTTCAGTTGCGGGATGCGATTATGGATCATCGGCAAGGTGCTGACAGATGGAGATAAGAATGACCCGCAATATATTGAAACTTCTCACCGTCACCCTGCTTGTTGGTGGCCTGACGCCGCTCGGATTTGCAGCGCCCGCCCATGCCGGCGGCCGCATCTCCTTCGATCTCGCGCCCGGCGACAACGCCGATGGCGATCTGCTTTCGACCGGGCTGCGCGCCTATTCGCTTTATCGCAACTTTAAGGATGCCGACATAAAACAGCTCGGCCGCGGCAATGCGGCGGGCATCGCCCAGAATGGCGGCGGCAATCTCGGTTTTATCCGGCAACGCGGCAACGGCCATTCCGCGACGTTGCAGCAGAATGGCAACAGCAACGCCTATGGCATTTTCCAGTATGGGCGCAACACGGACACCAATGTCGTGCAGAATGGCGACAATGGCAGTGGCCTGACCTTCAGTTATGGCTGGTAAGACAATTGCCGGACAGCCATGCCCCGAGGCACCCCGCCGCGCCGGCTCAATTCGCAAGGACGGCCAGAAGCTTTCCGTCTCTGGCCTGCACGATCTCACTCGCCGGAACCGGAGGAGCATCGGAAGCAGGCAAAGGCGGGATTATCAGCCACCCGCCGGGATAGTCATCGCGAAGATGCCGGGGATTGTAACGAATATTGCTTCCGGCGGCATGCTGATACGTTCCGAGTGTCGCATCCTTTGACAGGACCGCTCTTCTGACCTCGTGGAGTTTTCGCTCGCCATCAAGGGCAAGCGTCACTTCCGAAAGATCGAAATTATCGATCCGGATGGGTTGACCTTCCGGCGTATCGAGAACCCATCTTTCACTGTCGACAAAACCATCGGTATAGACATTGCCGGTAGAGGAACGCAGGAACGTGCTTTTCGGCAAAAGGATACCATCGACGACATTGCCATCGGCAAGAACACATGTGCTGAAGGCGGATATGCCGCCATCGGGCTTCAGCTCGAATTGCACAGGCTGTGTCGCGTCACAGAGCCAGCCGCTCTGGGTGGTCACGCCTTTGCCGGTTATCCGCATATTGTCAGGGGTAAAGCCGATCGTCTCGTAATTCTCGTTGGTTTTGATCGAAATATAACGGGCGATCTCCACGGCATCGATATCGGCAACGGACACCGGATGCGGAAACAGGGCGCGATTGAAGGATTCCGGCGTATTGGCGACCGCCAGTTCGAGTTTCGTGCCCTTTGGCATATCGATCTGGCCAAGGCGTGTCGGCTCCGAAAGCTCCGGGCGATAACTTGCCGCCCTCTCGTTTTCATAAGCACGCATCTGGAGAGAAAAATCGCCGATCTGCCACAGGGTGAAGAGTGCAACAGCGGTTACCAGCCCATAGGGCAGGATCATCGGTCGTTTCCAGCGCCCTGCCGCATATCGAACGACAAGACCCAGGGTCCAGACGACCCAGACGAAGGTCGTGACGAGAAGGAAGGCGAGAAGAAGCAGCGCTTCAACGGATGGGAGAGCAACAGGGATCATAAAACCAGCGGCCTTGGGAGGATCGTCTTGATCTTGAAGGGACGCTGGAGCTTTAGCGCCAAGCGATGGTCCGTTCAACTCGCGTATTTCCCGACATCGCGAAAGTGCCGAAATCTCCGCTTGACCTCAACCACGCTTGACGTCGTACCGGTTTGCAACAGGCATCACTATTGCAACGGAATAACGATGATTGAAAAGCTCATGAAGGTGTTGGAAAGCGGGAGGGACAGCTCCGTCTTGCGCTTTTCCATCGCGAAAACCCTGATGGACACGCAGCGTTTCGAAGACGCCGCGTTCCATCTGCAAGAAGCCCTCCGGCAGAATCCCGACTATTCGGCGGTATGGGCGGCACTCGGTGAATGCCGAGCGCAGCTGGGAGATCAAGACGATGCCGCCGCGGCCTGGGTGAAAGGCGTGGCAGTCGCCATCAGGCAGGGCGACATTCAGGCGAAAAGACAGATGGAGGTACGGCTGCGACGTTTGCAGACGCGCAGCCTCAGCGCCAGTTGACAGCAGCACAGGTGCTTTAAATCCTATATGCCAAAAAATCGCCGGAAGATTAGCCAGGCTTCATAAAACTGGTTATGATCACTGGAAAATCACGGGAGGCGGCTGTCCAGAGCCGGTGGTTTATGGGCTTTTCGGATCATATCAAGGAAATCGAGACCGTCGGTCAGGGCAGGAATACCGGCCGGGATACGGTGGTGCTGGAATCCTGGCGGCGTTGCCTCGACACCTATCAGCTTGATCCGACCAAGGCGCGTGAAGCGGTCATCGTCTCCGAGACACGTCTTCGAGAGCATCGCCAGCAGGCGGAAGATCTCGTGCACATTGCCCGCTCCGGGCTGGAACGGCTTTACCGACAAGTGGCGGAGCAGAATTACGTCCTCCTCCTTTCCGATCGACAGGGCGTGACGGTCGAGTTCCTGGGTGATCCCTCCTTCAACAACAATCTGCGCAAGGCTGGGCTTTATCTCGGCTCGGAATGGTCGGAACCACGCGCCGGCACCTGCGCCGTTGGCGCCTGCATCGCAACCGGCGAATCGCTCACCATCCACCAGACCGATCATTTCGATGTGACACACACGCCGCTCTCCTGCACCGCAGCGCCGATCTACGATACACAGGGCGCCCTGACAGCGGTACTCGATATCTCGCTGCTTAGTTCGCCAATCCTGAAGACGAGCCAGAACATGGCCCACCATCTGGTTTCCTCCACCGTGCGGAGAATCGAACTTGCCAATCTGATGGCCAGCAGCCGGCATGATCTGGTTCTGCGCTTTGCAGGTGCGCCCGAATTTCTGGATGTCGACCCGGAAGCGGCCCTGTCGGTCGACGGCTCCGGTCGGATCACGGGCATGACGCACGCCGCCGCCCGCCTTCTCGCCGCATCGCGTGGGCTCGACTGGCGCATGCCCGAGCGTCTGCTCGGACAACGATTGGAGGAGTTTTTCGAAGCCGATTTCGATGAGCTTGCCTCCCTCACCCGCTCCAGCCTGCCGCAGGAAAGGCGCATCGTCGTCAGAGACGGGAGCGTGCTTTACGCGCACGCGATCGAACCGCAACAGCGCAGGTCCACCGTTCCGCTTGCCCGCGCAAGACCGCAGCCGGCGATCGAGAGGATTGGCGGTGATGGCCCCGCGGTTCGAAATCTCAGGAGGAAGGTGGGAAAACTTGCGCCCGCAAGACTGCCGATCCTGCTGCAGGGCCAGACCGGCACCGGCAAGGAACATCTCGCCCGCATCATCCACGATGTCAGCGGTGCTTCGGGCCGCTTCGTCGCCGTCAATTGCGCTGCCATTCCCGAACAGCTGATCGAAAGTGAGCTGTTCGGCTATCTACCGGGAGCCTTCACCGGCGCTCTGGCGAAAGGGCGCAAGGGGCTGGTGGAGGAGGCGCAGGGCGGAACGCTTTTCCTTGACGAGATCGGTGACATGCCGTTTGCGGCGCAGAGCCGGCTTTTGCGCGTCCTGGCGGAAGGGGAAGTCCTGCCCGTCGGTGGTTCCACGCCGCAGAAAGTGGATTTCAGAGTTATCTCGGCGTCTCACCGTCCCTTAAGCGACATGGTACGCGCCGGCACATTCCGCGAAGATCTCTATTACCGGCTAAACGCGGCGGTCCTGACGCTGCCGGCACTCAGCGAGCGCGACGATTTTCCGTGGCTTCTCGACAGGATACTCGAAAAACACGGCCTGCCCGGCCGGCCGCTAACGCTCTCCAACGCCGCCCACTTGGCGATCCTGCACCACAACTGGCCGGGCAATATCCGCGAACTGGACAATGCGATCGCCTTTGCGGCTGCCCTTTGCGACGACGGGCTGATTACGGCGGAAGACCTTCCGGAGCATCTCACCACCGCATCCACCACCCCCATGATCGATAGCCGCGGCACCGATCTCCGCGCATTGCTGGCCGCCTGCAACGGCAATATTTCAGAGGCGGCCCGGCGGATCGGTGTCGATCGCACGACCCTGCATCGCCGCATGCGGCGCCTCGGCATCGGAAAACCTCACTGAAGGTGAGGCATATGCCACAGCTGTAGCGCCACAGCTGTGGCAGCTCGCGAAACAGGCCCTTCCGTAAAACCCAGCGATTTCAGGCCTTCCTTGGAGAAGACCCTGCTGGCATGGGCATTGCACCTTCTCTGGCATCAAGTGCCATCGAGGAGAAAACATGCGCGCGCTCAGATTTCATGCAGCCAAGGATTTGCGGATCGAAGATATTCCCGAACCGAAACGGCCGGGACCGGGACAGGTCCTCGTCCGCAACCGGTTTGTCGGCATCTGCGGCACCGATCTGCATGAATATAGTTATGGTCCGATCTTCATCCCCACAGAACCGCATCCCTTCACCGGGGCTCACGGCCCCCAGGTCCTGGGCCATGAATTCGGTGGCGTGGTTGAGGCGATCGGCGAAGGTGTGACTTCGGTCAGCGTCGGTGACCGCGTCTCCATCCAGCCGCTCGTCATGCCGCGATCCGGCGATTATTTTGCAGATCGTGGCCTTTTCCATCTCAGCACGCAGCTGGCACTGGTCGGTCTCAGCTGGGATGGCGGCGGCATGGCGGAGGCAGCACTCGTCAACGAATATAACGTCCAGAAAATTCCAGACGAGATGACCGATGAAGAGGCCGCGCTGGTGGAACCCTCGGCCGTTGCCGTCTATGCCTGTGATCGCGGTGGCGTCACCGCCGGCAACAGCGTTCTGGTAACGGGCGCTGGCCCGATCGGCATGCTCACGCTTCTCGCCGCACGTGCGGCGGGTGCTGCGCAGCTTTTCGTCTCCGATCTGAATGATGCCCGTCTCGACCTTGCCCGCAGCATCATCCCCGACGTCATCACCATCAACCCAAAGCGCGACAATGTCGGTGATGTCGTTCGCTCGGCAACCGAAGGCAAGGTTGGCTGCGACGTTGCAATCGAATGCGTGGGTAATGAACATGCGCTCAAGGCCTGTGTTGACGCCGTGCGCCAGCAGGGCGTTGTCGTCCAGACCGGGCTGCACCCGCATGAAAACCCCATCGACTGGTTCCAGGTGACGTTCCGCGATCTGGAGATCAAGGGTTCATGGGCCTATCCGACCCATTACTGGCCGCGCGTCATCCGGCTCATTGCCTCGGGCCTGCTGCCAGCAACGAAGATCGTCACCAAACGCATCACGCTGGATACGGCGGTGACCGAGGGCTTCGATGCCCTGCTCGACCCGGCCGGCACGCATCTGAAAATCCTGATCGATCTTTCGAAATAGGCTTTCCGCCTGCGCATGCCGGGAAGAGGAGCCCGGTATGCGCAGGCGATTGGCTTTCGGGGCGGCGACACCGCCGCTCCGCCATCAGACCAAGCACCATGGAGGAGATGAATATGCTTGACGTCAGTCCCGCCACCAAAATCGACACGGTTCTTTCAAAGCTCGGCAATGCGCTTGAAGCCGGCGACATAGACGCCGCCGTCAACCTGTTCCAGGCCGATTGCTACTGGCGCGATCTCGTGACTTTCACCTGGAACCTGAAGACGCTGGAGGGCCGCGAACAGATTCGCGACATGCTGACAGCCCAGCTTGCGGCGATCAAACCCTCTGGCTTCGTGCAGGATGTGAAGGAACAGGCTTCGGAAGGCGGCGGCGTCACCGAAGGCTGGTTCGAGTTCGAGACCGGGGTCGCCCGCGGTTACGGCCATATCCGCCTGAAGGACGGGCTGATCTGGACCCTGCTCACCACCATGAGCGAACTGAAAGGCCACGAGGAGCCAAAGGGTATCCGCCGGCCCATGGGTGCGGAGCACGGCCACGACCGCAACCGCCGGACCTGGAAGGAAAAGCGCGAGACCGAGGCAGCCGAACTTGGTTACTCGGAGCAGCCCTATGCCGTCATCATCGGCGGCGGACAGGGCGGCATTGCGCTTGGCGCGCGGCTTCGCCAGCTCGGCGTGCCGACGATCATCATCGAAAAGAACGAGCGGCCCGGCGACAGCTGGCGCAAGCGTTATAAATCGCTCTGCCTGCATGATCCGGTCTGGTACGACCACCTGCCCTATATCCCCTTCCCGGAAAACTGGCCTGTCTTCACACCGAAGGACAAGGTGGGCGACTGGCTGGAAATGTATACCAGGGTCATGGAGTTGAATTACTGGGGCTCCACCACCTGCAAATCGGCGCAATATGACGAGGCGACGGGCGAATGGACGGTGGTTGTCGATCGCGCCGGAAAGGAGGTCGTGCTGCGCCCGAAACAGCTGGTGCTGGCGACCGGCATGTCCGGCAAGGCCAATGTGCCGAAATTCCCCGGTCAGGACGTCTTCAAGGGCGAACAGCAACATTCCTCGCAGCATCCTGGCCCGGACGCCTATGCCGGCAAAAAGGTCGTGGTGATCGGCTCCAACAACTCCGCGCATGATATCTGCGCAGCGCTCTGGGAAGCCGGCGCTGACGTCACCATGCTACAGCGTTCCTCCACCCATATCGTCAAGTCGGACTCGCTGATGGAGATCGGCCTCGGTGACCTCTATTCCGAACGCGCGGTTGCGAACGGCATGACCACGCGCAAGGCCGACCTCATCTTCGCCTCGCTGCCCTACAGGATCATGCATGAATTCCAGGTTCCGATTTACGATCGTATTCGCGAACAGGATGCTGATTTTTATGCGGCGCTGGAAAAGGCCGGTTTCATGCTCGATTTCGGCGATGATGAATCCGGTCTCTTCATGAAATATCTGCGACGCGGCTCGGGTTACTACATCGATGTCGGGGCCTGCGATCTCGTGATCGACGGCTCTATCAAGCTGAAATCCGGCGTGGACGTCTCACATCTCACCGAAAATGCCGTGGTGTTGAAGGACGGCACGGAACTGCCCGCCGATCTGGTGGTCTATGCCACCGGTTATGGCTCGATGAACGGCTGGGCGGCCGATCTCATTTCGCGGGAAGTGGCGGACAAGGTAGGGAAATGCTGGGGCCTCGGCTCCGACACGACCAAGGATCCGGGCCCATGGGAAGGAGAACAGCGAAACATGTGGAAGCCGACCCGGCAGCAAGCCCTGTGGTTCCACGGCGGCAACCTGCATCAGTCCCGCCATTATTCGCAATATCTGTCACTACAGCTCAAAGCCAGACAGGCGGGACTTAAGACACCCGTCTACGGGCTGCAAGAACCGCATCATCTGTCCTGATCATGCTCCGGGGGGCCGCGCCCACCCGCCCCCCCC
>JAEXMK010000006.1 GCA_023444445.1 Pseudomonadota bacterium | reverse complement strand
GGGAGAGGCAAGTTTTGGGTCAGCTTTATCTCAACAACGTCCGCAAGAACTATGGACATTTCGAAGTCATCAAGGGCGTTCAGCTCGACATCAGGGATGGCGAGTTCGTCGTTTTTGTCGGCCCTTCAGGATGCGGTAAATCCACTTTGCTGCGCATGATTGCCGGCCTTGAGGAGATTACCACCGGTGACGTCGTCATTAACGGCGTCAAGGTCAATGAATTGCCACCGGTCAAGCGCGGCATCGCCATGGTGTTCCAGTCTTATGCGCTCTACCCGCATATGAGTGTTTTTGAAAACATCGCCTTTCCGCTCCGCGTCGAAAAGATGAGCGAGGAGAAGATCAAGCAGAAGGTCCAAGGCGTCGCGAAAATCCTCCAGCTCGAACAGCGCCTGCAGCAGCGTCCCGGTATGTTGTCCGGCGGCCAGCGCCAGCGCGTCGCGATCGGCCGTGCCATCGTGCGCGAGCCGAAGATATTCCTGTTCGACGAGCCGCTTTCCAACCTGGATGCCGCTCTTCGCGCCGACATGCGTATCGAGCTTACCAATCTTCACAAGACGCTGAAGGCGACGATGATCTATGTCACCCACGATCAGGTGGAAGCCATGACCATGGCTGACCGCATCGTGGTGCTGAATGCCGGCGAAATCGCCCAGGTCGGTGCGCCGCTCGAGCTTTACCACAAGCCGGCCAACCTGTTTGTGGCCGGTTTTATCGGTAACCCCAAAATGAACTTCCTGAAGGTTACCTGCAAGTCGGTCAGCCCCGATGGCGTGACGGTGGAATATGAGGGCCAGACGATCACCGTTCCGGTGGAGCCCCGTGCCGGTCTCGAGGGGAAGCAGCTGACGCTCGGTATTCGCCCGGAACATACCGGTCTCGAAGCGGCCGATCTCAACATCAAGGTCGCGCCGAGCGTGATCGAGCGGCTGGGGGTCAATACCATCGCTTACGGCGTTGCCCCGACCGGTGAGAACTATTGCGCCCTGCTTCCGGGCTCGGCTCCTGTGGTCGTGGATGAACCCGTCTTTACTGGCATCAAGGCATCGGACTGCCATCTGTTCGATGAGAGCGGCATCGCTCTGGAGCGTCGCGTCGATCTCTCCGTTCTCAAACTGATACAATAGGGGCAGGGACCGGGCCATGATATTTGTTTCCCCATGCCCGGCTGTTTTTGACACGACCCAGATCCGGCAGCTTTCTGCATCCAGACGAAAAAATAACGCCGGGGTTTGGGCCCGGCGTTCAAATCCTTATCGGAGGCTTGTCTGTTCAAGGCATGGGGTTGGGCATGTAGCCGGTAAAGCCGCTGATCTTCCAGCGTCCCTCATGCAGCCGGCAATAATAGAGCGTCTGCCATTTCATGACGTCGAAGCTGCCATCTGCCTTGCGAAGCCCGCCGTCAAACTTCTTGCGCACCAGCGCGGTTTCGCCCTCGACTTCGATCTCTTCGAGCGTGGTCGTCGTGAAAATCGCATGGCGCGGATCTTCCGCGAATTTCTGGGTCTGGAAATCCTGCGCCTGCCGCAGCCACTCGTCGCGATAGGCGATAAGCGAAGGGAAGGAGAGGCGCCAGTTGTCCGGGTTGGCGTCGCGGTTGGCGTTGATGCCGAGAAAGCCATCCTCGACGAAATCGTCCGCGACTTTCGACCAGTCTGCGGCAAGGAAAGCGTCAATGTCCCGCGTCACCAACATCTCCCAGATGGAGTGGCGGGCGCTGTCTGTTTCTGGAAAGGGATTTTTGAAGGGATCGCGCATCGTTTCAGTCCGTTGTTGAAATTATTTTCAAGATTTGGATATTTCTCTGGTGAATATTGTTGGCATATGCTCATCTCCCAATCAACAGAGAAAATGATTTTCAAATCAAAGGTATCGGTGGTGGCGTCAAAAGGACGAAACATGCTCGATTCAGAGGTTAATACGGTTGACGGGCGCGCCTTATTAGGGTGCATCGGAAACGGAGCCAGGCTTTAAGTTTTGGCGGAACGGAGACCGGTGGGCATGGATATTTTTGCAAGGATACAGGAAGGCAGGGGGCAGTTCTCGCAATCGGAACGGCGGATTGCTGATATTCTGGTTTCGGACTTTGAATTCGCGGTCAATGCCTCGATTATCGAGCTTGCGGCCCGCGCCGAAGTATCTCCCCCAACCGTGACGCGGTTCTGCCGGCGGCTGGGATGCCAGAGCTTTTCGGATTTCAAGGTCAGCCTCGCCAAGACCGCCTATGTGGGTATCCGCTATCTTACCTCCGAACCCTCCAGCACTGGCCCATCGGATGTTGCGGAAGAGGTGCTTGCCAAGGCCCAGGAAGCGCTTTTCCTGCTGCACAAAACGCTCGATCCCGCCCTCGCGGATGCAGCTGCGACCAGGATCGCCAATAGCGGCATGATCTACGCTTTTGGCGCTGGCGGAAATTCATCGATGATCGCTTCCGAAATCCAGAACCGGTTGTTTCGCCTTGGGTTGCGCGTTTCCACCAGCGCCGACCACAGCATGCAACTGATGATGACGGCGGCGGCGCGTAAGGAAGACGTTATTATCGGTTCGTCCTTCTCCGGCCGAAACATGGAGCTGGTGAAATGTTTCAGGCTGGCGCGGGAAATGGGGGTAACCACCATTGCGCTGACCCAGAGCGACACGCCCGTTGCTGCTGCGGCCGATATGGTGGTGGCCGTCAATGTGCCTGAAGGAAACAATATCTTCCGCCCCACCTCATCGCGCTACGCCTATCTGGCAGCCGTCGATGTCCTGGCGACGCTTACTGCCTATCACCAACGGCAACGATCGATGGTGACCTTGCGTCACATCAAGCAGCAGCTCGTGGAACATCGTGACCCGGATGACAAGCAATTGCTCGGCGATTGAGGCGGGCTGACGAAAAACACAGGCTGCTTTGCCTGAGACCCGGCTTTGTGCCGGGTTGGAAAGCTTCAAGGGAGTTGTAGGAGATGAACGACAGGAAAGACCCGCTCGCCGTTGTTACCGGCGCGGCAGGTGATATTGGCCGGGCAATTGCCGCGGCTCTCGCTGAAAGCCATGCAAAGGTCGTCTTGGTGGATATCGACTCCAACGCCCTTTCAAGCGCGCTTTCCCTGCTTGCCGATCCTCGCTTTGTTGCGAAGACCTGTGATGTCACTGAGCCTCAGGACCTCGCGAGGCTTGCCGCTGAGATTGCGGAACTCGGCGATGTTGCCACCCTCGTCAACAATGCGGGTGCCGCAAGGGCGGTCAGCCTGCATGACACGACCGCCGATATATGGCGCAAGGACAATGCACTTAATCTGGAAGCGCCGTTCCTCTGCTTCAGGGCTTTTGAAGAGGCGTTGAAGAAAACCCAGGGGTCGGTGGTCAATATCACCTCCGTCAATGGCATGGCGGTCTTCGGGCATCCTGCCTATAGCGCGGCAAAGGCTGGGCTGATCCATCTGACCAAGCTGATCGCCGTCGAATACGGCAAATTCGGCATTCGCGCCAACGCCGTGGCGCCCGGCACCGTGCGCACGCAGGCGTGGGAAGCGCGGGCTGCAAGCAATCCTCAGGTCTTTGAGGAAGCAAAGCATTGGTATCCGCTGCAGCGCATCGTGAAACCTGAGGACGTGGCCAATGCGGTTGCTTTTCTCGCCGGCCCACAGGCCGCCGCCATCAGCGGCGTGTGTTTGCCGGTCGATTGTGGTCTCACGGCAGGGCAAGCGCCGCTCGCCCGGACATTTTCGCAATCCGAACATTACTGACCAAAGCCCTCTGACGGGTTCAATGCGCAATAAAGGGGAGCATCATGGCGCTCGCACAATATCGTCTTGAAAATTCTTGGCATCCGCTCGCAGAGTCCGCATCCGGCGGCTTTACCTTTACCCTCGTCAATCTGTCCGGCGCGCCGCTGAAGGACTTCCGCATCGTCTATACGTCGCTGACGCGGACGGTGGACAAGCCGGTGTGCGGCAACGCCGTTTACCTGCGCCGCAACGCCAATTTCCATGAGTTTGCACCGCCGCCGGGCTTTGTACTGGAGCCGGGAAAATCCTGGCGCTTCACCATCGATGGCCTGCTGCGACCCGCAAGGCATCGCACGGACGGCGCGAAATCCGCCTATATCAGCCTTGCCGATGGCACACATCGCGCCGTTGATGTCGGTGACCTGATGCTGGACGGACGCCACAGCGAGCCTGCGCCGGTGCTGCTTCCGGAAGGCAAGCTCGATCTGCCCTTCGCCATCCAGCCCTGGCCCGCCGAAATCGATGCAAAACCAGGCGAAGGTTTTCCCGTCGCGCTCTTCCCGACGGAAGATGCAGGTGCCGAAGAAGTGCTTGCGGTGGAAACCGTGCTGTCGCTGTTCCGCAGGCTCTTTGCCGTCGGACACGTGCCCTTCAGCCTTGCGCCGGTTCATGAGGGAAAACCGCTGCGTTTCAAGCAACATAGCGGGCTGGAAGCGGAAGGTTATCGCATCACCTTTTCCAAGGAAGTCGTTACTGTCGAATACTCGGCCGTTGCCGGCCTGCAATATGGTCTGACGGTTCTGGCGCAGCTGCTGCATGGCGCGCGCATCGATCCGAAATTCCGTTTCCCGGCCTCCGGCACCATCAGCGATGCGCCGCGGTATAGCTGGCGCGGCTGCCATCTCGATGTTTCGCGGCAATTCTATCCGACAGGCGATGTCCTGCGGCTCATCGATATTCTCGCATGGCTGCGCATGAACCGCTTCCATTGGCACCTGACGGATGACGAAGCGTGGCGTCTGGAAATCAAGGCCTATCCGTTGCTGACCACCGTCGGCGCGACGCGCGGCCCGGATGCACCGCTTCTGCCGCAGCTGGGCAATGGTGCGGAGCCGGTTTCCGGTTATTACACGCAGGATGATGTGCGCCTGGTCGTGGCGCATGCGGCGGCGTTGAATGTCGAAATCGTGCCGGAGGTGGATATTCCCGGCCACAGCACCGCCGCTCTCGTTGCCTATCCGGAATTGACGGATGGGCAGGAAGCGCCGGACAGTTATCGCTCGGTGCAGGGATATCCCAATAACGCGCTCAATCCGGCGATCGAGCCGACCTATGAATTCCTCGGCAAGATCTTCGACGAGATGGTTGAGCTCTTCCCGTCGCGGCTGATCCATATCGGCGGTGACGAAGTTGCGGATGGGTCGTGGCTGGCTTCCCCGCTTGCAAAGTCGCTGATGGAAAAGGAAGGGCTGGACGGCACCTTCGGTATCCAGTCCTATTTCATGAAACGTATTCAGAGCATGCTGCATGAGCGCGGCCGCCAGCTCGCTGGCTGGGACGAGGTTTCCCATGGCGGCGGCGTCGATCCCTCGGGAACATTGCTGATGGCCTGGCAGAAGCCGGAAGTCGGACTCGAGCTCGCAAAGCAGGGTTATGACGTCGTGATGACGCCGGGTCAGGCCTATTATCTCGATATGGTTCAGGATGAAGCCTGGCAGGAGCCGGGTGCAAGCTGGGCTGGCACCGTTCCGCCTTCGCATACCTACGCTTATGAGGCTGTCGGCGATTTTCCGGAGGAATTGAAGGAGCGGATGAAGGGCGTTCAGGCCTGCATCTGGTCTGAACATTTTCTCAACCGGGCCTACTTCAACCATCTGGTTTTTCCCCGTCTGCCAGCCATTGCCGAAGCAGCATGGACACCAAAAGCGCAAAAGGACTGGCTGCGTTTTTCCGCCATCGTCCCCTTGAACCCGGTTTATTGAGGGGAAGGCGAGATGCGTATTGCCGTTGGCGGAATTCATACCGAATGCAGCACCTATTCCCCGGTGCTGATGGAGCAGAACGATTTTCGCGTCTTTCGCGGCACCGAACTTCTGGAGGCCGAGTATTTCAATTTTCTCGGTGAGGGTGGGGCGGAGGTGTTGCCGCTTCTGCATGCGCGGGCAGTGCCGGGTGGCCCGGTGTCACGGGTCGCCTATGATGCGTTCAAGCAGGAATTCCTGGAACGCCTGAAGGCGTCGTTGCCGTTGGACGGGCTTTACCTCGCCATGCATGGCGCGATGAATGTCGAAGGCATGGATGATGCGGAAGGCGACTGGATTTCCAGTGCTCGCGCCGTGGTCGGGCCGGATGTTGTTGTCGCTACGAGCTATGACCTGCATGGCAATGTCAGCCAGACCATTATCGATCAGCTGGATATCTTTGCTGGCTACCGAACCGCGCCGCATATCGATGTGCGCGAGACGATGGTGCGGGCATGGACGATGTTGCTCAAGGCTCTGAAGTCGGGAGAAAAACCCGGCGTGGCGTGGGCGAAAATTCCCGTTCTGCTGCCTGGCGAAAAGACCTCGACGGAAGACGAGCCCGCCAAAAGTCTCTATGCCGTGTTGCCGGATTACGATGCGCGGTCGGGCATATGGGATGCGAATTTCATGATCGGTTACGTCTGGGCCGATGAACCCCGGGCGACGGCCTGCGCGGTGGTGACGGGAACCGACAAAGCCGCCGCGCAAGCTGTCGCCACCGAGATCGCGCAATCCTACTGGAATGCCCGGCAGGATTTCCGTTTCGGGCCTGTGACGGAGCCGCTCGATGCTATCATGGATATCGCGGAAAGGACGGTCACCCGGCCGATAATCCTCGCTGACTCTGGCGACAACCCGACCGGCGGCGGAGTGGGTGACCGTGCCGACGTTCTGGCGGCGTTGATTGCGCGCAACTGGCAGGGCGCATTGCTGGGCGGCATCACCGACCGGCCAGCAGTCGAAGCCTGTTTCGCGGCTGGCGAGGGCGCGCGCCTTTCCCTGAAGATCGGCGGTAGTCTCGATCCGCAAAGCCCGTCCGTCAGCGTCGAAGCCCAGGTTCTGAAACGGGACGATCCCGGTGCCGCCGATCAGCGGCAGGCAGTGGTCACGATCGGTGGCATCACGGTCATCCTGGCGGCGCGGCGCAGGCCCTATCACATGATTTCGGATTTCACCCGGCTAGGCTTCGATCCGAAGGAGGTCAGGCTGCTGGTCGTCAAATCTGGCTATCTTTCGCCGGAGCTTGCGCCGATCGCCAATCCCAACCTCATGGCGCTGACGGAAGGGGTTATCAATCAGGATATCGAAAACCTTCCCAATCATCGCCGGTCCGGCGATTTTTACCCATGGAAGCGGGATTTCGATTATACACCCGAACCCATCCTTTCGGCCCGCTGGCGATGACAGCGGTCTGACAGGTTTTACCCAGCGATCCGGCCCTGCCGGATCATTTCAGGCGAATATCCATGCCGTCGGCTTTTTCCATCGTCATCAATAATCCGTCGATCCGCATCGGGGCGCTTGCCATCCTGTTCTTCGGCTTTTCGAATGCTGCGACCGCGCCCTATCAGGCGGTTATCGGCATTCGGGAAATCGGGTTGAGCAACAGCGTCTATTCCTTGCTGATGCTGTTTGCCGCCATCATAAATGTCAGCGCCAGCGTCCTGATGGGCATCGTTGCCGACAGGCTGGGCGAATATCGCAAGCCAATGCTGCTCATCGCGCTCTTCGGCGTCAGCGGTTATCTGCTGGTTTATCTGGTGGGTAATGCCACGGCTTTCGTCAGCGCCAAGCTCATTCTGCTGCCAATTTTCGGGGCGATGAACTCGCTGATCTTCGCGCATGTGCGGGCCGATGCGCGCAATCTTTCGACAGGCGACATGATCGCCGTGAATTCGATCATGCGGGCGACCATTTCGCTGTCCTGGGTGCTGGTACCCGGCATTGTCGGCATTTTTCTGGTGAATTCCGGCAATATGCTTCTGGCCTTCCTGTTCTCGGGTATCTGCGCGCTCATCTGTTTCCTGCTGGTCGCTTTCTGCCTGCCGCGCGCGGCGACACCGGCGGTCGTCAATAATGAAGCGCGCTTCGGCCTTGTGGCTTCCCTTGCGGAAATTGGATCGCGTCGGGTGCTTTTGCGCATCATCGCTATCGCACTGATCTGCTCCATGCTGCATCTGAATGATTCCATCCGCTCGCTCATCATAACCGGACAGGCAAAGGGTACGGTCGCGGATATCGGTATCGTCGCGGGGATCGTCGCCGCGCTGGAAATCGTTTTTATTCTCCTGTGGGGCTGGATCGAAAAGAAGGTGCCGCAAACGCTGACGCTGGCGTCGGGCGCGGTGCTTTATGCCATCTATCTCATCCTGCAGGGGCTCGCTTCCGCGCCCTGGCACATTTATGCACAGACCGTCATCAGCGCGCTTGGCGCTGCCGCCATCATCAGCATTCCCATCACCTATCTGCAGGAATTGATCGCCGACCGGCCGGGGCTCGGAAGCTCGCTGATCGCGGTCAATATCTTCCTCGGCGCAGGTCTTGGTGCGCTGATTTTTGCCGTTGGGACCCTCGTCTCCAGCTACTCGGGAACCTCCATATTGGGAGCGATCGTGGGTCTTGGCGGGGTTTATATGTTGTATGCGCTTGATGGCACGGGTCGCCGCAGGTAGAGCGTCGGCCAAAAGTGTGGGCGGTTTTCGGATGATCGAGCGCGTTAGCAGACCACAGCCAGACAAAAGAGGTTAGAATGATACTCGAAATTTGCGTGGACGATGTGGCTGGTCTGGAAGCGGCGGTCCGGGGCGGGGCTGATCGGATCGAGCTTTGTGCCGCGCTGTCCGGCGGCGGCGTGACGCCATCGGCGGGATTCATGCAGCGGGCGGCGACCTATGGACTGCCGGTGAGCGTCATGATCAGGCCGCGTGCCGGCGATTTCGTGTTTACGCGCGACGAGGCCGACGTGATGAAGCGCGATATCGATGCGGCGCGTTCGGCCGGGCTTTCTGGCGTGGTGCTCGGCGCATCGCGTGGCGATGGCTCGCTGGATATGGCTTTGCTCGAAGAGTTGCGGCGTCACGCCGACGGAATGGATGCGACGCTGCACCGGGCGTTTGATGTCGTGCCGGATATGGAGGAGGCCCTGGAGGCTGCCGTTTCGCTTGGTTTTCCACGCATCCTGACCTCCGGCGGCGCGCGCTCGGCGCTTGAGGGTGCCGAGGCCCTAGCACATCTATCGGAGATTGCCAAAGGCCGGATCGTTATCATGCCCGGAGCCGGCGTACGCCCGCAAAGCGTTCAGACTTTGCTGGACCGCTTTCCGATCACGGAAATCCATGCTTCCTGTTCCGCCGTTCCGTTTTATGACCCGGAAAGCATGGTGGCGAAGCTCGGTTTCACCGGCGCGGGGCGCAAGGCAACGGATGAGGCGGCGGTTCGTGAGTTGAAGACGATCCTCAGCGCTCATCATAAAGGCGGCGCAGCGCTCTAGCGGTGCCCGCAGCGCCATCGAGATCGAGGTGGATCTTGCCCGGTTCCGGCAGCGCCAAAGCCGCCTTGATGGCCTCGGCCATGGATTGTGCGGAAATGTATTTTTCCTCCAGCACCTGCGCCAGCCCAAGCCGCGCCAGCCGTTCCGCGCGAGCGCTCTGCTCCGTCTCGCCACCGGCCGCGAAGGGGATAAGCAGTGAGCGGCATTTCGCCTGGAGAATATCGCAGACGGTGTTGTAGCCCGCCTGCGAGACCGAAAGCCGCGCGCCTGCCAGAAGGCTGGCGAAATCCTTGCGGAAACGGAAGACGGAGACATTGTCCGGCGCTTCAGCGGAGATCGCATCGAAATCCATCTGCGGCATGTTCGGGCCGGTGACGAGACACCAGCTTTTGATGCCAGGGAGCAACGGGGCTGCCTCAAGCGCTGCCCGGATGAGCGCTGCACCGACAGCACCACCACCGGCGGAAACGACGATATCGAATTTTTCCACCGGCTCCGGCGGTGGCAGCGGGGCGACGAGCCCGGTATAGACAATGCGCTGGCTGATCTCGTCGGCGAGGGGGAAAGTGTCTTCCAGCCGAGCAAAATCGGGATCACCGTGCACCAGCACCGCGTCGAAATGTTTCTTCACCAGGAAAACGGTCTCTTCGTCCCGGCCCGGCTTGGTCTTTTCCTGCAGGATATCACGCAGCGATGTCATGACGAGCGGGCGTGGTTCGCTGTCTTCGATCTCGTCCAGCAGCGGCAGCAATTCGAAGCGCACCTGTCTGCGGCCGAAGGGGAAAGCCTCGATGATGACGATATCGGGTTTCGCGCCGTGATAGGCGCCGATCAGCATGTCGGTTCTGAGGTTTTTGAAGGCCTCGTCTACCGGTTTGCCGGCGCTGTCGACCAGGCCGGAAAAGCTGCCGTCGCTGACGGCGATCGGCGGCAGTTCGACGTGGCGGATGCCGTCGCCCGGAAAGCCTGGAACCGGGGTGCCGCCGGTGACCAGAACGACATCGAAACCATCTGCCTGCAGGGCATTGGCAACGCGGCTGGCGCGGGCAATATGGCCGATGCCGAGAAGGTGCTGGACGTAAAAGAAAACGCAGGGGCGCTTTTCCATATCGGTCATGGTGTCTTTTCCCACTCGGTCTCGAACAGAGCCTTCAATTCCGCGATGCTGGTGCGATGATCAAATGCGGTTCGTACACGATTTTCGGCAGCCGCCCCCAGACGCTGGCGCAATTGCGGATCGGTGATCGCGATACGCAATGCTTCCGCAAAGGCTGCCGGATTTTCCGGCTCCGTCAGCAAACCGTTTTCGCCATTGACGAAGAATTCCGGGATGCCCGATATATTGGTGGAAATGCAGGTCAGCGCCTGGCTTGCGGCCTCGACCAGTACATTGGGAAGTCCATCTCGGTCGCCATCACTGGTGATGCGGCAGGCAAGAGCAAAGAGATCCGCCGTGCGGTAATTTTCCAGCACCTGCTTCTGGTCCATGGCGCCGGTCCAGACGATCCTGTCGGCAATGCCGAGTTCGTCGGCCAGTTTTTTCAGCGCGGTCAGCTCGTCACCACCGCCGATATGGGTGAAGCGCCAATGAATGCTTTCGGGAAGCGAGGCGAGCGCCCGCAGCAGTATATCGATGCCCTTTTTCTTGACCGCTCGCCCGACGCTTAAAATCCTGACCGGATCGTCGGCGGTTGATCCATCCCTGGCGGGGCGTGGTCCATCGAAATGCGGGAAACGGGTGAGATCGAGCCCATGATAGCTGAGGTGCACGTTCCGTTTTGCCCCTGAGAGCGCCTGCAGGTGCTGGAAACCACCGGCGGTACAGGTCACGGCCCAGCGGGCGCTTTGCAGCTTGGCGGCCAGGTCACGGTCGTTGGAGGTCCAGATGTCCTTGGCATGTGCCGAGATCGTCCAGGGTGTGCCAGTGATCAGATGGGTATAGGCGGCGACCGAGGCAGGGGTGTGGATGAAGTGGACATGCAGCCACTCGGCATCCGCAGGCCATTCATGGGCAAGCACGGCGGCCTGCCCAAAACGGCGAAAGCGGTTGCGGCTGAAATCATGCGGCAGATCGCTGAAAAACCGGCGAAGCGCCTTGGTGAAGCCGGGCTTTTTACGGCAGGCCCATAGCGCCTTCAGAACGCGCCAGGGCTCTTCATGCAGATATTCCGGCAGGTATGTAACGGGTGCGCGAATCTCATCGTGAACGGGGTGGCGTTTCTTGTCTGTCGGACGGCGCATGGACATGAGCTCGAGTTTCAGTCCGCCCTTCTCAAGCCCCAGAAGCTCCTGGGCGATGAAAGTCTCGGACAGACGCGGATAGCCCTTGAGGAGCACCACGATTTTTTTTGTATCGGTCACGTTGCGCGTGTCTCTTCTGAAGCGGAGTTGGTTGGGAAGACTCTCACGCGGTGAGCGTGATCGGCGTCTTTTCGCCTTCGGGCGGCAGCCACTCGGCGATCCGGCGCGATATGTTTTCCAGACCGTCGAGTTTAAGATTTTGCGAGTTGACGGAAGGGGGCGCACGGTTCGGCAAGGCTTTGAGGGCCGCTGCCATTTTTGCGGGGTTCTCCGCGTCTTCCGGCAGAAGCATGTCGAAAAGGCCAAGCTCCGATGCACGGCTGGCGCGGATGAGCTGCTCTTCACGCGGCACGGTGCGGGGCACGACGAGGGCGGGCTTGTCGAAGGACAATATCTCGCAGACGGTATTATAGCCGCCCATGGAGACGACGGCCTGCGCGCCGGCGACGAGGTCTTCCATGCGGTTGTCGAATTCGATGATTTCGATATGCGGGATATCGGCCACGCTGCTCATGAAGCGCAGGCGCTGATCCGCCGGCATGTAGGGGCCGAGCACGACAAGTGCCTTGTGTGTCAGTTCCGGGTCGTGGCGATAAGCGTTGATGACGTCGTCGATCAATTCACTGCCGTCGCCACCGCCGCCGGTGGTGATCAGGAGATATTCGCCTTCCGGCCGGTGCGCCACGGTCTCGGCCTGCGTCTTGGATCGTTGCAGGAAGCCCACGAAATCCATTTTTTCGCGCACGGTTGGCGGAACATCGAGCCCCGTTAAAGGATCGTGAAAATCCGGCGGACCGTAGACCCAGACGTGATCATAAAACTTGCCGATCTTGGTCATGACGTTGTTGCGCTTCCACTCGGCCTCCAGCAGCTGCGGCGCGTCCATGACGTCGCGCAGGCCGATGACGAGCTTGGTGCCCTGTCCCTTGAGATAGGCGAGCGTCTCTTCCACCTCACCGCGCAGGCCCATGGGCTCCTTGTCGACGATGAAGATATCTGGCTGGAAGCTCTCGGCGGTGTGATAGATAATGGAGCGGCGCATCTTCAGCGTTTCCTGAAGATCGATATGCCTGTCCATCGAGGTGTATTCGCCGTTGCGCAGCTTGATGACGCTTGGGATTTTCACGAAATCGACGCGGGCGCGGTAATCGAAGGCACCGGCAATGGTCGCGCCTGAAATGATGAGGACGTTGAGTCCGCGATAATCCTCCACCAGGGCATGCGCGATGGTGCGACACCGTCGCAGGTGACCGAGACCGAAGGAATCATGGCTGTACATGAGAATGCGCGCGTCGTTCAAACGGGAGCTCATGGGCCACACCTCTGTTTGCCTTTCACGATGAAGGCGGCGTCGGAAGGGCAGTGTATCAAGGCGTATTCCATTTTATTTGAAGGGGTCCGCAGCATCACGTAGTCCGTCGCCGAAGAAATTAAAGGCCAGAATGACGAGAACGACCGGGATCGTCGGAATGAGAAGCCACGGATATAGCGCAATGACGCTGACGCTGCGCGCCTCCGTGAGCAGAATTCCCCAACTTGTGATCGGAGGCCTGAGACCAAGCCCGAGGAAGCTGAGCGCGGTCTCGCCGAGAATCATGCCAGGTATCGTTAGCGTTGCCGACGCGATCAAGTGTGACATGAAGCCGGGAATAAGGTGTCTGCCGATGATGCGCGGTGTACCCGCACCCATCAATTGCGCAGACAAAACATAGTCTTCTTCGCGAAGCGCCAGCAATTTAGAGCGCACGGCGCGTGCGAGCCCCGTCCAGTCCAGCATGCCGAGAATGATGGTGATGCCGAGATAGACGAGGATCGGGCTCCAGGTAACCGGCATGATGGCGGCAAGCGCCAGCCACAGCGGAATGCTTGGAATGGATTGCAGGACCTCGATGATGCGTTGAACAATCAGATCGAACGTGCCGCCGCGATAACCCGCCAAACCACCGATCACAATGCCGAGAACAAAGCTCATGGCGACGCCGAGGAGGCCGATGGTCAGCGAAATGCGGGCACCGTAGATGATGCGGGACAGCACGTCACGGCCGAGCCGATCTGTGCCAAGCAGGAACAATTCACCGCCTTCTGCCGGGCAGACGAGATGGGTTCTGCCCTCGAACATGCCCCAGAAGTGATAGGTATCGCCCTTGCAGAAGAAACGCAGCGGCTGAACATCCGTCGGCACATCGCGGTAGACGCGGCGCAGATTGTCCATGTCGAGCGTCATTTCCCGGCCATACACGAAGGGGCCGACAAATTTGCCGTCATTGAAGAGGTGAATCGCCTGCGGTGGCGCGTAGATATGCTCGATATTGCGGGTATGGAGATTGTAGGGCGCCAGGAACTCGCTGATCAGGATCGAAAGGTAAAGTACCACCAGAAAAGCACCGGACCACACCGCGATCTTGTGCTGGCGGAACTGCCACCACATGAGCTTCAGTTGCGACGCTTTGCTGAAGGCCGCCATGCCCGACGTGTTGGGTTCGATCAGCGACGGGTCAAAAGGCGCGGTCGAGACGTAGTGGGGCAGGGCTTCGCCAGGGTTCGGAATGGATGAAGTCATTTGACGTTACCACCTCCGAAGCGGATTCGCGGGTCGAGTATGGCAAGGGCGATATCCGAGACCAGCACGCCAATCACCGTCAGGAAAGCGAGGAACATCAGGAACGAACCGGCCAGATACATATCCTGGCTTTGCAAAGCCCGGATGAGCATCGGTCCGGTGGTTTCGAGCGATAGGACGACGGCAGTGATTTCCGCGCCTGATATGATCGCAGGCAGGATCGAGCCGATATCCGAGATGAAGAAATTCAGCGCCATGCGCAACGGATATTTGATCAGCACCTTGAAGGGGTGCAGACCCTTGGCGCGGGCGGTCACGACATATTGTTTCTGCAATTCGTCCAAAAGGTTCGCGCGCAGGCGACGGATCATGCCGGCCGTGCCAGCCGTGCCGATGATGAGGACGGGTATCCAGATATGTTCAAGGATCGACTTGAACTTCGCCCAGCTCATCGCCTGGTTCAGATATTCTCTGTCCATCAGATGGCCGATGGAGATGCCGAACCAGATATTGGCGAAATACATCAGGATCAAAGCCAGCATGAAATTGGGGATGGCGATTCCGAGCAGGCCGAGGAAGGTGAGCCCGTAATCGCCCCAGCTGTATTTATGCGTGGCGGAATAGATACCGATCGGAAAAGCAAGCAACCAGGTGACGATGATGGTGACGAAGGAAACCAGAACCGTCAGCCACAGGCGGTCTCCTACCACGTCGCTGACCGGCAGCTGATATTCGAAGGAATAACCGAAATCGCCGACCAGCATGCCGGTCGCCCAGCGGAAATAGCGAATCGGTGCCGGCTGGTCGAAACCGTAACGGGTACGCAGTTCCTCGATTTCGGCAAGGTTTGCCGTTTCGCCCATGGCGCGAAGCTCAGCGACATAACTTTCGAAATAATCGCCCGGCGGCAGTTCGATGATGGTGAAGACCAGCATCGAGATGAGGATCAATGTGGGGATCATGACGAGGATGCGCTTGATTATATACCGCAGCATATCAGGCGTCTCCGTCATACCAGAAGGCATCCGGCATATAGACGCCGAGATAGGATGTGGGTTCAAAGCCGAAGAGTGCCTTCTCCGGCACATTTCGCATGCGTTTGACATGGACGACGGGTTGCAGCGCGCCGTTGACGATGCCGATAGAGAATACCTGCTGCGTATAGATGCCAAGCATTTCCAGCCAGATCGCCTCACGTTCTTCCTCGGTGACGCTTCTGCGCCATTTTTTCAGAAGATCGAGCAAATGGGCTGCTTCCGGCAGATCGGGCTCCTTGCCCTCGCGGCCGCCGGAAAGATAATGAATGCCCCAGACCGGCCATTGCAACTGGTCATCCCCCGTGGGCGCAAGGCCGGAAGGCAGCATGTCGGGTGTCGGCACGCCATTGTCCATGCCCATCCACACCGACATCAGCACCTCACCGCCCATGGCGCGCTTGCGGAAAACATCGCGCTGGGTGGGGCGAACGGAAACGGCAATGCCGATATGCCGCCAGTGATCCGTCACCAGCTCCATCACGTCTGTTTCGAGCGTACTTTCGCCTGTCGTCTCGACGATGATATAGGCCGGACGCCCATCCGGCAGCAGCCGAAGTCCGGCATTGTCGCGCTTGTCGAGACCCGCTTCATCAAGCAGCTTATTGGCCGTTGCGCGGTCGAAGGCGCTCCAGGCGTCCGCAAATTCCTGCCGGTAAAGCGGGCTTTCCGGCAGAACGGTATCGGCGCTTTCCTTTGCCAGTCCGTAAAAACAGACCATGTTGATTTCGTGCCGGTTGATCGCGAGCGACAGCGCCCGGCGTACGCGTACATCCTGAAAAGCGCTGCGCCAGACCGGGTCGGCACAATTGAGATTGGGCAGCAGTGCGATGCGCGAGCCCTGGGAGCGCTTGTAGAGATTGACCTTCAGCGGGAAACGCTTTTCAGCGTCCTTCAAGAAGGTGTAGTCGGCGAAGTCGAGGCCGAAATATTGCAGGTCGCTGTCGCCGGAGGCCGTCTTGGCCGAGATGATGTCGGACGAGGTGACGTTCAGCAGGAAGCGGTCGAGATAGGGCAGTTGCAGCCCGTTTTCATCGACACGATGATAATAGGGGTTGCGTTCGAACACGAACTGTTCGGCGGGCGGCGCAGTGGTGTTGCGCCAGGCATCGAGCGTTGGCAGATCAGGATTTTCCGGACGAACCTGCCGTGACATCTTGATGTGCAGGCCGCTCCAGTCGTCCGCCTTGTTTTTCTTGATGAGCTTCGCGAGCTTTTCCGGCGTCTGATATTTGACGTGGAACTGTTTCATATAGGCCGCCGGCAAAAACAGCCGTGCCGGCGAGGCGGCGGCGAGCTTCGCCAGAAAATCCGGGTTGGGGCCGTCCCAGGTGTAACGCACCGTCAGCTGATCAATGACCTCGATCAGCGGCGGCTTGTTGTTGACCAGAAGTTCGATAGGAGGGCCGCCCTTGTGGATTTCCTTGTTGAGGGCGACATCCTCCCAGAAATAGCGGAAATCTTCAGACGTCAAATCGCTGCCATCAGACCACTTGTGGCCCTCACGCAGCTTGAAGGTGAAGATGCGTTCTTCCTGGACGTCGTAGCTTTCCAGGATATCTGGATGCAGCTCGAATTTTTCGTCGTAACCGACCAGGCGGGCATAGTTGCTGATCGGCATAAGCCTGATATCACGCTGGCCGCCAATGAGCATACGCACCGAGCCGCCATGTTTTCCCGGCTCACGGCCAAGCGCTTTCATGTCGATGACGCGCGGGTTTTTCGGCAGGCGTTCGGCCACGTCGGGCAACTCGCCCTTTTCGCGTTTTTCCTTGAAATAAGTCGGATCGACATAGGCCGCGCGCGCATAGGCCGGCAGGAAAACGGAGGCCAAGAGGGCAAGGGTGGTGCGACGCGTGATCAAGGGCGAAGCTCCCGGATGTCGGCATTTCCGTTGGCGAGGACGAAATGGCCTTCGCCGAGATCGGCTGATATCATCTTGCCATCACCCTCATCACGGAACTGCTTGCCCCAGTCGAATTTGCCCGTCGCGCTGATCTTGCCGATGGTGCGGAAATCGAGCGGGCGATCGAGATCGGGGAAAGGAACGGCGGCAAGCAGGGATTTTGTGTAGGGGTGAACCGGGGAGCGCATCAGCGTTTCCCGTGGCGCCAGCTCCACGATGCGGCCCTCGCACATGACGGCCACGCGGTCGGCCATATAATCCACGACCGCGAGATTGTGCGAAATGAAAAGATAGGTCAGCCCAAGATCCTGCTGCAAATCCTTCAGAAGATTGAGAATTTGCGCCTGAACGGACACATCCAGGGCAGAGACGGGTTCATCACAGATCAAGAGTTCCGGGCCGAGCGCCAGTGCTCTTGCAATACCGATACGCTGCCTCTGGCCGCCGGAAAAACTGTGGGGGTAGCGGTTCAGTGCGCTTTCGCCCAGCCCGATCGCCCTCACAAGGCCACGGACTTTTTCCGCCCGGTATTTGGCATCCCCGCGTCCGTGAATTTCCAGCGGTTCACTCAGGATGTTGCCAACCGTCATGCGCGGCGATAGCGAGGAAATCGGGTCCTGAAAGACCATCTGGATCTTAGATCGCAGTTCCTTCAGTTCGCCATCCTTGGCATTGAGCACGTCGATATCGCCCCCCTGCCGGTGGAAGGTCACCGCGCCTTCATCCGGGCGAACCGCCCGCATCAGGATTTTGCTGACGGTGGTCTTGCCGCTGCCGCTTTCGCCGACCAGCCCGAGGCATTCGCCACGACGGATGTCAAAACTGACGCTGTCGACTGCTTTCGTCGCGTTGGCGTCGCCTTTGCGGAACCAGCTGGACTTTCGAGTTGTGAAGGTCTTGCTGATATTGTCCACGGTCAGGAGCGGGCCGGGGGTTTTGTTGACTGCGGCGGTCTTTTTACCGACAAGGCTTTCGTGGTCCACCTTGATTTCGCGCAGCGCCTTCAGCCTTTCGCCGGGCTTCATGTCGAAATGCGGCACGGCGGCCATCAGGCCCTTGAGATAGGGATGGGCCGATGCCTTGAAAATGTCATCGACCGTACCCGCCTCCATGATCTCGCCCTGATAGATCACGGCCACTTCGTCGGCGATATTGGCGACCACGCCGAGATCGTGGGTAATGAGCAGCATGCTCATGTTGAGCCGGCTCTGGAGGTCGCGCAGGAGCTTGAGAATTTGCGCCTGTATCGTCACATCTAGCGCGGTGGTCGGCTCGTCGGCGATGAGCAGTGCGGGGCGACAGATCAGCGCCATGGCGATCATCGCGCGCTGGCGCATGCCGCCCGACAATTCGAAGGGATACATGTTCACGACCTTTTTGGGCTTGGGAAACCCTACGAGGTCAAGCGTCTCATGTATTTTTTCCGCACGTTCCGCCGGTGACAGAATGCTGTGGATGCGCAGCGCTTCATCGATCTGGTTACCGATCGTGTGCAGCGGCGAAAATGAGGTCATCGGCTCCTGAAAAATCAGGCCGATGCGGTTTCCACGTATTGAGCGGATTTCCCTCCCGTCCTTCGGCAATTGCAGCAGATCGATGGGGCCGGCTGCGGCATTTACGGGATCGGTAAACAGCACGCGGCCGTTCACGCGCGCCGTCTTGGGATGGATGCCCATGATGGTTTGGCCGATGACGGACTTTCCCGATCCGGACTCGCCGACAAGAGCCGTAACCTTTCCCGGAAGAATACGGAGACTTGCGCCCCTGACGGCATCAATGGTGCCGCCCATGAGAGAAAAAGAGACCCGCAGATTTTCAATACGGAGCAAATCTGCGCCAGCGCTCATGCCAAAAGTTTCCTTGCCGTCTCTTTATCGTTGCCTTGTGGCAATTGTTCAGGAGGGCTTAAATTCACGTTATCGCAGGGTTTGTTGTCTGTCTATGCCTCTGAAACATCGAATTGTTTAGCAAATTCAAAGCCGGCTTCCTAAATGTGGCTGCTTGCCTGAACGCCTTTGTTTGGTGATATGTTAACGGACGCTTTGGAACGAGGATCCATGTCCGACAAGAAATATTATGACGCCCAGTTGGATAAAGCCCGACAGTTGCAAAATGGCGGCCAATATGCGGAAGCCAATGCGCTTCTCTTATCGCTGGTTGCAGCAAAAGACGGGCATCTGATGGGTGAGCGAACCGTGCTCGGCCTGCCACGCCGGCTGCATGCCGCGCGGCTGCGTCTAGCCAAGGCCGAAGGCGATCTCGTCGCTCGGATCGGTTATCAATACACGCTGGTTCCGCCGCCACAAACGCTCGCAAAATATGCCCGGTTTTCCCCCGATGAACGGCGCGTTATCAATCTCAAAAGCCGGGAGGATGTGCCGCGGCTCATTCACCAAATATGGATTGGGGAAAAAGCGCCGCCGGTATCGGTCAAGGCTTGGGCCACGCATGCCGAACAGCATGGTTATGAGTATCGCCTTTGGCGGGAGGCCGATCTTGAGCGGGAGGGCGTGTTCTCGAATAGCATCTTTAACAGGATGCTTGGCGAAGGCGATTATCCAGGTGCTGTGGATGTGGCCCGTTACATCCTGCTGGAGCGTTTTGGCGGCATCTATCTCGACTGCGACTGGTATCCGGCGCGTGATGACATAAGTTTCGATGCCTTCCTGCCTTTGGCGGGGCTGACGGCGTTTGACGAGAAAACGCCGCGCGATACGGGGCAGGGCAGCATGCTGCTTGCCAATTCCTTCATTGCCGCCCCGGCCGGGCATCCGGTCTTCCGCAAGATGCTTGAGGCTTTTCCCGGGATCATCGAGGAAATGCCGCGTGCGCCGGCTTGGTGGTCTACCGGTCCACTGATCTTCACCGTCATCGCCCGGGCGGGAAGTATCAGTCTTGCGCCGGCGTCGTTTGTCGCCGCGGTTCTTGCCGACCGTGCGCCGCTGGAGGCGGTAGAAGAGATCAGACAGAAACTCGCCCTGCAGGACAGCGGGATGCTGATCGCCTGGAAGTCATGGTGATATCTCGTTGACGAGGTCCTTCGAGGAACGCCAGCGGGCGGCGGGATGCCCGGTGGTTACCTCGAAAAGCCGCCGCAGAAAGCGCCAGACATTGTCGTCATGCACGAGATGATGGGTGAGGAAGCCGGTCGTGCCGCCCTCGTCGGCGGTGCGCAGGATGCGGGCGGCGGTCTCGGAAAACAGGATGTCGTCTTCCCGGCCGCCGCGGCTGCCGTGCCAGTCGATGACATCGACATGGGTGTTAAGGCAAGGCGGGACGGTATCTTTTTCAGGTCCGAAGACGGACAAAGCGCGATATCCGATATCCGCCAGACTCCTCACGATACCGGCGTCGATGCGGTTCCACGGTGGCACCAGCATCGGCACCAGACGCCTGCCATGCAGGTCATGAAGCTTCTCCAGTCCGGATTGCAATTCATCAAGCACGACGGCCGGGTCGCGATGCGGCCCGAGTTCCTGTTTCTTTTCATTGGCGCTGGCGTAGTTCGTATGGGACCAGCCGTGGACGGCGACCTCCGCAATGTCGGAGGCATCCAGATGTGTTGCGAGCTTCTCCGTCGTCATTTCGGGAATGACCGCGAGAGTGGCCGGGACGGAAAAGCTGCTGCAAAGATCAAGAAACGCATCGAGAGCCGCTGTCGGTTCCACCGCATCGTCGTCCCGGAGCCAGAGATCGGCCTTCATGCCGCGTCGGCTGCATTCATCCAGTGCCGCGTTGAGTTTTTCCAGACTCATGATCGTCGTGCCTTTGCCTGCAAAAGGATATGGTTCAGCTTCGTTGCGGCGTTTTCCAGAGATCGTTCATTGATGACGAATTGGCGGGCCGCCTTTGCCAGTTCCTCACGCTGCCTGTCATCGCCGAGCAGGGTCTTGATCGCCTCGGCACAAGCGGCTGTATCATTTTCTGGTGTCAGTAATCCTGTGGTACCGGATTTTACCACTTCGGGAACACCGGCAACTTTTTCGGCCACAACGGGCAGGCCGGAAGCCTGCGCTTCAAGATAGGCGAGACCATAGGCCTCGCCATGGCCCGGCCAGACGTAGAGGGATGCTCTTGAAAGAAGCGCCGCGATGTCTGTCGGGCTTTTTTCCCCGTGCCAGACAAGGCGGTGATCGGGAAACGCGCTGAACATGGCC
This sequence comes from Pseudomonadota bacterium, assembly GCA_023444445.1. Classification (GTDB taxonomy): domain Bacteria; phylum Pseudomonadota; class Alphaproteobacteria; order Rhizobiales; family Rhizobiaceae; genus Agrobacterium. The sequence goes on along the minus strand of JAEXMK010000006.1, from coordinate 16,982 downwards.
TCCACGGCCGCGCGTTCCGGGCCGTCGCCGACGATATCCAGCGTCCAGCCGAGAGTTTCAGGCAATAAAGCGAGCGCTTCGGACAGGCTACGATAGCTTGAGAGCTTGTCGCCCGCCCGCATCATGGCGACGGTGATAAGCCTTGATGGGTGTGGCCGGGGCACGCTGCCGCGAAACGCCTCGGCGTCGATGAAGGGCGGTAACATGGTCCATTGCAGGCTAGGGGAAGCGCGCACAAGCCCCTCGCGATCCCGCGCGGTGAAGCAGATATTGACCGCGGCCCCGTTCAATGCGGCGAGCAGCGCGTCCTGAACCGCCTGCCAACCCATATTGTTGCGTTTCGGCGAATAGGATGCCTCGGCGGTCACATAGGGGATGCCGAAACGCTTCACCAGTTCCGGGCCGAGCAGATCCGGGGCCTTGTAGTAGGGGTGATAACAAAACCAGAGGTCCGGTGCGCCGTCCTGACGCCATTGTTCCGCGATCGTTTCGATTTCGAGCCTGGCCTCATCGGCGAGCGATGGCCTTGCGGGATCGTCCGGTCGTTTCAGAAAGCTGCGCAGCTCCGAGGCGACGGAAACGTCATGGCCTCCCATTGTCATCGCCTTCATCAGAAGTCGGGCCATCAGCCGGTCGCCGGAGGGAACGGGATGGTTGGGCGATTTGAGCGGCGAATAAAAGGCGATCTTCATGGCGATGGTTGTGCGTTGCCGACGGCTTGGGCGTCAACCGGAATTTGAAAGGGACGAGCCTTGACAGGTCGGTCATTCTTGCCCAACTGAAAGGCATCTTTTGCACATGCGCGGAGCGTGACACGCTTTGACTTCTCCAGACATTTCCCAGACCTTGCTTTCCAGTATCGAAAACAGAAGCGCTAAAGCGGGGGTGATCGGCCTCGGCTATGTCGGCCTGCCGCTTGCCATGACGGTTGCCAAAGCTGGTTTCAAAGTCGTCGGTTTCGACATTGACCCCGGCAAAATTACCGCGATCGAAGCGGCCCGCAGTTATATCGAGGCGGTTTCGGATGAGGTGCTGGCAAGTGTTCGGCCGGATGACGGGTTCGTTGCCACCAGCGATTTCTCCAGATTGGGCGAATGTGATGTGATCGCCATCTGCGTGCCGACGCCGCTGACGAAATATCGAGAGCCGGACCTTTCCTACGTTGAAAAGACGTGCCGGGAGATTGCCGCGCATCTGCGCAAGGGGCAGCTCGTGGTGCTGGAATCGACCACCTATCCCGGTACGACGGACGGGGTGGTGAAGACCATTTTGGAGAATACCGGCCTCGTCTCCGGCGTCGATTTCTTCATTGGCTTTTCGCCGGAGCGGGAAGATCCGGGCAATCGTGATTTCGAGACCTCGACCATTCCTAAGGTCGTTGCCGGTGACGGCGAAGCTGCCGGAAAGCTAATGGCCGCCTTCTACGGCTCGGTGGTGAAGAAGATTGTTCCGGTTTCCACCAATGCCACGGCTGAGGCGGTTAAAATCACCGAAAACGTGTTCCGTGCCGTCAATATCGCGCTCGTCAACGAACTCAAGGTCGTCTACGAGGCGATGGGTATCGACATATGGGAAGTGATCGATGCGGCGAAAACCAAGCCCTTCGGCTTCATGCCGTTTTATCCCGGGCCGGGTCTCGGCGGCCATTGCATACCGATCGACCCGTTCTATCTCACCTGGAAATCGCGCGAATATGAACTGCCGACCCGGTTCATCGAACTTGCCGGCGAGATCAATACCGGCATGCCGCGCCATGTCGTCGGGCGGGTTGCCGAAGCGCTCGATATTCATTCCGGCAAGGCGCTCAGCCGCTCGAAGGTGCTGGTTGTCGGTCTCGCTTACAAGAAAAACGTGCCCGATATTCGCGAAAGTCCATCGCTGAAGCTCCTGGAGCTCATTCAGGAGCGCGGCGGCGAAGCGGCCTATTTCGATCCCTATGTGGCGGAAATTCCGAAAACCCGGGAATATAGCCACCTGATGGGCATGAAATCCGTATCATGGGACAGTGAGACCATTGGCGGCTTCGACGCCGTTCTTGTCGCGACGGATCACGACAATGTCGACTATGCGGCGCTCAGCGACTGGGCGCCGCTGATCGTCGATACACGAAATGTCTTCGCGCGTCGGGATATCGCCGCAAAACACATCATCAAGGCCTGATAATATGAGCAGACTGGACAGCTTCATTCGTCGGTTGACCGCGCAGCGCGACATCCTCAACCATGTCGAGGCCGATCTTGATCTGCCTGAGCAGGGCGCGCTCATGGAAATAGGGCTTGGAAACGGGCGTACTTTCAATCATCTGCGGGAACTGTTTCCCAACCGCCGCATCATCGCTTTTGACAGGGCCATGGGTGCCCATGCCTCTTCCGTTCCGGCAGAAGAGGATCTTGTGATCGGTGAGATCTCGCAAACCGCTCCAGCCTTCATCGGCACGGATGCGGCGATGGTGCATGCCGATATCGGCACGGGCTATCCGGAAAAGGATGCGGTCACCCTGACGTGGTTGCCCGATCTTGCTGCGGGCATGCTGGCGAAAGGCGGTATCGCCATCAGCGGCCTGCCGCTCGATCATGCCATGCTGAAACCGCTGCCGGTGCCGGAAACCGTGCCGACGGATCGCTATTTTCTCTATCGTAAAATTTGAGGTTGGACAGCCCGATGCGGGAAGCGTCGTGGCTGCCTCAGAGATAACGCTCGCTCTCTTCTCTTGAGAGCAGATACACTCTCATCTGCGAGTTTCGTCCGCGAATGGTGATTTCTTCGCTTCTGAGGTCGGCAATATCCTGCCCCGCCTGAATGAGAGCCGGTTCGGAAACGACGATGGCGGCGCCGAATTCTTTAGCTTTGGATTCGAGCCGGCTTGCCACGTTCACGGTATCGCCGATGGCCGTCAGGGTTTTTGCCGCGCCATATCCCATCACGCCGACGATGCTCGGGCCGGCATGAATGCCGACCACCACTTCCAGACGGACGGCGAATTGTTTTTCCAACCCCTCGTTCAGGATTGCGATATCCCGCAATATGGTGGCGGCTGCCTTCATGGCGTTGCGGCAGGCCCGGTCCGTATCCTCGCCGAGTCCAAAAAGAGCCATGGCGCCATCGCCGATGAATTTATCGAGATGGCCACCGGCCTGTTCTACGGCCTGGCCGACGATGGTGAAGTAGCGGTTGAGAAGGAAGACCACATCATAGGGCAGCTTCGCTTCGGACAGCGTGGTGAAATTCCGCAGATCGCAGAAGAGGATGGCGATTTCCTCTTCCCGACCGGGGCGCGCCGGTTGGGCATCTGCCGGCAGATCGCTCTCTCGGGGGGGTGAGACGAGAAGCGCGATGTCGAGATCGCTGGTGGGACGCAGCTGACAGCCGAGCCGCACGTCCGAATCGGCGTGGATACGCCTCAACGTCGTCTGCTCGATATCGCCGGGTGGTGGAAGCGGGCCCTTGCTGTTTAAAACCTTGACACGACAGGTGGAACAGCGCCCCTTGCCGCCGCAGACGGAGTAATGCGGGATGCCCGCGAGGCGGCTCGCTTCGAGAATGCTGAACCCGGCCGGGATACGGGCTTGCGCGCCCTGTTCATAGTGGATTTCAATCGCGGTCAGCCGTTGCCGGAAGCTCCGCACACCGCGTAAGACGAAGACAAGCACGATCGCGCCGGCAAAAAGAGCTTCGGTTGTGCTGGTAATGAACCGAATTCGCGTTTCCATCTCCCTTTGCAGCGGGAGTTCGTCTCTCTGGATAGTGTTATCCGAAAGCCCGGGCGGAAGCGCATATTTCCGATCGACTTCTTCCAGCCAGCGGCCTGCATCGCTGAAGCCCAGCAATGCCAGAAGCGGCAGCATCACCACGACAGTCATGAACAGCCCGGCGATTTTTGGATACCAGTCGCGGTATCGCAGCCAGAAATAGAGGCCGATGCATCCATGGGTCCAGATGACGATCAATGCGATGCTTTGCCACGCACCCCCGATGGGGTTGTTGATCCACAGCCTGCGGATGACGGAATAATAACCGACGTCGATGCCATAAAGCATATGCGAGACGCGGATATTGACGGCGTGGCCGATGATCAGAAACGGGATCGACAGGCCGAATATGACCTGAAGCGCCTCACGCAGCGGCATGCGCAGCGTCCTGCGCAGATAGAGCGAACGCAGGACGAGACAGACATGCCCCACGACCGACCCGTAAAACAGTGCGCTGCTGACCGGATTGAGCCAGATCAGGCTGAACCATTTGCGCGCCCGTTCGGCCGTGTCGATGGAGATGAGTGCAAGGGAATGATTGGCGAGGTGGGAAAAAACGAAAGCGAATATGATGAGACCGGATGAAATCCGGGCACGTCTTAAATTGGTCTCCGAAAAGAAACGGATCATGCAAATCCCATCAGATGGCCGTTCGGCATAGAATCATCGTGCAATAAATGGTGGCGATCTCTTAGACCGTTTTGTCGAATTTCGGGACGGGAAACCGGGGTTCGCCTTCCTTGGAAATACGCCAAATGCAGATGGCCTCATGGCAATATCATGGAGCAATTGATCGGAACTGGTCAATTGTGCGTGTTCGCAATGCACGCATTGTGAAGGGTGTTCCGTGAGGATGTCGAAAAGCGGTTTAACGTCGAAGCCCGGCGGACGCCGGGTTGCGATCAGAGTTCGATAATCTGTCCGTCCATCGCTGCGAATGCACCGTTGAACTCGGCTTTCGCCTGTTTTTCGATATCGTCCAGTTCTTCGTCGCTGCGGCTTGGCGCATGGTGGATGAAACCGACATTTTTCGCGTCGGCGAGCTTGGCAAGGCGGATCGCCTGCTGCCAGGAAGAATGGCCATAACCGCGGTATAGGCCCATTTCCTCGTCGGTGAACATGGCGTCATAGAGGAAAAGATCGACATCCCTGATGAGATCAAGCACGGTTTCGTCGATGTTTCCGGGCTCATGTTCGGTGTCGGTGATGATGGCGAGCGACTTACCTTCCCAATCCAGCCTGTATCCGATGGCATTGCCGGGATGGTTGAGCATTCCGGTTCTGATCGACAGGCCGGGATGCACATCGAGCACGTCACCCGCCTTGAAATCCCGCGTCGCGATCTTTGCGCAGCAAATTTCAAGGGGCACCGGGAACCAGGGAGGGCTCATGAAATCCTTGAGCATTTCCCGGGTAGTCATGCTTCCGGCAAGGTGGCCCGACCAGATGGCGACATCGTTGGCGCTGTTATAAAAGGGCTTGAAATAGGGGAAGCCGACAATGTGGTCGTAGTGACAGTGCGAGAAGAAAAGGTTGACGTCGGTAACGCCTTCCGCCCGCAAGGCAAGGCCAGCGGGGTGCAGGCCGGAGCCGGCATCGAACAAAAGAACGTGATCGCCGCACCTTACCTCAATGCAGATTGTATTCCCGCCGTATTTTCGGAAGTTTTCACCTGAAACGGGAAGCGTTCCCCGCGCACCCCAGATCTTTACCCGAAAATTTCTATTACTTTCCCGACGTGTTGTGTCGGAATTGAACGCCATAGCACACCCCAATAACAACGGAATCTTGCACGCTTCCTCCCATGAAGCCCGTTGTCTCTATAGATTCTTATATCCGCCCTTGTCGGAGCGGCTGCCTTTACCCCTTATTCAGTCAGCATTTCATTTATATTGCAATAGTACGACATTTATTTTTCCAATATCGCCATTCAAGGTAGCAAGGAATTGTCGTTTATGTCCTGGTGCCTGCGCGAGCTTTGCTCAGCTCAGTCGTCGTCTGGGTGAGGCGTTCGGCGAGAACCCGCATGACCTTGATCGTGATGTCGGGGAAATCGGACATGAGCTTGAAGAACTGTTCCTTGCCGATACGCAGGGCTTCCACATTGGTGGAGGCGCGGACGGTCGCGGTTCTAACGCTGTCACAGAGAATTGCGATTTCACCGACAATGGCATTACCGGTCATTTCCGCCACTTTCAGCGTGCCCGAAGGGGAATCGACGAGAACATCGACTTTTCCGGTCAAGAGCACATAGGCCGCGTCGCCGACATCTCCCTGCCGGAACAGTACATCCCCGGCGTGATAGGATACCCGATCGGACGCGAATGCGAGCAGTTTGAGTTTGGACGGTTCCATTTCCGAAAAAAACGGGACCCTTTTCAGCATCTGAATTTCGTCTTTAAACAGCATTGCCCTATCCTGTTCTGGTTCCACCTCGGTCACATTCTTGGTGTTATGTCGCGACCATTTCCTTGAATGTACCGTTTTCCTCGGCGAGAGTCTCGTAACTTCCATCAGCCGTGATCAGGCCTTGATGAACGACGATCACCCGATCGAACATGCGTGAGAGGTGTGCATTCGAGAGAACCCACACGATCGAGGGGTTAGTGTTGTTCTGTTTCAGAAGTGTGATGACCCGTTCGACAATTTCTTCCTGCTGTCGGGGATCGAGGCCGGGAAGAGGGCGATTAAAGACGTAATAATCGGATTTGCGGATCAGCGCCCGCGCGAGATTGAGCTTTTGGCGCTGCAGCGGGCCAAGCCGCTTGCCGCCGGCACCCAGGTTGAAATCCAGCCCCACGGCCAGCACCCGCTCGTAAACGCCCTGCTTGCGCATGACATCCGCGACGATACGTGTAATGCGCCGTGAGGCGTCGGTATAACGATGGCTCACCTTGCCGAAGAGGATGTTATCCAGAAGGCTGGTGGCGCTCATGTACTTGGTCGGGTCGTAGATTTCGATCACGTTTTTCAGGCTGTCGGGCAGCTTCTCGTGGAACATGTGGCGGACCTCGACGATCCGGTTCATGATCTCTGGCGTGAGAAGACCAAAACGCTGGCGAGGCTCGATGTAGAAGAAGCTGAGCCGCAGCATTGCGCGCTTTTCGTTTTCATTGGCTTCGTCGAAACTCTTTCCCTGAAGCCGCTGCAGCATCTGCTGATAGACCGGAATGTCATCCGGCGTCATGAAGGTAAGCTGCTGGAAAAAGGGGTGGTCCCCCGGCAGGTCGGCGAAGATTTCCACGATGTTTTCAGCGATCGTGTAACCCATTTCGAACAGGGTTTTGACGAGGCCGGTTTCGCGCATGAGCGAGCGGAAATAGTCGCTTTCGATGACAGTTCTGATGGATTGCGACGAGTCACGCATGGTGCCGAACAACAGGTTTTCACCGACCGTCGCTTCGCTGTTGTAGCTCTCCAGCTCGAAGGGAGCGATGAGGCCGCTCAGATTTTCCTTTTCCAGTTCGGCACGCAGCACGTGCCGCAGTTCCACGATACGGGCGGCAAGGTGTAGATCGCTCAAAGGATCGATCGATGAGCGCAGCGCGAACTCCAGAATATCCTGGGACAGTTCCACGCTGTCTAGCACGTCCAGAATGGCCTGAATGAGATTTTCCGGCCTGCCGTCGCCGGCCGGGCTCGACGCGTAATCGATCCATTCGCTGTTGATGTCGATCAGCGGATTTCCCGCCATCTTGGCTTCGCGGACTTCCCACTTGCGGTGCTCCAGCGCAGCGCCCTCGTAGGTCTTGTCTGCAAGCGGGGCGTGCTTGAGGCCGTAAAGCAGATTGTCCTTCAGACTGGCGTGGAAGAAATAACTGTCCGAGGAGACATAGGAAATGCGTCGCCCGGTCAGCGATTCCGGAAGTTCCAATATGTCGACATCGTTGATGCTGACCTTGCCCGAGATTGGCCAGAGCGTGCGGCCGATCGCATCCGCCAGCGCTTCGGCTCCCGAGCCGCCGACGATGGCGATCACCTCGCCGGGCTCGATCTTCAGCGATGCCTGCTCCAGAAGCCGGCTGCCGCTGTCATCTTCGAGCGTCAGATTGGCAATGACGAGCGGTGCGGCGATGGGCGAAACGGCGCCGGGAGAGAGTTTCTGCACCTTTTCGTCGATCATGTTCGGAGTGTTGAACTGTTCGAAGACCTGCTCATATTTCACCTGCACGTCCTGACGTGCCTGATCCCAGTCGATCAGTTCCTTCAATGGTCCGGGCAGTTCCTTATAGGCGTTGATGACGGCGACCAGCTGGCCGACGTCAAGGCTGCCCTTCAGGGTTAGATATCCGCCGAGCGCATAAAAGAAGAAGGGTGTGAGCTGCGCGAGGAAGTTATTGATGAATTTGACCAGAAACTTCCACTGGTAGAGATCGTAACGGATCTTGAAGATGTCGCCGAGCCGGTGCGAGGCATCGGCGCGTTCGTAGTTGGAGGTGTCATAGGCGTGGATCGTGCCGATGCCATCGACCATTTCGCCGATGCGTCCGGCAAGCTGGCGGGCGCTCAGCTGCCGCTGGCGACCGAGTTCGATGAGGCGGCGACGCATCTTCGGAATGATGCCCACCTGGATTGCCGCCATGAAGGCCGCGATCAGGCCGAGCCAGAAATTCTGTACGAGAATGAAGAAGAGCGCGGAGAGTGCCTGGCCGCCGAGAAGTGCCGGCTGCACGAAGGCGTCGCCTGTAAATCCGCCGAGCGGCTCCACCTCGTCCTTCACCATGCTGGAGATTTCCGCACCTTTGACCCGCTTGAAATGCGAGGGTGGGAACCGCAGGATCTTGTCGATGAGCTCGAAGCGGATACGCCGCAGAAGCCGCTCGCCAAGGCGGCCCTTGTAGGTATTGATGTAATATTTGAAGAGCCCGTTGATGATGACAAGCGCCAGAAATGTCAGGCTCAGTCCCATCAACATCGACATACGGTTGAGCTCAAGCCCGGGGAACAATGTCACGGTGCCCCAATAGGGAATATCGACCGTGAGATGCATGAAAAGCTGCGTCGCATTCGCCCCTTCGAACCCATCCCCCTGAATTGGGCCGTTGACGATCTGCTTGGGCAGATCAAAGGCGAGGAAATAGGGGATCATCGACAAGGCCACGATCAGCAAAATGAAAAGCTGCTGCCGCTTCGTGTGCGACCAGATATAACGCGTAAGGCTTTGTTCCATATAAAACTTCTATGACCTGGCGGGCGAGGCCCGGCGTGTTGGTTTGCGCGGTGTCTAGACGATCCGGTGGCCGGGCGGCGCAACCTCCTCCTGCAAATAGGTATGGGACTCGCTATTTATCAGTATATTCAAGCGGTTTCGAGCAAAATAGCGGGCCTGTCGAGGCGTGCCGTTACCATGGCGATTGTTTTTGCAATGTGCGGGTGGCGGGCTATATAAATACGACTATGTTTTTAGGGTTCTCTAATATTGTTGTTTTTATTGTAGAACAGGCGTTAAGGCGCTTCGATATAATGATCCCGTAATGGTTGGGCCATGAACTGGCGCAATGATGGCAAGGTCGATGGCGATAGATATTTCAGAGCGTACAGGCGGCGATCCCTCTCTCGATGCATTGTCGCTTTCCGGCATTGGCCAGGATGGTGCGGTCGCGCATCCCGTCTCTTTCGACGGGTTGACGGGAATTTTCCATCCCGCACGCAGGGATGTGAGGCAGGCCCATGCCGTTCTTTTCGTCAGCCCCTGGGGCATGGAGGAGCTGTGCAGCCGCAAGTTTCAGCGGATTTTGGCCGAGCGGCTGGCGGCCCGGGGCGTTGCGAGCCTGCGATTTGACTATCTTGGGGCTGGTGACGCCTTCGAGCCTGAAGATGCGGGCCGCGAGGCAGACTGGATTTCCGACACGCGCGCGGCTTTCGCCTATCTGAAGCGTCTTTCCGGATGCGCGGAAGTGGTCGTCGTCGCGCAGGGGCTTGGTTGCATGATGGCGGCGCAGGCGCTTGCCGATGTGCCGGGCGCCGGCTCCATGGCGTTTCTGGCGCCTGTCGTTTCCGGCCGCGCCTATCTGCGCGAGCTGGCGATGTGGTCATCCATGATCGATGACGGCCTCGGCCTCCGGCCCGGTCAACGTCTCGCGGCGGCGGGAGCGATCGCGGGCATGACCATGCCTGAAGGTGTCGCCGAGGCGATCAAGAAGACCAATCTTGCCAATCTCACTGTCGCTCCGGCGCGCACCATTCTGGTCCTCTCGCGACCTGGTCGCGTCACCGATGCCGATTTCGCCAAACATCTCGCCGCAATCGGCGGTGAGGTGAAGGAGGTGGAGTTTTCCGGCTATGACGATCTCGTCTCCAGCCCCACGCTCTCGAAAATCTCAAGAGATGTGGTGAAACGGCTGGTGGACTGGGTTCTGTCTCAGACCCATGCCGAGATCTCTGCCAATACTGACGAGGATATCGTCCTCAATGCTCCGCAGTACGGCCGTGGTTTCATCGAACAGCCGGTGCAGTTTGGCGAAGGCGGGCGGCTTTTTGGTGTGTTTTGCGGGCCGGATGACCGGGAAGCAGTGTCGTCCGTTCTACTGCTTGGCGCCGCCTACGACCGGCATGCGGGGTGGGGCAGGCTTTCCGTTCAGATGGCCCGTGCCCTGGCGCGTGAAGGCGTTATGTCGCTTCGCTTTGACGCGGCTAATATTGCCGATAGTCCGCCCGTCGAAAACGCGCCCGATCAGGTTCTTTACGATGCCGTTCAGAATGATGATGTGGCCGCTGCGCTCGGTTTTCTCGGCTCGCGCGGCAAGGGGCCTTTGATTGCGGCGGGCCGGTGCAGCGGCGCCTATCTCGCTTTTAACGGTGCGCTTGCCGATGACCGTATCGGTGCCGTGGTTGCGGTCAATCCGGTTGTTTTCCATTGGCGCAAGGGGCGCTCGGTGGATGAGGCACTCCATAAACGGCCTCGTTCCTTTGGGGAATACAGCCAGCGTTTTCGCCAGGGCGCGACGTTCAAGCGCCTCATCAGCGGTGATGTCGATGTAGCAAGCGCCGGGCTGAACATCCTCAAGGCGACGATGAAGCGGCTTTCGACAAAAACGGCAAGGCTGTTTCGCAGAGGCAGCGAAGAAGGGCGGGCCATCTTTGGCGCTTTCGACAGGCTGAAAGCGAAGAATACTACCGTCCATCTACTTTATAGCGACAACGACGATGGCCTCGAGCATTTCCAGTACTATTTCGATGCCAATGGTGAGGGGCTGGCGGCCTATCGCAACGTGTCGCTGACCATCATTCCCGATGCCGATCACAATCTCTCAACGCCGGAAGCCAAGACGATCTATATCGAAACGGTAAAGCGACTGGCTCTAAAAGGTAAATCGACGGCTGGAGCCCAGTGACACGACCTCTCCGGAGGGAGGAGCTTCGATTGTGGCGGTCTCCGGGGAAAGGCCGATTTTTCTGGTCTCGCCGGGCCCGAGATGGAACCAGCTTTCGTAGGCGCGGTAGCCCTCTGCCGTGATGTGGACCGATTGCGCCAGCCGATCCGTGCCGATTTCGAGGGCCCAGTTGCCGTTCGTTTCGCTGACTGCGACCTGAAGATTTGCGGCATGCAGCGCCTTTTTCCGGCCAAGCGGAAAATGGAAGGCGTCGGCAACAACATGCCCAGTGGAAACGTCCCGAAGGCGGGCGATCGTTACGTCATGGGATGGCGGGCCGAAGCGATAGGCGTAGGTCGTATCGAAAAAAGCGCCGAACAGGTCGGTTGCGGCAATCGTCTGGCCCTGTCGGGGCAAGAGCGTGAGTGGCCGTTTGGCGTGCACGACGGGCTGCGTGCCTTCGCGCAGGCAGGTCAGCTCCAGCATGGCGTCCAGGCTGTCGCCGGTCTCATTGAGGAGGTGAATGTCGAGCCCGTTGGTACCTTCGTCGGACAGGCTGACCTGAACGGGGCGGAATGCTCTTTTCAGCGCATACCAGACTGATTTGGGCCTGCCGGCGGCATCGATGATACCCCAGCCCGCGCCGGGAATGAGGTCCTGCAGCGTCCAGACCAAAGCCCCCTGACAGGAGGAGCCATTGCGCCGCCATTCGGCGAAAGTCGCTTCCATGACCTCGGCCGTCGCGGCGCGCGACATGTCGAGATAAAGGCCGCCATCTTCCCGCCGCAGAACATCCGGTTCGACCTCGTAAAGCAGCTTCAGATAATGATCGCGGACGTCCTCGAAGTCCCAGGAGGCACCGCGGTCACGCGGTGTTCGCGCTTTCCAGCGCGGATCGTGAACGGCAACGCCGGGAAGATATTTGTCCAGCGTTTCCTGTTCGGGAATATTGGCAAAGGCGAGACATTCGGCCGCGAAACGTAGATCGGCCCGGCGGGCATCTTCCAGTGGCCGGCAATAGGCGCCCACGCCGTAATAATGGCCGACCCCGACATTGGGAAAAAAGGGCAATGCGCCGCCGGAGGGGGAATTGGCGACATAGGCCGCATCGGGCCGCTTTTCGGCGACCAGTTCCGGCAGGATCTCCTCGGTCAGCGTTCCCTTCCATATCTGTTCCGGCAAACCGAGCATCGCGCCCTGTTGGTACATTTCACTGCCGCCGCAGAAAATCGCAAGCGATGGAGAAAGTGCGGTCGCTTCAAGGAACTGCGAGATTTCCGCAATGATATGCTGGCGCAGGCCGTCATCTTTGGGTGGGTAATCAAAATTGGCGAGCATGGCATCCTGCCAGACCATGATGCCGAGTTCATCGCAAAGCGCGAAGAATGCCGGCGTCTCATAGGCCATCGTGCCGCCGATGCGGATCATGTTCATGCCGGCTTCTGCGGCTTTTCGCAGCCAGGGCTCATAATCCGGCCTCGTCCCCGGCAGACGCACAATATCGGCTGTCGTCCAGACCGCGCCGCGGCAGAAGACCGGCTGACCGTTCACCTTGAGGCCGAAACCCTTGCCGTCCTCGCCATGATCGACCTCTATCCGGCGGAAGCCAGTGCGCGCAAGGTGATGTTGAGTGCCGTCAACTTCGAGGATGACCTCGTGCAGCGCCGGCCTGCCATGCGTGTGCGGCCACCATTGTTCGACATTCGATAGGTGTAGTTCACCGGAAAGCTTGCCGCTTTCGTCCGGAGCCAGATCGGTGCTGTAACCGGCGCAGCCAAGCCTTGCCGAGTTTATGGGCTGGTCGGTTTCCAGCACGATGCTGACGGTTCCCGTTCCATCCTCGCCCAGCGACGACCGGAGCGTGCACAGCATCCCGTCCTGTCTGATGAGGCTGATGGGCCGCCATGGGCCGGCGGCGTGGATTTCCGGGCACCAGCCGGGCATATAGCCCAGCGCCGTGGTGCGGATCAGCCGCAGCCCCTGCGTATTCATCATTTGCGGCCGCCAGCGGGCGCGGGGACCGGTTTTTTCGAGCCGAGGGCCGAGTGCCCGAAAGCAGATCGAAAGCTCGTCCGCACCTGTCAGCGCGACAGGCACTTCCAGTCTTTCGAACATGCTTTGGCTTGCGGCAATCAGTTCGCCGTTGAAGAAGATTTCGGCAATGGTGGAAAGACCATCGAAGTGCAGGGTGGCCCGCTCCCGGGCATCTGAAATCATCGTCAGCCGGTACCAGGCGTCCCTGTCATTGAGGGCGACGGGGGCAAGACGATCGAATTTTCCGGCCGTTTCCAGAGCCTGCGCCACGGTGCCGGGAACGGACACATGCAGGCTTTCAAGCGATGCTGGAATATCGGATGGGGTCTCAAAGGCATCGGCAGGCGTCAGTGCCAGCGTCCAGCCTTCACTCAGCACTTCTTCGCTTTCGCCCGGAAGATAGGTCCTCACGCGGCCTCGCTGGCATCAGACAGTTTTTTGCCAAGGCTTTTCATCAATCCATCCCACGCGTCCGCGGCCGGATCGAGCACGGTGGCCAGCGCATCGAATTTCCGACGGGTGACGGCGCGTGCAAGTTGGAACTGCACGGTTTTGGCAACTTCGGAGATTTTTAGCGCGTGGTTCTTTGCCTCAGAAAAACTATCCGCGTCCAACCATTCGAAGTGGCTTGCCGCCAGTTCGAAATTGGCACCGAGCTGGCGCAGCGTATTGAACGCGTATTTGTGGAAAAACCCAAAGGGCCGGTCTGCAACCTTTTCCACCTGCGCCGGAAACACCTTTGCAAAGGCCCGAACCGGGTTGGCGGACGGCCGCCGGGAAAAATGAAACTTCAGGAGCCGTTCGGCGGTCTTGCGAACATGCGCCGGCGAAGGATTGCCGTCCGCGAATTTCGCAAATTCCGTATAGGGCAGGAAAGGCGGGTCGGTTTCAGCCAGATGATGCTGGAAGAGCCCGTCAAAATCATCGCCGGAGAGATGAAAGAAGCCGGCGTTATGGAAATAGTCCAGTTCCCGCTTGTCGAGATCGAGTCGGTTGATGGCGATGGTGGTCTTGCCGTGTTCTTTCCGGTAGCCCACCCCATGGGTATCGGGCATATAGAAGCTGTCCATCTCGATCAGGCAGATGCGGCCGCGTTCCAGCTGCGTCTCGATCTGGTTTTCCACCCTGTCGAAGATTGCAAGCTCGGTGGCGCGGATCCCATAAAGCGCCTCGAGGTCTTCCAGCGGCACCTTGAAGAAGGTGAACTGGTCGCCTTCGAAGTCCTGCGTCAGGGTGAAACCGAACATGGCTTCCGGGGATAAGCCTTTCGAGGCCAGCACCTCGATCCATAAATCTATATAGCAATTGGTCTCCGGCCACATTCTCTCGGAGGAATGAAGCGGATGCTGCACATAGTTTTTGGGATCGAGACCGGGAAAAATCTGCCGCATTGATAATCAGCCCCAGAGTGTTTCCACGACTTTCGCAGGCCATTTCTTGACGTCGAGGCCATGATGCGCAAACAGCGCCAGCGCGATACGTTCAAGGCCGAAACCGACGCAGGCGGTGTGGGCGACATCGCCATTATCGAGGTTCAGACCCCATTTCTGGCCGAAGGCATCCTGATGGTAGTTGAAGCTCATGCAGGCTGTGGGGCTGGTCGTTGACGTGACCGGGATCAACAGTTCGAACTTCAGGTTCTGATCGCGCTGGTTGTTGGCGAGCATCTTGCCTGCGCGGCCGAAGAAGGGATCGTTGGCGACATCGATGGTGACATCAAGGCCGACCGCCTTCATCATCTCCACGCCGCGATCCATCCAGGTCTGGCGGAACTCGGTGACATTGGCCTCTGTGCCCATGCAGACATATTCGCGCATGCGGAACAGCTGCTGGCGTGCTGGGTCCTTGGAGGGTTCGTGGCGGAAGCAATAGGACTGGATGTCATAGAGACCGCCGCCGGCAGGCAGCGCGCCGCGCTTGGCGATCGTCGGATAAAGCGGGTAGCAGGCCGCCGGCGTCAGCACGATGTCGGTGGCTTTCTGGTCCTTGGTCCAGTCGCCGCCCTCATCCATGGTTTTCAGCAGGCTGACATGGTCGAGTTCGCAGCCGCAGAAGGAATGGACCGTGCCGGCAAGCTGCGGGAAGCTCTTCATGTAACCGCTCTTTTCGAAATAGGCGCGGTTGATGCCTGGCGGAAAACGGATCGCCTCGGCGCCGTCGCCACCGCCCGTGCGGTCGATCAACCGCTCGAATGCGGCAATCACGTCCTCGAACTGGCCGCTGCGTCCGTAAAGACCGTCCACACCCGTTTCAATCAGCAGGCCTTCTTCGAACAGTCGATCGAGGAACGATGTTTGCATGTCCATGGTCTTAACCCAAGAGGCTGGTGTCCTGCCTGTGAACCAGCAGGAGATTGGCGGAATTGCCGAGAATACGGTCGTTGGAAATCATCAGACGAGCGGAATGCGCGTCGCGCAGGTGTCGGCCGAGGCTGTAGGGCGTGCCGTTCTTGTAACCCATGATGCCGCAGACCAGCATGGCGTGGTCGATGATCTCGAGAATGGTTTCCGAAGAGCAGATCTTCACATTGTTCATGGCCACCGCAAACGCCATCGACATCAGTTTTTCGGCGTCGCTCTTGGTCTCTTCGTAAGCCTTGATACCGGCTATGATGTTGGATTTCACCACCTGCAGCTTGGTGGAAACCTCGGCAAGGCGGATCGCGCCAGGAGGAGCCGTTCCGGGCGATTTGCGGGCCGCGGCTCTGACAAAGGACTGGGCGCGCAGCACCGCATCCGACGCGATACCATACCACACGGCGCTCCACAGCAGATGCGAGCTTGCAAGCATGGATTGTGCAGCGATTTCCGCGAAAGGCTTTGGGAAAATCTGCACCGCCGGCGCCTCGCCGCGGAACAGGAAGCCATCCGAACAGGTGCCACGCATGCCGAGCGTATCCCAGACATGGGTCTTCTCAAGCGTGTACTGATTTTTCAGGAAAACGGTCATCACCTGATCGGCGGGCGCGGCATCCTTGTGGGCGCGCGAGGTGATGAGGATCGCATCGGCATTGCTGCCATAGGAAATAACGGTGGCGTCCTTTTCCAGCCGGCAGCTTTCCCCTTCGACTTCGATCGCGCAGATGGAGTTGCGCAGATTGCCGCCGATGCCGCCTTCAGTGGTGGCGGAGCCGAGCAGAAGCTGTTCGTTGGCAACGCGGCGCATGAAGCCCGCATGCCATTCGCTTTCCACGCCGTGTTCCACCAGGCTGGACAGCTTGATGTGATGCATGGCGAAAATCATCGCCGTTGCCGAACAGGCCTGGCCGAGCCTGGCGCAGATATCGGCAATCTCCTGAACGGAAGCGCCTTCGCCGCCGAGCGAGGCGGGTACCTGAATGCCCAGCAGGCGTTCCTTCCGCAGGGCGTCGACCGCCTCTTGTGGGAAGCGGCCTGTGACATCCACCTCGTCGGCATGTTTGGCGGCAATGATCGCGACACGGCCCGCGCGCGCGGACAGCGTTTCATCCTGCGGCGCAACGGTCATGTTCATCAGGCTGCCTCTTTACCATCCAGGATGAGCTTAACGGTGTCTTCGATAGCCTTGATGCTGGCGAAGGACTTGCGGTTCAGCAGGTTATCTGGAAACTCGATGTCGAAAGCTTCTTCGATTCCCAGCATCAATTGCACGGATGCGAAGGAAGAAAGGCCCGCTGCATAAAGATCGGCTTCGTCTGCAATCGTATCGACGGGGGTGGGAAGCTGGCCGAATTTTGCCAGTATTTCACGAATAGTCGCATTCATTCCGACGTATCTCCAATGAAATCAACATGAGGAAGGTTTGTGCTTATCGTTATGCCGCAAACGATAATATTCACCTAAACCGTTAGGTTAATTACAACTAACGGCAGCATGCGCCATTCCCGCACCTTTGCCAAGCTTTGATA
>JAEXMK010000244.1 GCA_023444445.1 Pseudomonadota bacterium | reverse complement strand
CTTCATTTCAAATCTTACCTTTTTACGTTGTCCCTCAGCGGGCGGAACCCGACTCCGGCCATGTGCGTCGTTTTACCTGCTTTTCCCCTACAAGCAAGTCAGAACGTTAAATTCTGTTTACTTCGTGCTCCAGAGTGGCGCATTCGCCACTTCGGCATAAAAACAAGGTAAACAACCAACTAACAAAACCGTTAAAACACAATCCTCAGCCGATCAAGCTGCTGATATCATTCCATGTTGCAAAAACCATAAGACCTAAAATCATCATCATGCCGATACGGAACGCCACTTCCTGGGCGCCCGCACCGAGAGGCCTGCCCCTGATAGCCTCGATCGCATAAAACACCAGATGGCCACCGTCCAGAACCGGGACGGGCATGAGGTTCAGGAGACCGATCGAGACGGAAAGAACGGCTGCGAGCTGAATGACGGCGGAAATCCCGAGCGTCGCCATCTGGCCGGATGCCTGCGCCACACGCACGGGACCACCCAGCTGATCGGCATTCATACGGCCGGTCACGAGGTTGCCGATATAGTTGAACGTGCCAGTGATGACGTGGCCGGTTTCACGCACACCCTCGGCGAGCGCTTCTGTCGGCGAATATTCGATGTGGCGGAAATTACCGCTGGTCTGGTCGGTGACGATGCCGATAATGCCCATTTCCAGCTTGTTGCCGAACTGGTCCGTGGTCTCGGTGCGGGTCGGGACCATCGGCAGTTTCAGTTCTTCGCCTGCCCTTTCGACGGTGACCGTAATCGGCGTGCCCGGGCGGATGCCGACATAACGGCGCACATCCTCAAAGGTCATCACTTTTTCACCATCGATCGCAATCAGCCGGTCACCCGGCTTTACGCCAGCAGCTGCGGCGGCGCTGTTTTCACGCACCTCCGAGACGACCGGATCAGCAATCATTCGGCCATAGATGCCAAAAAGCACCGCAAAAATCAGAATTGCGAGAATGAAGTTCGCGATCGGGCCGGCGGCAACCGTGGCCGCCCTTTTCCACAGCTTTGCGCCGGAAAGCGTCTGCGCCCTCTCCTCCAGCGACATATGCGACAGGCCGGAACTGTCCGGCTTGCTCGCCGCATCTTCGTCGCCGAAGAATTTGACGTAGCCGCCAAGGGGAATCGCGGAAATCTTCCAGCGCGTGCCGCGCTTGTCGGTGAAGCCGATCAGCTCCGGGCCGAAGCCAATGGAGAATGCGGTGGAGCGGATGCCACACCAGCGGCCGACAAGATAATGTCCCATCTCATGAACAAAAACGAGCAGGGAAAGCACCAGAATGAAGGGCACGATATAGCCGGTCAGAAAACCCGTCGCCGCCATTATTGTGTTCATGACAATCTGCCCTTTATGTCGTGACCTTTCGCGCCGCCTAGAAACCCGGCAACAGACCGCCGCCCGATCCGGGCGCGTCTCCGGTTGCCGCTGCATGCACGAAAGCTATGAGGAATACCGTAAAGCAGGCGAAAACAAGACCGTCAACACGGTCCATGAAGCCGCCATGGCCCGGAATGAGATGGCTGGAATCCTTAACCTGGAAGCGGCGTTTTATGAAGGATTCAAAGAGATCACCGATCTGGCTGAACACTGACAGTAAAAGCGCGAGCCCCAGCACCAAAAGGCTGATCCTGCCGTGATAGGCCATGGAGACCGCAGCACCGCCGATCACCGCTGCCACCGCGCCACCAATGGCGCCGGACCAGGTCTTGCCGGGCGAAATCGAAGGCGCAAGTTTCGGCCCGCCAATGGCCCGCCCGACGAAATAGGCCAGAATATCGGTCGACCAGACGACGGCAAAAATGAACAGGATGGAAGCAAAGCCGGCCAGTTCGTCACCGCGGATGGCCGCCAGCGATATCCCACTCAGGCCAGCGTAAAGAATGCCGCCCACCAGCCACCAGTTCTTGCCGCGCAAAACCGGAAACAGCGCCGCAGTCAGCGCGAATCCTGAGAGAAGCGGCAGATCAAGCGAGGATTCGCCAAAGATCGTATTGCCGGCGATGACGGCAACCGCGAACCAGCCCCAGGCATTGCCGGTCGAATTCGTTTCCGACAGCCGGGTAATCGTCGACCACTCATAATAGATGAGAATCGCCAGAAGACCGGCCACGATGCGGAACAGAATGCCGCCATACCAAGTGGCGGCCAATATGACCGCCGCCATGACGATTGCGGAGATTATCCGCAGTCTGAGTTCACGGCTCATCAGGCGCCTGCCACGGCAACCTGCTCAGCGATGGCGCCGAAGCGGCGATTACGCGTTGCATATTGCTCGATTGCGGAAAAGAACAGCTGCCTGTCGAAATCGGGCCAATATTCGGGAACGAACAGGAACTCGGAATAGGCCGCCTGCCAGAGCAGGAAATTCGAAAGGCGCTCTTCGCCGCTGGTGCGGATGATGAGATCCGGATCCGGCATTCCGCACGTATCAAGTCTCGCCGAAATCAGCTCCGGCGTGATCGATGTGGCATCCAGGCGGCCTTCGGCGACATCGCGGGCAATCGCCATAGTGGCTCGGGTAATCTCGTCACGGCTACCGTAATTGAAGGCGATCACCAGCGTGAGCTTGGTGTTATCAGCTGTCATCTGTTCCGCCTCTTCGAGAAGAGAACGGATGTCGTTCTTCAGACCCTGCCGGTCACCGATGATGCGCACACGGACGTTTTCACGATGCAGTTCCGCAAGGTCGCGCCGTATGAAGGCTTTCAGAAGCCCCATCAGATCGCTCACCTCGGATTCCGGCCTGCGCCAGTTTTCCGAGGAGAAAGCGAACAGCGTGAGATAGCGGATGCCGCAATCGCCAGCCGCACGCACGGTTTCGCGCACGGCCTCAACCCCGCGGCGGTGCCCCATGACGCGCGGAAGACCGCGCTGTTTTGCCCACCGCCCATTTCCATCCATGATGATGGCGACGTGCTCGGGTATTGAGGAACGTGTCGTCGTCGGCATATCGATCCAGTAACAGGCAGTGCGGAATTAAAACGAATAAAATACAGGTCTATCACAAGGGATATTAGACCTGCATGATTTCCCTTTCCTTCTCGCCAAGCAAGCGTTCAATCTCGGAAATCGTGTCGTCGGTCATTTTCTGGACCTTTTCGGACTGTCCACGGCTGTCGTCCTGACCGATGTCACCGTCCTTTTCGGCTTTTTTCAGGCCGTCCATGCCGTCGCGGCGCACATGGCGAATCGCCACTTTTGCTTTTTCGGCATAGTCATGGGCCACCTTGACGAGCGATTTGCGGCGCTCTTCGTTGAGTTCAGGCAGCGGAATTCGCAGATTCTGGCCGTCAACGATCGGGTTAAGACCGAGATTGGATTCGCGAATGGCGCGGTCGACGGCGTTGACCATCGACTTGTCCCAGATGTTGACGCCAAGCATGCGCGGCTCGGGAACAGTGATGTTTGCCACCTGGTTGAGCGGCACACGCGAGCCATAGGCCTCGATCGTCACCGGGTCGAGAATGTTTGCCGACGCGCGACCGGTGCGCAGCGATGCGATATCGCTCTTGAATGCATTGATGGCGCCATCCATGCGGCGCTTGATATCGTTGAGGTCAATACCACTCATCTAGATACTCCATCTCTGTCGGCCATGACGGCCGGAATTCGCCCCCAGGGGCGGCATGTTTTTTGATTACTTGTCGTGCACGATGGTCTTGCGACCGCCGCCGGTCAATATCTGTGCGAAACCGCCCTTTTCGTGGATCGAGAAGACAATGATCGGGATATGGTTTTCGCGGGCAAGTGCGACAGCGGCGATATCCATGACCGCCAGCCCCTTGCCAAGCACTTCGCTGTGCGTCAGTTCGTCGAAACGGGTGGCTGTCGGGTCCTTCTTCGGATCGGCGGAATAGATGCCATCCACCTGGGTACCCTTGAAGATCGCCTCGGCGCCCATTTCGGCGGCACGAAGCGCCGCAGCGGAATCGGTGGTGAAGAACGGGTTGCCCGTGCCGCCGGCAAAGATCACCACACGGCCCTGGGCCAGGTGGTGGAGTGCTGCACGCTGCGAGAAGCTCTCACAGATTTCAGGCATGGCGATTGCAGAGAGAACGACGGTGTCGATGCTGAGCTTGCGCAGCGAGGTTGCGAGCGCCAGTGCATTGATGACAGTTGCCAGCATGCCCATATGGTCGCCGGTGACGCGATCGCCCCCCTTGGAGGCCACGGCCACGCCGCGGAAAATATTGCCG
This sequence comes from Pseudomonadota bacterium, assembly GCA_023444445.1. Classification (GTDB taxonomy): domain Bacteria; phylum Pseudomonadota; class Alphaproteobacteria; order Rhizobiales; family Rhizobiaceae; genus Agrobacterium. The sequence continues at coordinate 2,128 of JAEXMK010000244.1, read as the reverse complement.
CCGCCGACGACGACGCCGACTTCAACACCCATCGCCCTCGCCTCGGCAATATCGGAGGCAATCCGGTCGGCCACAGCCACATCGATACCGAAACCCTGATCACCCATAAGGGCTTCACCGGAAGCCTTGAGAAGAACACGTTTGTAGAGCGGCTTTGAAGACATCATGACTCCTCGGAAATGTAACCGAAACGCGGATACACGAAGGGCACCGCGTTGTCACGCGATGCCCTCCCGTTTTCCCAAGATTGGGTAAATATAATCAGCCCTTGGCGACGGCTGCGACTTCTGCTGCGAAATCGCTTTCTTCCTTCTCGACGCCTTCGCCGAGGAGGAGACGAACCATGCCGGTCACTTCGATGGAAGCGCCAGCTTCCTTTTCAGCTTCCTTGACGGCAGCACCGACAGTGATGTCGGGGTTGATGACGAAAGCTTGCGACAGAAGGGCAACTTCTTCGAAGAACTTGCGCATGCGGCCATCAACCATCTTTTCGATGATGGCTTCCGGCTTGCCGGATTCGCGAGCCTGTTCGATGAACACGTTGCGTTCGCGCTCAGCAACAGCGGCATCAACTTCTTCAGCGCGGATGGCGAGCGGGTTGGTTGCAGCGATGTGCATGGCAACCTGACGGCCGATGGAGTTCAGAACGGCCTTGTCGCCTTCCGACTTCAGGGCAACGAGAACGCCGAGCTTGCCGATGCCGTCGCCAGCAGCGTTATGCACGTAGGTCGCGACAACGCCGTGCGGCACTTCGAGTGCAGCCGAGCGGCGCAGCGTCATGTTCTCACCGATGGTGGCGATGGCGTCCTTGATGCTGTCAGCAACGGTCTTGCCGGTTGCCGGGTAGTTGGCGGCGGAAACAGCCTCAACGGTGCCGTCGGTCGTCAGGGCAACCTGGGCGATACCGCGGATGAGGTCCTGGAACGCGTCGTTACGGGCAACGAAGTCGGTTTCGGAGTTCAGCTCGACAACAACAGCCTTGTGACCCATGGTGGCAACGCCGATCAGACCTTCGGCAGCCGTGCGGCCGGACTTCTTGTCGGCCTTCGCGATGCCCTTGGCGCGCAGCCAGTCGATCGCCGCTTCCATGTCGCCATTGGTTTCAGCAAGAGCCTTCTTGCAGTCCATCATGCCTGCGCCAGACTTTTCGCGCAGTTCCTTCACCATTGCGGCTGTGATTTCGGTCATTGTGTGCCTCTTATCGGTTCGATCGGTCAGCCGGCTGAATTTGCCGTGCCGAAGTTCTGGGTGATGACTGTACCCGGCCGCACACCCTTTGAAACCCTGAGGTTCCGGCAAGGGGCATGCGCATTCCCAAGTGCTGCGGCGTCGCCAAACATCGAAATGATGGGTGCCGCTCTAGTGTGACAGCGTTATGAAGACTGCCTGCCGTTCCAACCACATCGGACGCCTGCGGTTTCAAAAACCATGGCGGAGCGGTTAGAAACGAACAAGGCCGTCAACCCATTGAAGGTCTTTGACGGCCTTGTCATATCCTGGTCGAGGAGACGGCGATGCAAGATCGCCGCCAGACAGGGCCTAGATCAGGCGCCAGCCTCGTCTTCGAGAGCGGGCTCGATCGGAGCTTCTTCGGAAGCGCCGATGTCGCGGCCGGAAGCGCCCTGCTGACGGGCGATACCGTCGATGGCAGCGCGGGCGATCAGGTCGCAATAAAGCGAGATGGCGCGCGAAGCATCGTCGTTACCCGGGATCGGGTAGTCGATGTGGTCCGGGTCGCAGTTGCTGTCGATGATCGCAACGACCGGAATGCCAAGGCGCTTGGCTTCTTCGATCGCGATCTTTTCCTTGTTGGTGTCGATGATGAACATCAGGTCCGGAACGCCGCCCATATCGCGGATACCGCCGAGAGCCTTTTCAAGCTTTTCGCGTTCGCGCTCAAGGTTCAGGCGTTCCTTCTTGGAGTAGCCGGAAGCTTCCGAGTTCAGGATCTCGTCAACCTTGCGCAGGCGCTGGATCGAGTTCGAAATGGTCTTCCAGTTGGTCATCATGCCGCCGAGCCAGCGGGAGTTGACGTAGTACTGGGCCGAACGCTTTGCGCTGTCGGCGATGATTTCGGACGCCTGGCGCTTGGTGCCAACGAACAGAACGCGGCCGCCACGGGCAACGG
>JAEXMK010000229.1 GCA_023444445.1 Pseudomonadota bacterium | reverse complement strand
TGCGAGCCGACCACCACAACATTCGTCATTTCTTGCTTTCCTGCTCATGGCGCCTTCGCGCCCGATAACCCGATGGGAAACCCAAACCCGCGAATGTATACTGCGTTGTTTTAAGGAAAGCGACCCTGTTTCTTATGGTGAATTTTGCTTTTTCCGTGACAAGCCGCCGATTTCCCGCATTATCTCGCCCGGCGGAGGACGAAGCGCGGGCGCAAGGCCGCGCCTGACCCCTTGGCCATTTTCCCGCCCCGTGAAAAAGCGAACCATCAGCGTGCCTTCCAAAGCCTATATCGCCCTTATCATCGCCACGCTCTGCTGGGGCGGCAACACCGTTGCCGGCAAACTTGCCGTCGGCCACATCAGCCCCATGGCTTTCACCATGCTGCGCTGGGTGTTTGCCGTCGCCATCATCTTTGCCATTTCCGTTCCGCAGCTCATCCGCGACTGGCCAGTGGTGAAGACCCGCCTGCCCTATTTCTTCGTGCTCGGCAGCGTTGGTTATACGGCGTTCAACGTCTTTCTCTACACGGCGCTGCAATATACGTCCGCCATCAACGTCGCGGTCATTCAGGCCGGCGTGCCCATGGTCATTTTCGTTCTGAACTTCGTGCTGTTCCGCACGCGGGTGCTGATCGGCCAGATCGTCGGCTTCTGCCTTACCATTGCGGGCGTGGCGCTGCTCGCTTCCCACGGCAATCCGCTTTCACTGCTGTCGCTCGAAGTGAATGTCGGCGATGCGATCATGCTGCTCGCCGTGCTGGTCTATGCCATCTATACCGTCATCCTGCGCTGGAAGCCTGTTGTCGACTGGCGAACGCTGATGGCGATCCCGGCCCTCTTTGCGCTCCTCACCTCCATTCCCCTGGTATTCTGGGAAATGTCGCGAGACAAGATCGTCTGGCCGGATCAGACCGGCTGGATGCTGGTGACCTATGCGGGCATATTCGCCTCGCTCATCGCCCAGATCCTCTACATTAGAGGTGTCGAGCAGATCGGCGCCAACCGTGCCGGTCTCTTCATCAATCTCGTGCCGGTCTTCGGCACATTGTTATCAGTGGTCGTGCTCAGCGAGACCCTGCATGGCTACCAGATCGTGGCACTGATGCTGGCGCTGGCCGGTATCGCCGTTGCCGAACGAAAAAAATCGCCGGTTTCCTGAACCAACAGAGATCAGGAAAACCGGCGCAGTCTGGCAGGCATAAGCAGTGAAGCATCGGATCCAGAAAGATTTCCGATGCTGAAATTAAAGCTCAGAGCGCGGTTTCACGGCGCTCAGACGAAAAGGCGGCGTTGCCCAGCACGATATCGCCCTTGTCAGTGGTGACGATCAGCACCTTTTCGAGCGATCCGTCATTGTTCAGTGAAAAGGCGACGCGCAGCGCATTGGAAGACCAGCCAGCACCGGCAAGAGCCGTGCGCTTGATCGCGGCGCAGTCACCGCAATCGCCCAGGCTTACCGACGACGTTGCCGGAACATCACCTGCGAAACCGGAGAAATAATCATCGAGCGCACCCATGGTGGCGTTCACATCACGGTTGACGCGCAGCAGCTCTTCGCGGCGCTCAGCCGTCAGCGGTGCAGCAATCGTCGAGACGCACTGACCGGCGGAAAGAACACAGCCATCGAAACCATCCCGGGGAGAAATACCGATCTGCGTCACGGCAGACTTCTCGACGGCGGCAAATCCGCGGGCAAAACCGGCAGCACCCGCCGCATCGGCATGGGTGGACATGGAAGCGATGGCAATTCCGCAGATGGCGGCAGCAATAATCTTCTTCAGCATTTCATACCCCGTTTGCGATCCGCCGGCTTGTGCCGGTCTCGATTTCGTTTTCGGAGCGCCTTTTGCAAAGGCCACTCCCCGTCTGTGATCCCACAATGGCACAGCACTGTTTTCAGCCGCTTTAAGCCGATTGCTACAATTTTATCGTTTTTCATTTTAGACAACGGTGATAGGGCCGCATCGCTGCGGGGATATCATATGGTATTGCAGGGTTTTGCAGACGATGCGGCCCCGGCTCCGACATTTAGCCTGTGACCCAGCCATCAAACCGGTTCCTGTTTGAAGGATGGACACCTGCCGGCCGCCGCGCCCGTGACATTGGGAAATTCCCCGGTCTCGGCTGCCTGCCCCGCCCACCTTGCGCCGCGCGCACGCTTGATGACCGGAATGGAAACAAGCTTATCTTAACCCGCGGCAGCGGGGATGCGCGGGGATCAACAAATTCCAGAAAAGGGTGGATAGAGACACGCGGCGCCTGGTTTCGCCCCATCCCGGCCACAGGAATTTTCAGGGGGTTAACGGCCGCCTAATCGGCGGCATTTGAATTAACCTTGTCTTAAAACCCGACGTTAATGGTTAGCAATTTAAGAATGGCGGAACGAAAGGGTTCCGTTATGCGTGGCGTATTGGCCGTTGTTTTCCTGATGCTCGTTTTGGCCGGCTGCGCCACCGCCCCGTCGCAGGTCACCAATGCCTGTGCAATTTTCGAGCAGCGGAACGGCATCTTCAACAATTGGCGGCGCGATGCGAAGGCGGCCGAGCGCGAGTTCGGCGTGCCGGTGCCCGTCATGATGGCGACGATCTATACCGAATCCGCCTTCCGCCCCTATGCGCGACCACCCCGCACCAAGCTTTTGGGCTTCATTCCCTGGACACGGCAGTCGACAGCCTATGGTTATGCCCAGGCGCTTGACGGCACCTGGGAGGTCTACAAGCGCGAAACCGGCCGCTGGTCGGCAAGCCGCACCGATTTCACCGATGCGATCCACTTCGTTGGCTGGTACCACGCCAAGAGCCGGCGCGAAAACGGCATTGCCCTGAACGACCCCTACAATCTCTACCTCGCTTATTATTCCGGCCATGCCGGTTATGCGAAAGGCAGCTGGCGCAACAATTCCGCCGTCCAGAAAGCCGCCCGCCGCTCCGCCAACATGGCGCTGCGTTACGAGGCGCAGTTGCAGCAGTGTGGGTATCGTTGAGGCGGGGGCCAGGACCATTTTTCGCGTGTAACGCGGAATAGTGGATCACCTACCTTTCCGTCACCCCGGACTAGATCCGGGGTCCAGCGCGATCAAGTCCTTGATAGCGAAAGACTCCTTTGACGGCGCAGACGCGCCGTGGCTGGATGCCGGATCAGGTCCGGCATGACGGAGGTGGTCATCTACTCCCCATAAACCGCCAGAAATGCCCTCACCGCATCGATCTCACCGGAGCGGATTTCATGCCCGCCCGGGTGCAACATGGTTTCCACCGTGCCGCCCTGGGCCTTCAGGCTCTCTTCCAGCGCCTTGGTCAGCGGCACCGGGCAAATCGGATCACGCTCGCCCGCCGTGATCAGCACCCGGCGCGTGGGTTTTGCCGGAGAAATCTTCGGCTCGAACGGGATGAGTGGATGCATCAGGATTGCCGCATCGAAGAGCTCGGGCTGCTCGATCAGCACATTGGCGAGAATATTCGCGCCATTGGAAAAACCAAGGCCGATGATCGGCCCGGCCTGATAATAGTCCCGGTTCGCCTTGACGAAATCCGCCAGCTTCTCGGTTGCCCGGGCAAGATCGGCCATGTCGTAAACGCCCTCACCCGTTCGCCGGAAGAAACGCGCCGCGCCATGTTCGGAAACATCGCCGACCGGTGAGAGAATGGTGGCCTGCGGCAAGAGCCGCGCGCCAAAATCGAAGAACTGGTTCTCATCGCCACCCGTGCCATGCAGCACGAGGAAAAGCGGCGCACCGGCCGTGCCAGCGCGGGATTTGTGGAAATAGCTGTCCTTGGACATGGGAGAATCCTTTCTCGAAGGAGGAAGTTCAGAGATGCCGCGCGGCTTTTTCAGCCAGGCGGCGCAATCATGTGGATTAAGCGGATGCCACTTGTTTCTTCTCCCCCAGGGGGAGAAGGTCGCGGCAGCGGGATGAGGGGGCAAGGGTGCGGTCTATCGCTGGCGTTGCCCCCTCATCCGTCCCTTCGGGCCACCTTCTCCCCGCCGGGGAGAAGAAAGACGCGGCTATGTTCTGCCCAAAGCAATCGCAGCGTTTAAACCGCCTTCTCGTCACCCAGCGGCTCTAGCTGCTTTTCCAGCACGGGGCGCAGATGCGCATGCTGGGTGGGCAGCTTCAGCGCCTCGCCGAGATGGGCAGTATCCTCGTCGCGGTCGAAACCGGGCTCGTTGGTGGCCACCTCGAACAACACGCCGCCGGGCGTGCAGAAATAGATCGCCCAGAAATAATCGCGGTCGATGACCGGAGTTACCTGGTAACCGGTATCCATCAGCGCCTTGCGCACTTCCAGCTGCTTTTCACGGTTTTCGACTGCAAAAGCCAGGTGATGCACCGAGCCTGCGCCCAGTCTTGCGCCTGAGATATTCGGCATGGTTTCGATGTCGACGACATCGGCACCGTTACCGCCGGGCATTGCGAGGCGCAGCACGCCGTCCTGACGGTCCACTTCCTGATACCCCATGAATTTCAACAGTTCGGCGGTCGCGCCTTCGTCGCGGAGACGCAAGGAGGCTCCCTGGAAACCATGGATCGCCTGATCCTCACCGACGCCATTGCCGGTCCATTGCGCGCGATTGTCATCCCTGACCTCGACCAGCGCAAAACCGTCTCCGTCAGGCCCGGCAAAGTGCAGGCGCTTGTTGCCAAAGGCTTCGTCCGACTTCAGACCATCCACGCCGGACTTTGAAAGACGCTCCTGCCAGTAGCCAAGCGACCCTTCCGGAACGGAAAACAGCGTCGTGCCCACTTCGCCGGTGCCGGGACGGCCGCGGGCAATATGCGGGAACGGGAAATAGGTCATGACGGAGCCGGGCGTGCCGACTTCATCGCCATAATAGAGATGATAGACGTCAGGCGCGTCGAAATTGACCGTCTTCTTCACCCGGCGCAGGCCGAGCGTATCGGTGAAAAAGCCATTATTCTCGCGTGCGCTCGCCGCCATCGACGTAACGTGGTGCAGGCCTTTGATCTGGTTGAGCATGATAAACCCCTTTTGCCTGGCAGGCCTCGCAATAGGGCCCGCTCTGTTCATGGCGTAAACATGGGGTCAGAGCCGCCTCAGGCATAGAGCGGACGGCAGGAACGGATTGTTCTCGATCAGTGAACGATAAAATCGACTGTTCAACCGGCTGGGCAGGCCATGTCAGTGATCGTCGGCGGCGCCCATGGTCCAGTAACCCACGGCACGCAAGGACGCCTTGGGGAAACCGATTTCATCGGTCAGAAAGGATTTTACCGCTCTTGCCTCTGATTTTTCGCAGGCGGCAAAGACATGCAGGCCGTCGTGGTCCGCACTCCATGCATGCGCGCGCAGCGCCTTTTCGATGAGACCGGAGGTGCCGGCGGGCTTGCCGCGACGATAAAGCCATGTCCATTCGACATCGGCCGCGCAGACCACCTCCTGCCGCTCGGCCTCGTTGTCGATTTCGGCATAGACCCTGAGCGTCTTGCCGGCAGGCATCTCGGCTGCCATGCGCAGCATCACCGGCAGCGCGGTTTCATCGCCGGCAAAAACGTAACGCTCGGCTTCCGGGCAGACGCCGCTCGGGCCGATGATACCGAGAACATCGCCAGGCTTCGCCGTCGCGCCGAAGGTGGCACCCGGCATATGGTCACCCTCATGCATGACGAAATCGATATCCACTTCGCCGCGGCCGATATCGCCGGAACGGATGGTATAGACACGCCGTGTGAGAAGATCATCGCCCTCCGGCCAGATGATCGCGCCGGTGGGGGCGAGATAGGGCCAGACCGGCGCACGAGCCTGATCCGGCACCAGCAGCAGGCGCACATGCATGCCGCCGGTCAGCAGCCTTTCGATGCCGCTTTCGACGGACACGACCAGCCGGCGCATATGCGGCGTCAGGTTATAGGTGCGCGCGACCTTGCCGCGGAAAAGATTGGGCAGTTCTCTCTGTTCGGCGCCATGGCCGCTCCAACGGAAATCCAGCGCCGTCTCACCGGAAAACTCCGCAATGTGCTCGGCCACCATGGCCTTGACCGACGTTAATATATGTTCGGAAACGCAGTTCACCTGCGCGGCAAACCGGCCACCTTCGGCGCTGAAGCTGCCATGGCCATACTCCGTCTTGAACCGCACCGTCGCCCCCTCGCGCTCCATTTCCATATGTTCGGAAAAATGGTCCTCAAAGGCATCGACAACCGACAGCGGATCGGGCAGCGAAACAAAGGTTTCAGCAGACAGGAGAGACACGGGCATAATCCTTCACTTTGTAGTCCGGTTATCTTTAACCCCGGGATCGACAAAGCGCAAAGGTATTTATGAGTATTTAAAGAAGGTTTTTGTCGTTTTCCGCGAGATCAGGCAATTGCCAGTCGATAGGCTCGCGGCCATGGGAAACGAGAAAGGCGTTGGCCTTGGAAAAATGGCCGTTGCCGAAAAAGCCGTTATGGGCCGAAAGCGGCGACGGATGCGGCGAACGCAGCACGAGGTGCTTGCGCTGGTCCACGAAGGCCGCCTTCTTCTGGGCATAGGAGCCCCAGAGCAGAAAGACGACATGGTCGCATTCCTCGTTCACCGCGCGGATGACCGCGTCGGTGAATTTTTCCCAGCCCTGCCCTTGATGTGAGGCGGCACGGGCCTCTTCCACCGTCAGCACGCTGTTGAGCAGCAACACGCCCTGCTTCGCCCAGCTTTCCAGAAAACCGTGTTTGACCGGGCGAATGCCGAGATCGGCCTGCAATTCCTTGTAGATATTGACGAGCGAGGGCGGAATGCGCACGCCGGGCTGGACGGAAAAGCACAGCCCATGCGCCTGGCCGGCGCCGTGATAGGGGTCCTGCCCTAGAATGACGACCTTGACCTCATCGAGCGGCGTCAGATCTAGAGCGCGGAAATATTCCGCGCCCTTGGGAAAGATGCGCTTGCCGGCGGTCTTTTCGGCAAGCAGGAACTCTCTCAGCTTCAGCATATAGGGGCTGGCGAATTCACCGGAAAGAACGCGCTTCCAGCTGTCTTCGAGTTTGACGCCTGCCTCTGCCATGCCCGCCTCCATCAGAGCTTATTTGAACCGGTTGCCGCGTTGCAGCACTTCGATCTTGTAACCATCCGGATCGCAGATGAAAAAGTATTTTGCGAAAGGCTGACCCTTATAGTCCGCGTCGATGATCTTGCCGGGAGAAAGCCCGATCTCAACGAAACGCTGATGCTCGCTGTCGACATCGGCAACACTAACGGCGAGATGGCCATAACCGTCGCCCAGCGCATAGGGCACTTCGCGACCCCGGTTGACCGTCAGTTCCAGTTCAAAATCGCCCTCGGCATTGCTGAGATAAATCAGCGTGAAATTCTCGAACTCGGCGCGTTCCGCAATCTCAAGCCCGAAAGCCTGTCTGTAAAATTCCACCGAACGCTTTTCGTCCAGCACCCGGACCATCGAGTGGATCAGCTTGGCCATGGCGTTTCCTTCTTCTTCCTGTTGACGGCCCGGTTATGCTCCGGGCATCGCGGCCCAAGGGAATAAGGATTGCGCGCTGCGCTTTCAACCCTAAAGGCACGTTAAGGCAGGACAGACCCGCCCAATCACGGCAAATGTGATGGCAAAAACCCCTGGTATTTGTGGTGCGGCCGGGACATGCGGCAAAGGGACCCCATGGTTTTGAGCCCACCGCTCTATCCTGAGTGGTGAACTCATGATACCGCCTAGGCATGCGCCTTTTATACCTCTGTCTTGGCTGGCTGATGGTCGCGACCGGCATTGTCGGCGCGTTTCTTCCCGTGTTGCCAACCACGCCGTTCCTGCTTCTGGCTCTCTGGTGTTTTTCCCGTTCTTCGCCAAGGCTTGAAGCCTGGCTGCTGTCCCACCCCAGGTTTGGCCCTTCGTTGCGACGCTGGCGCGAACGCGGTGCAATTGCCCGCCACGCCAAGATCGCCGCGCTTTCAGCCATGACGGTGAGTTACGCCGCCTTCTGGTTTCTGAGCGAGCCGCCGCCACTGCGGGCGACAATCGTCGCCGCCGTCATGCTCGGCTCCGCGCTTTTCATCGCCACGCGGCCGGAAAGCTGAAGGCAGGCTCTGCTAGCGATGCCGCGACTGCGGCAGAACGTAAGGAATATGCCGTGCCGGCAGCCGGCCGACAACGCCGCCAATGCCGTAAACCCGGGCGATCGTCTCGTCGCTGATCGTTTCCAGCGAGGGACCGCTTGCCGTCACCCGCCCGTCATGCATGACGATAAGTTGATCGGCAAATTCCGCCGCAAGGTTGAGGTCGTGCAGGATGGCGAGCACGAGACCGCCGCCGCCTGCAAAATCACGCGCCGTTTCCAGCACGGCGATCTGGTGGCCGATATCGAGACTGGCCGTCGGCTCATCGAGGAAGAGCGCCCGCGCCGCGCCATTTTCCACCGGGTTCGGCACCTGCGCCAGCGCCCGGGCAAACTGCACGCGCTGCTGCTCGCCGCCGGACAGCATGTTATAGGAGCGTTGCTCGAAACCGCGCAGCCCCGCTTTGGCAAGCGCCCGGCGGGCCTGTTCCTCCGGCGCCCGGGATCCCTGCGCCACCGCCCCCATACGCACGATCTCCAGCGCCGTGAAGGGAAAGGCAAGCTGGGTATTCTGCGGCAGCACGGCACGCAGACGGGCAAGCTGCACGGGCGTGAATTGCGGCAGGGCGACATTATTATAGGTCACCGAACCGGCTTCCGTGCGTATTTCGCCCGAAAGAACCTTCATCAAGGTCGATTTGCCCGCACCGTTCGGGCCGATGATGACATTGACCCTGCCCGGTTTCAGATCGACGCTGACACCATCGAGCAGACGGCGGCCGGAGCGGATGAGGGTGATGTTTTCAGCGCGGATCATGGCGTGTTCCGCATGGAAAAGCCGCCGCGTCCGAGCAGCAGGAAGAGAAAGACCGGCGCGCCGATGAGCGCCGTGACGACCCCGATCGGCAATTCTGCCGGTGCGGCCACCGTGCGGGCGAAACTGTCGGCCAAAAGCAGCAATGCAGCGCCACCCAGCGCCGAGGCCGGCAGCAGGAAACGGTGCGACGGACCGATGGCGAGACGAAGCAGATGCGGCACGACGATGCCGACAAAACCGATGGAACCGGCCGCCGCCACGCTCGCCCCGCAGGCGGCGGCAACGGCCAGAATGACGATCCGCTTCAGCCGCTGCACCGGAATGCCCATGTGAAAGGCGGCAGCATCGCCAAGGATCAGCGCATCCAGCCCGCGTGCGACGAAGGGAATGATGGCAAGCACGACGATGATGAATGGCAGGGTGGCCAGCACCTTGGCAGGCGTCGCCCCGCCCAGCGAACCGAGCGACCAGAAGGTGATGTCGCGCAGCGCCCGATCATCGGCCACGAAGATCATCAGCCCGGTCAGTGCGCCGCTGATGGCCGCCACGGCGATGCCGGCCAGAATGAGCGTGGTGGTGGAGGTCGCGCCGTCCTTGGTGGCGATCAGGTAGAGCACCCAGGTGTTCAGGAGCCCGCCGAAGAATGCCATGATCGGCAGGAAATGCGGGCCGAAAAACACGGCAACCGTGGCAAGCGCGCCTTCCCCCAGTGAAATCGCCGCAACAGCAAACAGCGCCGCACCCGAGGTGACGCCGACGATGCCGGGATCGGCCAGCGGATTGCGGAAGAGGCCCTGCATCATCGCGCCCGAGACACCAAGTCCCGCGCCGATCAGCATGCCAAGCGCCGTGCGCGGCAGACGCACGGCTTCGAGGATGACCCTGTCACGCGCATCGAGCTGATCCGCGCCGCCGGTGAGATAGGCAAGGAGTTCGGAGATGCCGACACCCGTGGGGCCGCTGACAAGCGATACGCCACAGGCAAACAGCAGGATGCCGACGAGCACGGCAAGGGTGAAGACCCCCTGGCGGGATCTGTCGCCCGCAACTGCAGCCCCGGTGGAACTCAAGACGGCAAAGCTCACGGCTTCACCACATCAGGGTAAAGCTTGTGCGCCAGTTCACGACCGGCAACCGGCGTGCGCGGGCCGAAACCGATGAGATAAAGCCCGTCCATGCTGATGAGGGCCTTGCTGGCGGCGGCAGGCGTGGACTGGAAGGCGGGAAGCGCGAAAGTCTCATCCGCCTTGGCGGCATGGTCGCCGCGCGCCATGGTCAAGACCACGTCGGGTGCCGCGGCAATAACCGCCTCATCCGTCAGCGGCTTGTAACCCGTGATCTCCTCAGCCGCATTGATACCACCTGCCATTTCGATGATCGCTGCGGCTTCGGTATCCTTGCCCGCCGCCATGATGCGGCCGCCGGCGGTGGAAAGCACGAAGAGAACGCGCTTCCTGCCCTTTTCCGGAACGGCGGCGACATCCCTTGCAAGGGCGTCCAGCCCGGCTTTGGTCTCCGCCGCCAGCGCCTTCGCCTTGTCCGAGAGACCCACGGCCGCGCCCACGTCCTCGATCTTCTTCGGGATGGCATCACCGCTCGGCGGTGTATCGATGGTGACGAAAGGCACTGCACTTGCCTTAAGAATGGAAATGACATCGGCAGGGCCGGAACCATCTTCGGAGAGAATGAGATCGGGCTTCTGCGACAGGATGCCCTCCGAAGAAAGCGCCCGCATGTAACCGATATCGGGCTTGGCCAGCGCATCAGCCGGGTAGCTGCTGGTGCTGTCACGCGCCACGATACGGTCCTGCGCACCCAGCGCATAAAGGATTTCCGTCACTGTGCCACCCACCGCAACGATGCGCTTCGCCTCCGGGTTACCCTTGTCCGAAGCCATGGCAGCCGGCGCGACAATGGCGATCGCGGCGGGGACGAGGGCGGCAAAAACAAAGGAACGAAGACGGGAATTCAACATGGCGCTATCCTGAAACACGACCCGGCGCAGGTTCACCCGCGCCACTAATCTTGAGTTATTTACACATGTTTATTCACCGCGCAATCGATAAGTGGAGTATTTTTGTTTGCTTTTTCGTGAACCCCTTTCCAACCCCGTCCAGGATCGATATCCTGACTGAAACTGGAAACTTAAAAGGAGACTTTCATGTTTATCGCAATGAACCGCTTTCGCGTTGTGCCGGGTTATGAAGAAACCTTCGAATCCATCTGGCGCGAGCGCAAATCGCATCTCAGCGAATTGCCGGGCTATATCGAATTCCACATGCTGAAGGGCCCGAAGGCGGACGATCATACGCTTTATGCCTCGCACACCGTCTGGGCCACCAAGGACGACTTCCTTGCCTGGACGAAATCCGAACAGTTCCGCGCCGCCCATGCCAAGGCTGGCGAGAACCGCGGCAAGGTGGAATATCTCTCCGGTCCGCATTTCGAAGGTTTTGACGTGATCATCCATGAAGATAAGAATGGCGAACGCCATTCGATTGCCGCCTGAGGCCGACCCGATGAGCATTGCAGCCCAGACGACCGGTGACGACAGGCAGGCCCGCGCCGCAGCCGCGCTCGCCGAAAAGCCTGACGGTATCGTGGAGGCCATCGCCGCCAAGGCCGAGGTGACGCCGGCCGAGATTCTGGCAATCCTGCCCGAAGGTGCCGCCGTTTCTGCGCCGGCTGACCGGTTCGACGCGATCTGGAACGAGATGCGCGGCTGGGGCGAAATCCTGATGATCGTGCAGACCGGCGATATCGTGCTGGAAGTGCCCGGTCATCTGCCGGAAGGCGCAGAAAGCCACGGCTGGTTCAACATCCACGGCGACAGCCCCATTGGCGGTCACATCAAGAAGGATAATTGCGCCGGCATCACCTTCGTAGACCGCGGCTTCCACGGCCGCCGCTCCTGCTCCGTCTGGTTCATGAATGCCGCCGGCGGCGCCATGTTCAAGATTTTCGTTCGCCGCGACGAGAACAAGGAACTGCTGGCCGGACAGCTGGCAAAGTTCGAAGCGCTGCGGGACGGTTTGCGCGGCTAATCACGCGCAGGGCTGCCACGGCGAAGTGGCAGCCTCTTCCGGCGGTGATTGCTCAGCAGCATAAAGATCCTGCTGGGGGGGTAGCTCCGTCGGTTCATCGCCCGTTCAGTGCCGGTTTCTATCATCCGTTGAAATTCGAACGGACCAGCACGGAGCAAACATCATGACCGACCACCAGCCACTTCTTTCGCGCCGCAGTTTCGCCGGTCTCCTTGCGCTCGCCCCGCTGTTTGCAGCTAAAGGCGCGGCGGCGGCACCGGCGAGCCTGCATGGCAGCGTCTCCTATCGCGAACGCATCGCCCTGCCGCCCGGCGCAACCGTGACCGTTCGCCTCATTGATGTCTCGCTGGCGGATGCGCCGTCGCAGACGATTGCCGAAACCACCATCCGCCCGCGTGGCCAGGTGCCGGTGCCATTCGTGCTGCGATATGATGACCGCGACATCAGGGGCCGCCGTTCCTATGCGCTGAGCGCCGAAATCCGCGACCGCGACCGGCTGATCTTCACCACCACGCGGCGTTACTCCGTGCTGACCGGCGGCCGCGACGATACCGACCTCGTGCTGGAGCGTGTGGGCGCTGGTCCGGGCAGGCCGGAGCCGGAAGCCGGCATCGACGGGCGCTGGCTGGTGCAGGACATCAGAGGCGAACGGGTTCGCGGTCGCCGTGAGGCAACGCTCGAGATTTCCCGCGAGGGCCGCGTTTCCGGTAATGCCGGCTGCAATGGCATCGGCGGCGAGGTGAAGATCATCCGCAACCGCGTCGATTTCGGCCGGATGATTTCCACCCAGATGGCCTGCGCACCCGATATCATGCGTCAGGAACGGCAATTCATCGAAGCGCTGGAAGGCGCACGCTCCTTCAGACTGGAGCCGCGTCGCGGTACACTGGAACTGATCGACGGCCGTGGCCGCACCGCCATGCGCCTGCGCCGCGCCTGACCCCCAGCGCGCTGTTGCAACATGCCGACGGCGCCGTGCTGGCCATGGAACATTCCATGTCGTTTCCGGCACGGCGCGCGGCCCTTTCCCGCCCTAAGACTTTGGCTACATCGCCTTGGCGCTTTGCTCCGTCGCCAAGCTGCGTTATGCAACACGCCGAACTGCGCCGGGTTGATGCTGGCGCGCCGTTTTTGAGGGAAAACGAATGACATCCTATGTTCTGACCGTAGCCTGCAAATCGACCCGCGGCATCGTCGCCGCGATTTCCGGTTATCTGGCGGAAAAGGGCTGCAATATCGTTGACAGTTCGCAGTTCGACGACCTCGAGACCGGCAAGTTCTTCATGCGCGTCTCCTTCATTTCGGAGGAAGGCGCATCCCTTCAAGCAATAACCGAGGGCTTTCAGCCTGTGGCGGCAAAATTCGGCATGGAGGCGGATATCTACCCGGACGGCCAGCGCATGAAGACGCTGCTGATGGTGTCGCGCTTCGGCCATTGCCTCAACGACCTGCTCTACCGCTGGAAAATCGGCGCGCTGCCGATCGACATCGTCGGTGTCGTGTCCAACCACTTCGATTACCAGAAGGTCGTCGTCAACCATGACATTCCCTTCCACCACATCAAGGTGACCAAGGAAAACAAGCCGAAGGCCGAAGCCCAGCTAATGGAGCTGGTCGAGACGACAGGAACCGAGCTCGTCGTGCTCGCCCGTTACATGCAGGTCCTCTCCGATGACCTGTGCCGCAAGATGTCGGGCAAGATCATCAATATCCATCACTCCTTCCTGCCGAGCTTCAAGGGTGCAAACCCCTACAAGCAGGCCTATGAGCGCGGCGTGAAGCTGATCGGCGCAACGGCGCATTACGTCACCGCCGATCTGGACGAAGGCCCGATCATCGAACAGGACACGGTGCGCATCACCCACGCGCAATCGGCCGACGACTATGTCTCGCTTGGCCGCGATGTGGAAAGCCAGGTGCTGGCCCGCGCCATCCACGCCCACATCCACCACCGCACCTTCATCAACGGCAACCGCACCGTTGTCTTCCCGCCAAGCCCCGGCAGCTATGCTTCCGAGCGTATGGGGTGAGTCAGAAGAAACCACGCGGAATTATTTTCGCCAGCCAGCAACCGAGCATCTCCAGTGACCGTTTCTTCGCTGTAGCCTAACAGCGAGGTCTCTCACATGAAAAAACTCGTCATTGCCGGCGCCGCGTTGCTCATCGCGGCCGGGTCCAGTTTCGCCCAGCAGCCACCACCGCCACCGCCGGGACCGGCAGATGCCGGCCCAAGCGCCGATGCGCCACCCCCGCCTCCGCCGCCGCCCGGCCCTGGCGGCCCGAGAGAAGCAGGCTGGCGCGATGGCCCGCATGGTAAGAGAATGCCACCGCCACCGCCTTCCAAGGCCGCTCATTTCAGGATTGAAGACGGTGAGCGGAAGATTGACGTGAAATGTGCCGATGACGAGCCGATGAAGGCCTGCGCCGACATCATGATGCAGATCATCGACAAGATGAACGAATAGGGCCATCCAGCCTTATCCTAAGGAGGCGGTACAGCAGTGCCGCCTCCGAATTCAACCCGCGCCCTTAAGCCACGCCCGCCCGCGCCATCCTCCAGAGTCAGCCGACCGCCGAACAGCCCGGCTATTTCCTCGATAATGGCAAGCCCGAGACCCGCGCCGGGGGCGGCATTATCCTGCCCACGGGCGAAGCGTTGGCGCACCATGGTGCGCTTTTCTGCGGGAATACCCGGGCCGTTATCTTCCACTTCCAGCCAGACAACAGCCTGCTCCCGGCCGACGCGCACGGTGACTTCAGCGCCGCGACCGGCATAATGGATGGCATTGAAAACGAGGTTGCCGATCAGCTCGCCGATCAAGAGTGGTTCGGCGAGAATTGTCGCCTCACCTTCGCCTTCGAAACCGAGATCGATACCCGCCTCGGCGGCGCGCGGTACGAAATCGGCCGTCACGTTCTGCGCCACTGCGACAAGATCGATCGCGGAAAAATCATGTTTTTCGCTGGAGCCCGCAGCATCGATATTGGCCATCCGTAGCAACTGGGCGAGGATATGTTCCGCATGCGCTACCGATGCGCTGCCCTTCAGCGCCGCCGCCTGCGCTTCCTCAAGGCTCGTTGCGCGGGCGGAGAGCGCAAGCTGTGTGCTGATGATGGCAAGCGGCGTGCGCAACTGGTGGCTGGCATTGCCGGTGAAATGCCTGAGCGCATCCAGCGCCGATTGCAGCCGCACCATGAAGGAATTGACCGTCTCCACCAGATTTTCCACCTCGACAGGAACAGACTGACGGATGGGGTGCAGATCGTTCGGGCTGCGCTCGGCAATGGCTTCACTGAGCCGATAAAGCGGCCTGAGCGAAATCGTCACTGCGATCCAGACAATGATCGCCGCCCCCACGATCATCAGCAGCAGGCGCAGCGCAGACCGCAGGATGATTGCCTGCGCCAGCTGGCTGCGGGCAATGGTGGTCTCGGCAACCGTCACGGAAAAGGGCACTGAGTTGATACCGGTCGACGCGAAACGCTTTATGGCAGCGACGCGGATCGGCTCATCGCGAAACACGGCATCGCGATAGGCGGGCGTGTCGCCGTTCTTGTTCTCCACCGTGGGCAGGTTCTGGTAACCGGTAAGGAACTGACCGTTCGGCCCGTCGACACGGTAAAAAACCCGGTCCTGCGCCGCCGATGTCAGCATTTCCAGTGCCACATAGGGAATATCCACCTCAAGCGACCCGTCCTCGGCCACCACCACGCGTTCGGCAATGGCAAGCGCCGAACCGGAAAGCACGCGGTCTGAAACCACATTGGCGGTATTGACCGCCTCGCGCCACGTGTCGGTCAGCGCCACGCAGCCGATAATGGCGGTGGAGATGAGGAGCCAGCCTAGAAGTCGCCGCCTGAGCGAATAGGCGGCCTTGATCATTCAGCCATCTCCGGCAGCTTTTCGAGGTAATAACCGATGCCGCGCGCCGTCTTCACCGTCAGCCCATGCGGCGCGAGCCTCTTGCGCAGACGGCTGACATATTGCTCTATGGCATTGGCGGAAATATCGTCGTCGAAACCGGTCAGTGACTGCACGATCGCCTCCTTGGCGACGACCTTGCCCGCCCGCATGAACAGCACCTCCAGCAGCGCCACTTCGCGCGCCGGAATATCGAGTGGCCGACCGTCCGCCGAAAACGTGCGCGATGTCAGGTCGAACAGCACCTTGCCGAAACTGAGCGTGGAGGAACGCAGGCCGGCATTGCGGCGCAGCAGCACCCGCACCCGCGCCTCGAATTCGGTAATCTCGAACGGCTTGATCATATAGTCGTCAGCGCCGAGATCGAGCCCCTTGACCTTTTCTTCCGGCGTGCCGCGCGCCGTCAGGATCAGCACGGCCGCCTTGTCCTGGCGCGAACGCATGGAGCGCAACACCTCGATGCCATCCATTTCCGGCAGGTTGAGATCGAGAATGACGAGGTCGAAACTTTCAGCCGCAATCGCGGCATCGGCGGAAGCGCCATCGGATACCACATCCACCGCATAACCGCTGCCGCGCAAAAGCGCCGACAGCCCCTCCGACAGCACCTGATTGTCCTCGACCAGCAAAATCCGCAAATCTTCCTCCCGCAGCATTGCCGAGTTTAACCAGACCCTTACCGCTTGTGAATGGCAAGCGCGTGCGGCATGATCTTTTCCATGCGTATCTGCCTTTTTCTCTGCCTCTGTCTTTGCATGGCCTCGCCCGCGCTTGCGCAGGTCGCCATCTTTCCGGCGCCTTCAGGCAAGGCGGATGCCCAAACGCTGGTGGTCTATTCTTCGCTGGATGAACCGCTGGCGACGCCGATGATCGAGGGCTTTCAGAAGGCCAATCCCGATATTGCCGTCCATTATGAGGATATGCTGACCGGCGAAATCTACGACCGTATCGTCAAGGAAACCGACGCCGGCAAAAAGACCGCCGATTTCGCCTTTTCCTCCGCCATGGATCTTCAGGTGAAGCTGAGCAATGACGGCTATGCCCAGCGTTCCGATCTCGCCATGAGCGCCCGCTGGCCCGCCTGGGCGAACTGGCGCAACACCGCCTATGCGCTGACCTTCGAGCCGGCGGTCTTCGTTTATCACAAGCCAAGCTTCACCACCGAAAAGCCACCCGCCACCCGCGCCGAATTTGTCGATTATCTCGAACGCCATGCGAAGGAAGTGCATGGCCGTATCGCGACTTACGACATCGAACGCTCCGGCGTCGGCTTTCTGTTCATGTCGCGCGACCAGGAGCAGTTCGGCGACATATGGAGCGTTATCAAGGCCATGGGTGCCGCGGGCGTGAAGGTCTATTCCACCTCCTCGGCCATTCTGGAGCGTGTCTCCGACGGGCGCTTCGTGATGGGTTACAATATTCTCGGCTCCTATGCGGCCGACTGGGCCTCACGCCACCCGGATGTCGGTATCGTGCTGCCGAAGGATTATACCGTCGTGATGTCGCGCATCGGGCTGGTGCCGGAAGCAGCCGCCAATCCTGCCCTCGGCCGCCGCTACCTCGAATTCTTCATGTCGAAGGAAGGCCAGACGATCATGGCCCGGCAATTGCAGATCCCCGCCGTCAGCCCGGAAGTGGCGGGCGAAAACACCGCCAACACCATGCAGGCCATCCACGGCGCGCAATTGCGCCCGGTTCCCGTCAGCCCCGGTTTGATGGTCTATCTGGATCAGGTCAAGCGCAGCCGGCTGATTGAGCGCTGGAACGAAGCGCTGCGGTCGCAATAGGTTCCCCCTCATTACTTTGCTCGTCACAGGAATCTAGCCAGCCCAAGTCCTTGGGCTTAAAGGACTCTTCTCGCCGCGTAGACACGCGTCGGCTGGATTCCTGTGACAAGCACAGGAATGAGGGTGTGGACCAAGCTTCAAAGGTCCAAAACAAGGCCGTCCCACACGCCACAGTGGACGTCCGGCACAAATTAATAGAGAGTAAATGAGCAAGGACTTGCTTAGCGTCAGTTAGATGACAGCTTTTTGTGATGCTCTGTAATCCTTCTTCATTCCGTGGAGGCGGAAGAAGATGCGGGAGGAAATCTTGAGGATTGCCACGGCCCAACGCTGAGTTCTCAGCGCCGGCACAGCTGCGTCTGAAAATCCCCGCATAAACGAAAAACGACGCCCAAAAGGGCATCCTGAGGAGGGTTTTCGACTTGAAACATTTTCTTATCGGCACATTTCTGGCGGGCATGATCGCGCTTCCGGCGGCTGCGGCAGATTACACCGTCATCGCACCGGCCAATCCCGGCGGCGGCTGGGACCAGACCGCGCGCTCGCTGCAGAGCGTGCTGCAGGAAGAAGGCATTTCCAAGAGCGTTCAGGTGCAGAACGTACCGGGTGCCGGCGGCACCATCGGCCTCGCGCAGTTTGCCAGCCAGCAGAAGGGCAACCCGAACGCGCTCATCGTCGGCGGTTATGTCATGGTCGGCGCGATCCTCACCAACAATGCGCCCGTGACGCTGAAGGAAGTAACCCCGATCGCCCGCCTGACCGGCGAATATGAAGCGATCGTCGTTCCGGCATCCTCGCCGCTGAAGACCATCGGCGATCTCATCGACCAGCTGAAGAAAGACCCGGGCAGCGTGTCCTGGGGCGGCGGCTCTGCCGGCGGCACCGACCATATCGCCGTTGGCCTGATTGCCAAGGCGGCTGGCGTTGACCCGACCAAGATCAACTACATCGCCTATTCCGGCGGCGGCGAAGCACTTGCTTCTATCCTCGGTTCGCAGGTCACGGCTGGCGTTTCCGGATACGGCGAATTCGAAGGACAGGTCAAGGCCGGCACGCTGCGCCTTCTCGCCGTCACCAGCGAAAACCGTCTCGATGGCGTTGACGCGTCGACGCTGAAGGAAAGCGGCCTCGATGTCGTGGTTCAGAACTGGCGCATGGTTGCGGCAGCGCCCGGCATTTCCGCCGATCAGGAAAAGGCCATCAATGCCGACGTCGAAAAGCTGGTGAAATCGGCCAAGTGGCAGGAAACCCTGAAGACCAAGGGCTGGATGGACACCTATCTTGCTGGTGACGCCTTCAAGGAACAGCTTGCCAAGGACACCGCCGCCACCGAAACCATCCTCAAAGATATTGGACTGGTGAAAAAATGAGCCAGGGTTTCAACCCTTCGCACGATCAGAAGCGTCGCCCCGACTGGGCGGCGCTGGTGATCGCTGTCGCCCTCGTCATCGTCGCCGGCGTGATCTTCTGGGATAGCGCCCGCCTCGCCAGCGTTACCGGTTACTCGCCGGTTGGCCCGGCCACTGTGCCTTACGCGATTGCCTTCTGTCTTGTCGGCCTGGCGATCTGGACGGCCGTCGAGGCCTGGCGCGGCGATTTTCCAGAGCGGGACAAACAGGAAATCGCCCCCGTCATGTGGGTCATTGCCGGCCTTGCCGCCCAGATGCTGTTGCTGACAGTTGCCGGCTTTTCCATTGCCACCGGTCTGCTGTTCGCCTTCACGGCACGCGCTTTCGGCAAACGCAAGCTCTGGTTCTCGATACCGGTCGGCATTGTGCTGAGTTTTGCCATCTGGATCGTTTTTGCCCAGCTGCTGCAGCTTTCGCTGCCGGCCGGACCACTGGAGCGGCTGTTCTTCTGACAGCCATTCCGACCAAGTTTCGAGATCACAGGAAACCGCAGGCGCGCGATGACGCAACCGCCGGCCGTTCCGCCCGACAGGGGGACATCTGTCCATGAGTACCTTTGAATTCCTGCTGCACGGTCTTGAGGTTGCCGCCCAACCCATGAACCTGCTCTATGCGCTGATAGGCGTGACGCTCGGCACCGCCGTCGGCGTTCTGCCCGGCATCGGCCCCGCCTTGACCGTCGCGCTGCTTCTGCCCGTCACTTACCGGCTCGACGCTGCCGGTTCGCTCATCATGTTCGCCGGCATCTATTATGGCGGCATGTATGGCGGCTCGACCACCTCCATCCTGCTCAACACACCGGGCGAAAGCGCCTCGATCGTGACCGCGCTCGAAGGCAACAAGATGGCCCGCAAGGGCAGAGGCGGACCGGCCCTTGCCACCGCCGCCATCGGCTCCTTCGTGGCCGGTCTCATCGCCACCATCGCGCTTGCCTTCGTCGCCCCCTACATCGTCAAGCTGGCGCTGGTCTTCGGCCCACGCGAATATTTCGCGCTGATGGTGCTCGCCTTCGTCACCGTTTCCTCCGCCTTCGGCGATTCGGCGCTGCGTGGCCTCACCTCGCTTTTCATCGGCTTTGCGCTTGCCATCGTCGGCATCGACCAGCTGACGGGCCAAACCCGCATGAGCTTCGGCATTCCCGACCTGCTCGACGGCGTGGAAGTCACGACGCTTGCGGTCGCCATGTTCGCCATCGGCGAAACCCTGTTCATCGTGGCGCAGGGCCAGAGCGGCGACGACAAGGTCGAAGCCGTCAAGGGTTCGGTCTGGATGAGCGCGCAGGATTGGGCGCGTTCGTGGAAGGCGTGGCTGCGCGGCACGCTGATCGGCTTCCCGATTGGCGCGATGCCTGCCGGCGGCGCCGAAATCGGCACTTTCCTGTCCTATGCCACCGAAAAGAAACTGACCAAATATCCGGAAGAATTCGGCAACGGCGCCATTGAAGGTGTTGCGGGTCCGGAAGCGGCGAACAACGCTTCGGCTGCCGGTACGCTAGTGCCGCTCCTGACGCTCGGCCTGCCGACGACGGCGACCGCTGCCATCATGCTCGCCGGTTTCCAGCAGTTCGGCCTGCAGCCCGGCCCGCTGCTGTTTGCCACCAATCCGCAGCTCGTCTGGGGCCTGATCGCCAGCTTGTTCATCGCCAACCTGATGCTGCTGGTGCTCAACCTGCCGCTCGTTGGTCTCTGGGTAAAGCTGCTGACCATTCCGAAGCCCTGGCTTTATGCCGGCATCCTGCTGTTTGCCACGCTCGGCACCATCGGCGCCAACCCGTCAGTCTTCGAACTCGGCATGCTGCTCGCCTTCGGCATCCTCGGCTACATCATGCGCATCTTCGGTTATCCGATTGCGCCTGCGGTTGTCGGCCTCATCCTCGGCCCGCTTGCCGAACAGCAGCTTCGCCGCGCACTGGCTATCGGCCAGGGCGATCCGACCGTGCTGTTCACTTCACCGATCGCCGTTGGCCTCTTCATCGTCGCGGCAGCTGCCTTCATCATCCCGCTCATCATGCGTATCCGCGGCCGTGGCGAGGTGCTGACGCAGCTTGCGGCCAACGAGGACTGAGACACCAGGAACCTCCCAAGGCAACTGGCCCCGTATCTTAGGATGCGGGGCTTTTTTTATTCACGCCAACGGGATGTGTGGCGCGAGCGCGCCCGTGATATGATCCCGTCCTAACGCAGGAGAAGAACATGCGCACCATTGCGATCATGATGGTTCTGGCACTTGCCGGCTGCACCACCGCCACGCCCGATGTGGAACCCATCCCCGGCAGCATCACCTATGGCGGGCAGCCGCGAACCAAACTGACCAAATCCCCCATCGGCAGCACGCTCAGCAATGAATTCGTGATGGGCGACGGACGGCTGGCGATCGAGACCTACCGGGTGCAGCCGGACCGGTCGTTGAAACTGGAGCGACGCAAAATCGTCGGCGACTGGCCGCCGGAGTAAGACGGGCGATAATCCCTTCCTCGACAATCTCGATGCTCATCTGCCTGTTTTATGAGTGACATGATGATTGTGCAGGATTTTTGCTATCGCAGTGTCTGGCATGGAACAGGGCCACCGGCCCGGACGTTAAACGACGGACTTTTCCAAAGCGGCATTCCGTCCGCAACTTCAGGAGACATCGATGAAGACGCACAAGACGAAAAACGACCTGCCTTCCAACGCAAAGTCGACCGTGATCGGCATTCTCAACGAATCTCTGGCCTCGGTAATCGACCTTGCGCTCATCACCAAGCAGGCGCACTGGAACCTGAAAGGCCCACAATTCATCGCTGTCCACGAGCTTCTCGACACCTTCCGCACCCAGCTCGACAATCACGGCGACACGATTGCAGAGCGTGCCGTGCAGCTTGGCGGCACGGCGCTCGGCAGCCTGCAATCGGTGTCCTCGACGACGAAGCTCAAGGCCTATCCGACCGATATCTATAAAATCCACGACCATCTCGACGCTCTGATCGAGCGTTATGGCGACGTCGCGAACATGATCCGCAAGGCGATCGACGGTTCCGACGAGGCTGGCGATCCGACGACGGCCGATATCTTCACCGCCGCCTCGCGCGATCTCGACAAGGCGCTGTGGTTCCTCGAAGCGCATGTTCAGGAAAAAAGCTGAGCCGCACGCATTTCAGCAGGCTCAGCACAGCAAAGCGCCCGAAAAATTCGGGCGCTTTTTTTTGGCAGATAATGTCTTTAATGGCGGCGCAAAACCGCAAGCCCAATGTCGCGCAACATCTCATGATCCAGAATGCCACGCTGGGCGCTGCGGATCAAAATTGCTGCACATTCATTGGCAACATGGCTGCTGCGATCTTGAAGGCACTCGAAACAAACACCATCGAAAATGTTCTGCAGATCGGTGATTTGTTCTGGCGACAATTGTGCGCCAACTCTTTCAAAAGCTGCGTACGACAAGGCTCATCCTCCCGATGATGATATGCCAAGTATCGTTTCTTTTTCGTGGGCATGAATTTTGTACACCCGAACGAATCACTTGTCGAATCAGATTTTAACCAAATGTAAACAGGTTATTTTCTGTACTATCGGTCTCCGCACACCCTTTGCCAAAGGGACAAAGACCAGCCGAAACAACGCTTTCACCCAACCCTGCCAGCGTCTGGAACCGCATCGTGTGCGCTCTTTCGAATAAAGCGACAGCTGGAAGGATTTCCACCGAAACCGCAAAAGAAACTGTTGCATTCCAAAATCGATTGAGCGATATAGCACCCGTCGCCGCTTCGGCGGCCCACGGTTCAGCGAACTACCCCGGACCGGTGGATTTGAGCGGGTGTAGCTCAGGGGTAGAGCACAACCTTGCCAAGGTTGGGGTCGAGGGTTCGAATCCCTTCGCCCGCTCCAGTTTTCTTCATGAAAATCAAAAGCTTAAGAAGCGCCCTACGGGGCGCTT
>JAEXMK010000207.1 GCA_023444445.1 Pseudomonadota bacterium | reverse complement strand
GCCATGTCCACCAAATTTAAACCGGACAGCAGTGGGCTTGTCCCGAGGATCTGCCAACGGTCGTTTTAGCATGCGTGATTAGATCCTCGGGACAAGCCCGAGGATAACGTGGAATTTGAGGAGATTGCGCGCCACTCGCTTCCATGTACGCAATACTCCGCTTACGAAGCCCGCTTCGTCGGCTGGAAACGCTCCCGCAGCAACTTCAGCGCCGCATCGCCCGAAACCGGAGTGCCGAATAGGAAGCTCTGGCCGAAATGGCAGTTCATTCGAGCCAGTTCCGCTGCATCCTCAGGCGTTTCGATGCCTTCCGCCACCACCTGCATGTCAAGCGCCCGCGCCATGGCAATAACGGAGCGAAGCAGTACGTTGCGTTTATCGCTGGTATTGGCCACCAGCGCCTTGTCGAGCTTGATCGTGTCGAAGGGGAAGCGGGTGAGATAGGCAAGCGACGAATAGCCGGTGCCGAAATCGTCCATGGCGAGGCTCAAGCCCGTTTCCTTGAGCTTGGAAAGCACAAGCCGAGCCTGTTCCGGGTTTTCCATGACGACGGATTCCGTCAGTTCCAGCTTCAGCTGCTGCGGGTTGCAGCGGGTGCGGGTCAGCATGCCACGAACGTCGTTATAGAGTTCGTTGTTCAGCAGCTGCGCACTGGAAATATTGACGGAGATGAAGATCGGCATCTTGTCGATGGCATGTTGCCAGTCCATCAGGTCGGTTGCGGCGCGCTCCAGCGCAAACATGCCGAGCGGTTCGATCAGGCCCGAAGCCTCCGCAATCGGAATGAATTCGCTCGGCGGAATATTGCCGCGCTTGGGGTGCTCCCAGCGCATCAGCGCCTCGAAACCGGCAAGCTCGCCATCGTCGAGCTTGACGATCGGCTGATAGGCAAGCGACAGCTCCTTGCGCTCGATGGCGCGGCGAAGGTCGCTTTCCATCTGCAGCCGGTCGGTGCCCGAGGTGCGGAAGGCGGGGCGGAACGGCTCGACGCGGTTGCCGCCGGCGCGCTTGGCGCGGTACATTGCGAGTTCTGCATCGCTGAGCAATCCGGCCGCACTTTCCTGCTGGTCGATCCATGAGACGAGGCCGATGGAGGCGGTGAGGATGATTTCGCGATTGGCGAAATTGATCGGCACCATGATCGCCTTGTTCACCGCATCGGCGAAATCGGCAACCCGCTGCGGATCGCGCTCCGACGTCAGGATCAGGCCGAATTCATCTCCGCCCAGCCGCGCCAGCGTATCCTGCGGTTTGAGCAGACGGCGCAGACGCCGGGTCAGCGCAATGAGGATATTGTCACCGGCAGCGATACCAAGCGTATCGTTGACCAGCTTGTAGCGGTCGATATCGATTGCCATCACCGTCGGCCGCACGCCCTCGCTGTCAGGCGAGAGATTGAGGATCGATTGCAGGCGGTCGAGGAAGACCTGCCGGTTCGGAAGCCCGGTCAGATTGTCGTTCATCGCATCCTGCAACAGCCGCTCGACGGAATTCTTCTGCTCGGTAATGTCGGTGATGGTGCCGACGCAGCGGATGATTTCGCCGTTGGAGCCGAGAACGGGACGCGCACGAATTTGCAGCCAGTGGAAATGCCCATCCTCGGCGCGGATGCGGAATTCGTGGTTGAGGCGGCCTTTGCGATGGTCGAGCAGCACGTCGAGCGTTGCCTTGAAGCGGTCGCGATCGTCGGGGTGCAGGCGCGGCAGCCAGTTCCGCGCGGCGCCATGCATGGTGCCGGGCTCCAGACCCAGCCGGTTGGAAATATCGGGCGTGGTGACAATACGGTCACGCGTCACATCCCAGTCCCATACGGTATCGCCGCTGCCCGTCAGCGCCAGCGACTGGCGTTCGAGATCGGAGAACAGCCCCTGCTGATAGGCGCTGCCCGCAAAAGCATGCTGGATGACGGTAAAGCCAATGAGAAGCACGATCAGAACCAGCCCGCCGCCAAGGGCAGGCTGCACGATGTCATTGTCGAGTTGCCCGGTCACGGTCAACCAGCTGCCGAACAGCCAGACGAGGATCAGGGCCCAGGATGGGACCAGCAGGATCGCCCGGTCATATTTGTTGAAACCGAGATAGATGATGAGCGCGATGCCCGCCGTTGCCGTCAGCGCGAAGGAAACACGCGCAATACCCGATGCAACGGAAGGGTCGTAGATCGCCACGCCGAACAGCAGCGCCAGTCCCACCACCCAGGCAAAGGTCGCATAACCCAGATGCGCGTGCCATCGGTTGAGGTTGAGATAAGTGAAGAGGAAGACGACGAAGCTGGAGGCGAGCGCCACTTCCGCGCCCGCCCTCCATATTCGCTGATCGCTTGAGGTGACGGTAATGAGCTTTTCGAGGAAGCCAAAATCGACGCAGATATAGGCCAGAACCGCCCAGGCGAGTGCTGCCGAGGCTGGCAGAACCGAGGTTCCCTTGACCACGAAAAGAATGGTCAGCAGCACGGCGAGCAGGCCGGCAATGCCAAGCACGATGCCACGGTACAGCGTGAACGCGTTGATCGTGTCCTTGTAGGCCTCCGGTTCCCAGAGGTAAATCTGCGGCAGCTGCGGTGTGGAAAGCTCGGCGACGAAGGTGATGACGGAACCGGGATTGAGCGTAATGCGGAACACGTCCGCATCCGGGCTCGGCTGGCGATCAAGCGCAAAACCTTCACTCGGCGTAATCGCGATGATGCGCTGCGAACCGAGATCCGGCCAGAACAGCTTGGAATTGACGAGACGAAAATGCGGCGCGACGATCACGCGCTCCAGCTGCTCTTCCGAAACGTTGGCGAGCGCAAAGACCGCCCAGTCGCCCTGATGGTCGTCGGAGCTGGCGCGCACTTCGATACGGCGGCGGATGCCGTCGGGGCCGGGCGCAGTCGAGACCTGAAAGGCTTCGCCCTGATTGGCATAGATATCGGTCGTCGCGGTCAGATCGAGCGCCGTGTCGTCACGGGAAATCTTCACCGGTTCGAAAGCGTAGGAATGAGAGGCAAAAAACACGAAAAGCAGGAAAAACGGCACAGCCAGTGCGAATGCCGCCAGACGTTTCGACAGGCACGGCGCGGAGTGATTGTAGGTCATGTATCGTACTTCGTTCCGCCGGAGCTTTGCTTGTCGGCAAGAAGGGAAAACATCATATGATCCCGCCATTGGCCATTGATTTTCAGATATTCCCGCAAGAGACCTTCCCGCTGGAAC
>JAEXMK010000190.1 GCA_023444445.1 Pseudomonadota bacterium | reverse complement strand
TTTTCAGCCCAAAGACTTGGGCTGGCTGGATACCGGCTCAAGGCCGGTATGACGGGTGGAGTAGGCCGCCCCGCCTTCCGTGGTTCGGTTCAGGCAGCCTGAGCTTTGTCCAGTCCGGCCTCACGCGCAAAAGCCTTCAGCGATTTCAGCCCGAGGCTCTGATACTCGAACGGATTACGCACATCAGGATCCTGCTCGGCTTCGATCACCAGCCAGCCGCTGTAACCATGTTCGGCCGCCACTTTCAGCACCGGCGGAAAATTCACGCCACCTTCGCTGTCGCCCGGAACGGTGAAGACGCCGCGACGAACGCCTTCGAGGAAGGAGAGCCGCTCGTTGCGCACCTGCTCGGCAATCACGGGCCGCACATTCTTGGCATGGATATGGCCAACACGGCCCATATATTTCTGCGCGACGCGGACGGGATCGCCGCCGCCGAACAGGCAATGGCCGGTATCGAGCAGCAGATGCGTCTTCGGGCCGGTGTGCTGCATCAGCAGGTCGATTTCGTCTTCGCTCTCGACCACGGTTCCCATGTGATGGTGATAAACGAGGGTGATGCCCTGTTCGGCGGCAAAGGCGGCCAGCGCCTCGACGCCCGCACCGAACTTGGCCCAGTCTTCAGCCGCAAGACGCGGACGGTCAACCAGCGCCGTGTCGTCCGCACCGTGAATGGCATTGGAGGTTTCGCAGACGATGATGACTTTCGAACCCATGGCCTTCAAGAGATCAAGCGCCGGCTGCATCGCCTTCTTTTCGGATTCGATGCTGTCGGTCAGAAGGTTCAGTGAATGCCAGCCGGAGACGAAGGACAGGCCGCGTGGCGAAAGCACGCCCTTCAGGCCTTCCGGATCGGTCGGGAACTTGTGGCCTTTTTCGATGCCGTCGAAGCCGATTTTCGCGGTTTCGTCGAGGCATTGGTCGAGGCTGATATGGGCGCCCAGCGTGCGGTCGTCGTCGTTGGACCAGGCGATGGGGTTGGTGCCGTAACGGATCATCTTACTGTCTTTCTTTCAGGGCGTTTTCATAACGGGTGCGCGCATCGGTTACTTCCGGGCGGTCCGATGTTTCGGGAACGGCGACATCCCACCAGTGACCACCGGCCTGCGGTGTCGGATAGGGGTCGGTATCGATGACGATGACGGTCGTGCGGGTGGATGCGCGGGCCGCAGCCAGCGCCTCCTCCAGCTCGGATATGGTGGAGACCTTGCGAGAATCCGCCCCCATGGATGCCGCATGTGCGGCAAAATCGATGGCGATCGGATTGACGTTGGTGTGGGCGTAGAGATTGTTGAACTGCGCGCCGCCGGTCGCCATCTGCAGGCGGTTGATGCAGCCGTAACCCCGGTTGTCGGTGATGACGAGCGTGATCTTCACACCCATGCCGACCGATGTGGCCAGCTCGGAATTCATCATCATATAGGAGCCGTCGCCGACCATGACGATCACGTCTCGGTCCGGTTCCGCCATCTTGATGCCGAGACCGCCAGCAACCTCATAACCCATGCAGGAGAAGCCGTATTCCATGTGATAGGAGAGCGGCAGCTTGGATTTCCACAGCTGATGCAGTTCGCCCGGCATGGTGCCTGCGGCGCACATGACAACGGTATTGTCACGCGACTGGCGCTGCACCGCGCCGATCACCTGCATGTCTGTCGGCAGGCTGTTTGTATGTTCCGGGCCGGGGGCGGCTGTATCTGCATCCGCCTTTGCGAACCAGGCTGCCTTCAGGCCCGCATCCGGTGCCGCAAAACGGTGGCTGCCGAGTGCTGCTGACAGTTTTTCAAGCCCGATCTTGGCATCGGCCGTCAGGCTGATCGCATCATGCTTGGCGCTGTCATAGGGCTGAACGTTGAGCGCAAGAATCTTGCGGTTCGGGTTCTTGAACAACGCCCAGGAACCTGTCGTGAAATCCTGAAAACGGGTGCCGACGCCGAAGACGAGATCGGCCTTTTCGCTGACGATATTGGCGCTTTCCGCACCGGTCACGCCAACCGGGCCGAAATTCAGGTCGTGATCCCATGCCAATGCCGATTTGCCTGCCTGCGTTTCCACCACGGGGATGGAATGTTTTTCGGCAAAGCTTTTCAGCGTTTCGGTAGCACCTGCGAAATGTACGCCGCCGCCGGCAACGATGACAGGGTTCTTTGCCGCCTTCAGCGCGGCGATGGCCTCTTCGAACTCAACTACATCCGGCTCAGGACGACGCTGCCGCCAGACCCGCTTTTCGAAGAAACTTTCGGGGTAATCATAGGCTTCCGCCTGCACATCCTGGCAGAAGGCGAGCGTGACGGGGCCGCAATCGGCCGGGTCCGTCATGGTGCGCATGGCGCGGGGCAGCGCCGTCAGCAACTGTTCCGGCCGCATGATACGGTCGAAATACCGGCTGACCGGGCGGAAGCAGTCATTCACCGTCATGGTGCCATCGCCGAAATCTTCCAGCTGCTGCAGCACGGGGTCCGGGCCGCGATTGGCGAAGACATCACCGGGGATCAAGAGAACCGGCAGGCGGTTGACATGCGCCAGCGCTGCCGCCGTCACCATATTGGCCGCGCCGGGGCCGATGGAGGAGGTGACCGCCATGGCGCGGCGGCGGCGCAGTTGCTTGGCATAGGCGATGGCTGCATGGGCCATGGATTGCTCGTTCTGGCCGCGATAGGTCGGCAGTTCGTCGCGGATGCCATAAAGCGCTTCGCCGATGCCGGCGACATTGCCATGGCCGAAAATCGCCCACATGCCGGCAATATAGGTTTCGCCGTCTTCATTCATCTGCGCTGCCAGGTAACGAACCATGGCCTGCGCAGCCGTCAATCTGATTGTCTTCACGCTGCCTCTCCCTTTTTGGCGCGCGCCTCATCCCAAATACGGCACAGGCTGGTGTAACGCTGCGCCATATCCTTTACCGCTTCCTCATCGGTCATCCTGCCACCGAGCCAGTTGCGGGCGGCATCCGCGAAAATCGTGCGGCCAACGGCGAAACCTTTTACCAGATCGAAGCCGGCGGCAAGGCGGAAGCTTTCTTCCAGCTCGCTCTGCGGTGCGTCGAGACCGAGAACGACGATGCCCCGCACATAAGGATCGTTGCGATGCACGGCGTCGCAGGCGTTCTTCCATGCGGCACGGGTCTTCATCGGCTCCAGCTTCCACCAGTCGGGGTAAACGCCGATCTCGTAAAAACGCTCGATGATGCGGGCGGCGGTCAAATCGTCGGTCGGGCCGACCTTGGAGGGAATGACCTCCAGCAGCATTTCCAGCCGGTTGCGACGCGCCGCCTCGAACAGTCGCGTCACGGTCTCTTCCTGCGCGGCACGCATCTCCTCGGTGTCATCGGGGTGATAGAAACACAGAACCTTGACGACGTTTTCAAGCGGCCATTCCGAAAGCCCGCCAAAATCCTTGCCGAGATCCGGTTCCAGCGTCAGCGGGCGCGAGCCCGGCCATTCCACCGGACGGCCGATCCAGAGGCCGGAGCCACTGGCGGCAAACAAGGCGTCGCGGCCAAGGCGGCCATCACAGAGAATGCCGTAACCCGGCTCACCACCGGAAACCTTCTGCGCCGCCTGAAGGCAGAGTTTCTTGAAAGCGCCGATCTGCTCGTGCTTGACCCCAAGCTCGTCGGCGATGGCTTCCAGCTGCATGCGATGGTCGAAGGCGAAGACGCGCATCGTCTCCCAGTCGCCCTTGCGGTTGGTGGACCAATGCACCTGCTCCAGCGCCTCGTCCTTGCGCAGCGCCTTGTTGCGAATGCCGGCCTTGAAGAAATATTGCAGTTCTTCCCAGCTCGGATACGCGGGCGTGCAGCCATGACGGGAGACGGCGAAGGCACCGCAGGCATTGGCGTATTTCAGCGTCGTCGGCCAGTCTTCGCCGCGCAGCCAGCCGCGGAACAGCCCGGCCATGAAGCCATCGCCGGCACCAAGAACATTAAAGACCTCGATCGGGAAACCTTCGCCCGTCTGACCGTCGTCGAGGCTTGCGGGAATGTCGCCGGTGAAGACCGAAGCCCCCATCGGGCCGCGCTTGCACACCAGCGTGGCATTCGAAACCTTGCGCACGGCGTTGAGTGCCGCGAGCGTATCGGTGGAGCCGCCGGCAATGTGGAATTCCTCTTCCGTGCCGACGATCAGGTCAAAAAGGTGCAGCGTGGATTGCAGCTTGGCGGTGACCTTCTGCGATTCCACGAACCGGCTTTCGCCATCGCCATGGCCGGCCACACCCCAGAGATTGGGGCGGTAATCAATATCAAGCGCGGTCTTCGCGCCGTTTTCGCGGGCGAGTTTCAGCGCCTTCAGCACTGCCGCTTCCGTTTTCGGATGCGACAGATGCGTGCCAGTGGCGCAGATGCAGCCGGCTTCGGCAATGAAGGCGGGATCTATATCGTCTTCGCTCAGCGCCATGTCGGCGCAGTTTTCCCGATAGAAGATCAGCGGGAACTGGTTCTGGTCGCGAATGCCGAGCAGCACCAGCGCGGTCAGCCGCTCCGGGTCGGTCTTCACGCCACGCACATCAACGCCTTCGCGCACCAGTTGTTCGCGGATGAAGCGGCCCATATGCTCATCACCAACGCGGGTGATGACGGCGCTGTTCAGCCCCAGGCGGGCGGCACCCGCCGCGATATTGGTGGGAGAGCCGCCGATATATTTGGCAAAGGAGGCCATGTCCTCCAGACGGCCACCGACCTGCGAACCGTAAAGGTCGACAGACGAGCGCCCGATCGTGATAAGATCAAGTTTTTTCAAAAGGTTCCTCCTTAGCACCGCACGCTGGCGCGGTCTGCCTCATGTGTGTCGAGCGGATCAGGCAACCATGCCGCCAGCTTTTGCCATCCCCGCTCCGGTGAGCCTCCTCCGCTCACTTGTCCGTCACGAGAAGGACCGTCGTGGAATGTCCGTTTCATGGATTTGGATCATAAATTCTATTTTTTCCGTTTTCAATAAAAATATTCAGGCCGTCTTGCGTGTTCCCACAGCCACGGCCAGCGTGATGGCGAGACAGAGCGTGGCGGAAAGGGAGCGGAAAGCGCCGAAATCGATCTCGGTAACGGTCAGAAGCGTCGCGCCGGACTTGCGCAGCGGATTGACCGCAGAATCCGAAAGCGCAACGACGGGAATGCCGCTGGCGCGGGCATTCCCCGCCAGTTCCAGCGTTTCTGCGGAGTAGGGGGAAAATGTGATGGCGATCAGCGCGTCGTCATTGGAGATGGCGCTGATATTGCCAAGTCCGCCAACAGCGCTGTGCAGAACCGCGGGCACCTTCATTTTTTCGAAGGCATAGGCCAGATAGCTGGCAATGGGAAAAGAGCGCCGCAAACCGACGATGTGCACGGTGCGCGCCTTTGCCAGTATCGAAACGGCCTCGTCCAACTGCCGTGTATCGACCGATTTCAGCAGCATTTCCAGCGAGGAACGGCCGGCCTCGACAAATTCCGCAAGTAAGCCGGAGGCGCTTTCATCCCCTTTCTCACGCAGATGGTCGAGCCGTGTGGTATAGTCAGGCCAGCCGCCAACATACGAATCGCGAAACAGGCGCTGCATCTCCGAAAAGCCGGAAAAGCCCATGATCTGGCAGAAACGCATGAAGGCCGAAGGCTGCACACCTGCACCCTCAGCCATTTCGGCGACAGTGGAGACGGCGATGCGATCCTGATTGGATGCGACATAATCCGCGCATTGACGCAATCGTTTCGGCAAGCCTTCCGCGACATGGAGCAACCGCTCCTCAAATGCCTTTACGGAGTCTGGCGCCTCGATTGCCGTCATTGTCGTTCCCTTATGCGGATTGAATCCCGTGCACTGTAACTGCAATGGAATTTTTATTCCATTGGGTTTTTTTAGGGGCGGGGGAATTGAGTAAGACGGATGAAGCACGAAGCTGACCGCACGCCCTCCTCATCCCTGTTCCCCGGAACAAGCCCGAGGATGTCACAGGGATCCAGCCGACGCGCGTCTGCGCGGCGAGGGGTTGTTTTCAGCCCAAGGACTTGGGCTGGCTGGATTCCTGTGACAGGCACAGGAATGAGGGGGAGATTTAATTTCACGCTTGTGAAGTATCAAAAAAGGATGCAGCTTCGTTTACATGAAGGGCTATGTTTATATTTTAGCATCCAAGCGTAACGGTACGCTTTATACTGGCGTAACTAAGAATTTACCCAACAGAATTTTCGAACATCAGAATGAACTTACGCCCGGCTTTACTTCGCGATATGGCGTGAAAATGCTGGTGTGGTTCGAGGAATACGACCTGTTGGCGAGTGCGATTACCCGGGAAAAAACGATCAAGAAATGGCCTCGGCAATGGAAGATCAATCTGATCGAAGGCACGAATCCGGAGTGGGATGACATTTCAAGTCATTTGCACAGTTTGTAAGTCAGTCTATGAGGGTCGTCCCCCACTCCCTCATCCCTGTGCTTGTCACAGGGATCCAGCCGGCGCGCGTCTGCGCGGCGAGAGAGTTCTTTCAGCCCAAGGACTTGGGCTGGCTGGAT
>JAEXMK010000154.1 GCA_023444445.1 Pseudomonadota bacterium | reverse complement strand
GTACTAGCCCCCTCATCCGACCCTTCGGGCCACCTTCTCCCCGGCCGGGGAGAAGAAACGGGCGGCGACCGCTCGCTCCAGATTTGGTGGGCAAGCGGCAACAAAAAAGGGGCCGTTGTTTCCAACGGCCCCAGCTCTGCGGTGGATGGGAGGGAATTTTATCAGTGCGCCGCGTCTGGTGGCGGCGCTGCCTTGGGTTTCTGGATCAGGATCGTCATGAAGATCAGGCTGCCGAACAAAATCGTCAGCGCGAAGAACACATCGGCGAAGGCGAGAATCCATGCCTGTTGCGAGACCATGCCAACCATTTTCTTGACCGCGACGGAGGCACCATCGAGCCCATAGGAATCGTAGTTGGCGCCAACACTGTTCAGCCATTCCAGCGCCATGGGGTTGGAATAGCTGATATGTTCGGCCAGCCGCACATAATGGTCGTCCGTGCGCTGCGACAGCAGGGTGTTGATCACGGCCAGGCCAACGGCGCCGCCGAGGTTACGCGTGAGGTTGAACAGGCCGGACGCGTTACGGATACGGGCCGGCGGCAGCGTGCCGAGCGCGATGTTGTTGATCGGCACCATGCACATCATCAAGCCGAAACCGCGCAATATCTGCGGGATCAGCAGTTCGTAAAAGTCCCAGTCGGTCGTCACGTGCGTCATGATCCAGGTGCCACAGCCGAAGCTGATGAAGCCGATGGCCATCATGATGCGCGGATCGAGCTTTGTGGAGACCTTGCCGGCAATCGGCGCGGTGAAGAACATGGCAAGACCGGATACGAACATGGTCTCGCCAATCATCAGCGCATCATATCCCCTCACCCGCCCGAGATAGAGTGGGTAGAGATAGGTCAGGCCATAAAGGCCAATGCCCATGACGAAGGAAAACAGCGAGCCGATCGAGAAGTTGCGGTCGGCAAAGGCGCGGATATCCACGACAGGAAATTCCACCTTGAAGGCGCGCCAGAAGAATACGACAGCGCCGATGACCATGGCGATCGAGCCCAGCACGATATGCTCGTCGTTGAACCAGTCCTTGTTGTTGCCCTCTTCCAGCACATATTCCAGCGAGCCGAGGAAGACCGCCATGGAGATGAGCCCCCACCAGTCGAACTTCTTCCAGAGCGACCGCTCCGGCTTGTCGAAATCGATCAGGCTCCAGGTCAGGATGGTGACGATGATGCCGGGAATGATGTTGACGAGGAACAGCCAGTGCCAGGAAAAGGCATTGGAGAGATAGCCGCCGACAGTCGGGCCGATGGTGGGTGCAAGCGTGGCGACGAGGCCGATGATGGGCGAGACGACGGAACGCTTCGACGGCGGGAAGATGGTGAAGGCGGCCGCAAAGACCGACGGGATCATGCCACCGCCGATAAAGCCCTGGATCGCGCGATAGACGATCATCTGGTCGATATTGGTGGCGGTGGCGCAAAGCGCGCTCGAGATCGTGAAGCCCGCAGCACAGGTGGCGAAGAGCACGCGCGTGGAGAGAATGCGCGCCAGCGTGCCCGACAGCGGGATCATGATCACTTCCGCGATCAGATAGGAAGTCTGCACCCAGGCGATCTCATCCGAGCCGGCGCCGAGGCCGGCCTGGATTTCCGCTAGCGAGGCGGACACGATCTGAATGTCGAGAATGGACATGAACATGCCAAAGACCATCGCGAAGAATGCGATAAGCCTGCGCCTGTCCATCGGGGGATCGGCGGGGATGGACGCCCCGCCCGTACCGACAACCGTAGCCGCCATGATCTTGACCTCAACGGCGCATCAGCGATGCGCCTTACTTGGCTTCCGGGTTAACTTGCGCCGTTCTGGTGCCTTCCGGCGCCGTGCGGGTATCCACATCGACAACGACGCTGAGGCCGGCGCGCAGATTGTGCTTTGCAAGGTCTTCCTTGGAGAAGACGATACGAACCGGGACGCGCTGGATGACCTTGGTGAAGTTGCCCGTCGCATTTTCCGGCGGCAGCATGGAGAAGACCGAGCCCGAACCGGGCGAGATCGACTGCACCGTGCCTTCAATCGTCGCATCATCAAAGGCATCGACATGCACGCGCACCTTCGAACCGGGCACGACGCGGGCAAGCTGCGTTTCCTTGAAATTGGCGTCGATATAAAGCTCGTTCATCGGCACCAGCGAAGCCAGACGCTTGCCGACCGACACCAGATCGCCATTCTGCACGGCGAGATTGCCGATGACGCCATCATAGGGCGCCTTCAGAACCGTGAAGGAGAGATCGCGGGCTGCCTTGTCCTTGGAAAGCTGCAACGAACGGATCGTGCTTTCGGCTTCCTCGCGCTGGGCGCGCAGAAGTTCCACATTGGCCTTGGCCGAAGAGATGGCGGCATCACCGGCCACGACATTCGCCTTGGCCTGATCAAGCGCTACCTGCGCATTGTCGGAAGCGGCAACCGTGCCGACATCCTTCGCCTGTAACTCGCTCGCGCGCTTCTGGGTAATTTCGGCGCCGCGAAGTGCAGCATCCAGTGCGCCCTTCTGGGCGACGGCCTGTTCCAGCGAAGCTTCGCCGCCAATGATCTGCGCATCGATACGCTTCAGCGACAGCTGCTCGGTGCGGATCTGGGCGTCTGCCTGTTCGAGCGCGATGCGGTAATCGCCATCGTCGAGCGTCACCAGCGGATCGCCTGCCTTGACTTCCTGGTTCTCAACCACGTTCACCTTGGCGACGTAACCGGAAACCTTCGGTGCGATAACCGCGATATCACCTTCTATATAGGCGTCATCCGTCGACACCAGGAAGCGGCCGTCGATCCACCAGTTGTAACCATACCAGCCCGCACCGGCCAAAAGGGCGATCGCTATGATGGGAAGAAGCTTGGAGCGCTTCTTCTGCTTCGGCGCAGCCGTCGTCTGAGCAGGCGGCGCAGCCGGAGCCTCGGCCGGCTTTGCGGGAGAGGTCTCGGCCTTGGCGGAGATATCCGCCTCTTCCGCATCATTAGCGGCGCGAACCGCGCTATTCTTCTGGGCCGACATGAGAGTGTACCGTGATAGATTGAAGAAAGGTTATCGAACTGAACCGTTCGGTTCGATTGACATAATCTCTTTCCTGACACATATCAAGTGTTATCGAACCGATTGGTTCGACGTTCGGTTAATTTTTTTTACGTCATTCCGATGCTAAGGGGCATTAGCGATGACAGTTGAAGACGGGGATATGGAGACGGAAACGGAGACGGTCTGTCCGGGCAACACCGCCGGGCGTTTCGCGGCGGGCGAAGATCCTGCCAAACGCGACCAGATTCTGGCTGGCGCGTGGCGCGTGTTCAAGCGCAAGGGTTTCGACGCGGCCAGCATGAACGACATCACGCGGGAAGCCGGCGTTTCCAAAGGCACGATCTACGTCTATTTCTCCAACAAGGAGGATTTGTTCGCCGCCCTTGTCGACCATCACCGCCAGGAATTCGCCACCTCCATGCGTAATATTCTGGCTGGCACCGAAGAGGTGCGCAAAGGCCTCGAGCAATTCGGCAAGGCTTTCGCCAACAAGATGATCTGCTCCGATATGATCCCCGCCATGCGCTCGGTGATCGGCGTCATCGATCGTATGCCCAAGCTCGCCCAGCGCTTTTTCATCGCAGCGCCCAACAATGTCCGCACCGTGCTTCAGGATTTCATTGAGCACCATGTCGCTCTCGGCCACCTGAAAGTAGACGATGTGGAACTGGCTGCGCGGCAATTTATCGAGCTTTCCACTGGCACGTTCTTCAAGCTGCGCCTGTTCGGGGAGATCGACGGACCGGTTCCCGAGGAGGAACTGGACCGGGTGATCGGCAGCGCCATCAAGGTATTCATGGCGGCCTACGGAACCGACAAGGTCTGAGATCATTCAGCAACGGCGAAAGCGACGATACGCGGACTGCGCGAAATTTCGATGAAATCATGCGCATCGGAGACGCGATCTCCTTGTTTCTCGCGTATTGCGCTATAAGTTCCACCCACCGACTATTCGGTTGGCCTTGTTGCTGAAAGGAAAATTTCCCTGATGGAGTCCGTTCTCCCTCTCCTGTCCGATCCCGCCGCCTGGGTGGCGCTCGTCACGCTGATCGTCATGGAGGTCGTGCTCGGCATCGACAACCTGATCTTCATCTCCATCCTCACCAACAAGCTGCCGCCCGAACAGCGCGAAAAAGCCCGCAAGATCGGTATTGGCCTTGCGCTCGTCATGCGTCTCGGCCTGCTCGGCACCGTCGCATGGATCGTGCAGCTCACCACGCCGGTCTTCGAAGCCTTCGGCCACCCCTTCTCGTGGAAAGACATGATCCTCATAGCGGGTGGTCTATTCCTGGTATGGAAGGCGACGAAGGAAATTCACCACAATGTCGACCCGGAAGATCACAAGGAAGACATGGTGGGTGGCCCGGCCGCGATGAATTTTGGCGCCGCCATTGGCCAGATCCTGTTGCTCGACCTTGTTTTCTCTGTAGACAGCATCATCACCGCCGTCGGCATGACACCGCATTTGCCGATCATGATCGTCGCCGTCGTCGTCGCCGTCACCGTCATGCTGCTTGCCGCAACGCCGCTTGCCAACTTCATCGAGCGCAACCCGACCATCGTCATGCTGGCGCTCGCCTTCCTGATGATGATCGGCACGACGCTGATCGCCGAAGGCATGGGCTTCCACGTTCCCAAGGGCTACGTTTATGCCGCCATGGCGTTCTCGGCGCTGGTGGAACTGCTCAACATGCTCGCGCGCAATGCGCGGCGCAGGAAGAAGACGGGTGCGGAAGACGCGCTTTGACCGCACTTCCTTCCGTCATGCCGGACTTGATCCGGCATCCAGTCAGCCCAAGTCCTAGGGCTGAAAAAACTCTTCTCGCCCCGCAGACGCGCGGCGGCTGGATACAGGATGAAGTCCGGTATGACGGAAATAATTTCGCCTGTTGCCAAAATAATGACCTTTGCGCATGATTTTCTCATGCGCCAAGGTTACGTTTATATTCTTGCATCCAAAAGAAACGGTACACTCTATACTGGCGTAACAAGCGACCTTTCTCACCGTTTATATGAACATCAGAACGACCTGACGCCCGGATTCACAACGCGTTATGGCGTTAAGACGCTTGTGTGGTTCGAAACATACGATCTCGTCACCGACGCAATTGCGAGAGAAAAGACGATAAAAAACTGGCCACGGGCATGGAAGATCAAGTTGATTGAAGATCTCAATCCAGCCTGGGACGACATTGCCCATTTCCTTCTCTGACAACGCCTCCGCTCCGTCGATCCGGGGTGGTGAGGGCGAGT
>JAEXMK010000143.1 GCA_023444445.1 Pseudomonadota bacterium | reverse complement strand
GTCATGCCGGATCAAGTCCGGCATGACGGAGGAGTGTGTAGTTGCGCTTCCGTCGCGGGTAAAATATCGCAAGGAGAAGATGCCAGATGTTAGCCCTCCTCATCCGGCGTCTCGTAAGCCTCGTCATCACGCTGTTTGCCGTCTCCCTCATCATCTATCTTGTCATGGGCCTGCTGCCGGGTGATCCGGCCGCCATCATGCTCGGCACGTCGGCGAGCCCGGATACTCTGGCGGCGCTGCAAAAGCAGATGGGTCTCGATCAGCCGCTGCTGCTGCGCTACATCCACTGGCTTGCTGGCGTCTTCCGCGGCGATCTCGGGCAATCCTATACCTATGGCGTGCCCGTGGCGGGCCTGATCGTCGAGCGGCTGGCCGTCACGCTGCCGCTTGCGCTGCTTGCCGTCTGCCTGTCGGTTGCCATCGCCATTCCGCTTGGCGTCGCGGCGGCGAGGAACCGCAACGGGGCGGTGGATTTCGCGGCCGGGCTGTTTTCCCATGTGGGCATTGCCGTGCCGGGCTTCTGGGTCGGGCTGCTGCTGATCATCGTTTTTTCCACCACGCTCGGCTGGATGCCATCAGGTGGGTTTCCCGGCTGGAGCCCAAGCTTTTCGGCAGGTCTCATGGCGCTAGTTCTGCCGGCAATCGCTCTGGCACTGTCGCAGGCCGGCGTTCTCACCCGCGTCTGCCGTTCCGCCGTGCTTGAGGTGATGAACGAGGATTTCGTGCGCACCGCCCGGGCCAAGGGTCTGAGCGAGCGGGTGGCGCTGTGGCGGCATGCGGTGCCGAACGCGATGATCCCCGTCGTCACCATGATCGGCCTGCAATTCACCTTCCTCATTGCGGGTGCGGTGCTGGTGGAAAATGTCTTCAACCTGCCGGGCCTCGGCCGGCTTGCCTATCAGGCACTGACGCAACGGGATATCGTCGTGATGCAATCCGTCGTGCTGTTCTTCTCAGCGCTGGTCATCATCATGAATTTCGTGGTCGATATAGCCTATCTCTTTATCGACCCGAGACTGCGGGCAGGTGCGCGATGATGCGATTTATCCGCCGTCGCCCGGCTTTCGTTATCGGTATCGCCGTCACAGTCTTTCTCGTGGCCGTCGCCCTTTTGTCGCTGGTCTGGACGCCGGTTTCCCCCACCAAGATGCAGATCGTGCAAAAGCTGAAATCGCCTTTCGTTTATGGCGGTCTCGGCACGGATCATTTCGGCCGCGATGTGCTCTCCATGCTGATGGCCGGTGCGTGGAACTCACTCTCCACCGCCATCGCCGCCGTCGCCATCGGCGCCTTTATCGGCACTGCGATCGGCGTCACGGTCGCGGCGCTGCGCGGCTTTACCGAAACCGTCGTCATGCGCGTCTGCGACATCATCTTCGCCGTGCCACCAATCCTGTCGGCCATGATGCTCGGTGCTTTCATCGGCACGGGACGCTTTACCGCCATCATCGCCATCGCCACCTTCATGGTGCCGGTCTTTGCGCGACTGACGCTGGGGGCGGCCTTACAAATCTGGGCGCGGGAATACATCACCGCCGCCACCAGCATCGGCCAGAACCGTGCCAAGATCACGCTGTTTCATATCGTGCCGAATATTTCCAACCAGATCATCGTGCAGGTGACGATCCAGCTCGGTCTCGCGATATTGACGGAGGCAGGCCTTTCCTTCCTCGGTCTCGGCATGCCGCCGCCCGCCGCTACCTGGGGACGAATGCTAGCGGATGCACAGACCTATCTCGGCGCGGCGCCCTGGCTTGCCATCATGCCCGGCCTTGCCATTGCGCTCGCCGTCTTCGGCCTCAACCTCCTCGGTGATGGCCTGCGTGATCTGCTCGACCCGCGTGATACCAGCTGATCGCTTCAAGCCGATATCGCCGCAATTTCCTGTTTTTATGACGAGACGATGCCATGACCGATCTCATAGACTTCAACACGCTCGAAATCCTGGCGCTTTACCGGGAAAGAAAGCTGTCGCCCTCGGAATACTGGCAGGCGGTGGAAGCGCGCATCGAGGCTTTCGAGCCTATCGTGAACGCGCTTTATGCCTATGACCCGGAAGATGCCCGCAGACAGGCAACAGCCTCGACGCAGCGTTGGCACAGCGGCGAAACGCTCGGCCCGCTCGATGGGCTTCCGGTCTCGCTGAAGGAACTCATTGCCACGAAAGGCCACCCGGTGCCCCTCGGCACAAAGGCGGTTGAGCTTGTGCCGGCGCTGGAGGACGCACCGGTTGCTGCCCGTTGCCGGGAAGATGGAGCCATCCTCTATGCCAAGACGACCTGCCCGGATTACGGCATGCTCTCCTCCGGCCTTTCCAGCTTCCACAAGCTTAGCCGCAACCCCTGGGACCCGAGCCAGAACCCTGGCGGTTCCAGCGCCGGCGCGGCTTCGGCGGGCGCTGCGGGTTACGGTACGCTGCATGTCGGCACGGATATTGGAGGCTCGGTGCGGCTGCCCGCCGGTTGGACCGGGCTTTTCGGCTTCAAGCCGAGCCAGGGCCGCATCCCGGTCGATCCCTATTATACCGGCCGCTGCGCCGGGCCGATGACCCGTACCGTTGCCGACGCCGCCTATGCCATGGCGACGCTCTCCCGCCCGGACTGGCGAGACGGTACGTCGCTGCCACCCAACACAATCGACTGGATGGATCTGAATATCGATGTAAAGGGCCTGAAAATAGGCCTGATGCTGGATGCCGGCTGCGGCCTTCCTGTGGATGAAGAGGTGCGTGACGCGGTGGTGGCGGCAGCGAAGCTGTTCGAACAGGCGGGCGCCATCATCATTCCCGTTGAGCCGGTGCTGACACGGGATATGCTGGATGGGCTGGATGACTTCTGGCGGGCGAAATTCTGGGGCGACATGGTGGCGCTGAGCGCGGATCGTCGTGCCGCGATCCTTCCCTATATTCACGAATGGGCGGAAAAGGGCGCTGATGTTTCCGGCGCGCGTGCCGTTTTCGGCTTCAACCAGACCATGGAAATGCGAAAGGCCTGCGGACGGCTGATGCAGTCGGTGGACGCGGTGATTTCACCTGTTAACCCCATCGTCTCCTATCCGGCCGACTGGGCATCGCCTACCAACGATCCCGCACGGCCCTTCGAACATATCGCCTTTACCGTGCCGTGGAACATGTCGGAACAGCCGGCATCCTCGATTAATTGCGGTTTCTCGGCATCCGGCATGCCCATCGGATTGCAGATTGTCGGCCCGCGTTATGAGGACCTGTTTGTGCTCCGGCTTTCGAAAGCGTTCGAGAATTGGGGCGGCGGTGTGCGGCGCTGGCCGCAGCCGCCGGCCGGCTGATATCACCTTTGTTCGGCATGTAGTATTGCCATAATACCCGCATCTCGATCCCACCTGTTAGGGTGCCCAAAGGCATTCGAAAACGGGAGGAGCAGACATGCCGAAGACGATTTTGATGATCACCGGCGATTTTGCCGAGGATTACGAGACCATGGTGCCGTTCCAGACCTTGGCTGCTGTCGGCCACACGGTGCACGCCGTCTGCCCCGGCAAAAAGGCGGGCCAGACTATCGCCACGGCCATCCACGATTTCGAGGGCGACCAGACATACTCGGAAAAACGTGGCCATAATTTCGCGCTCAACGCCACCTTCGCCGATATCAAACCGGCGGATTACGATGCGCTGGTCATTCCGGGCGGCCGCGCACCGGAATATCTGCGGCTGAACGCCGATGTGCTCGCGGCGGTACGGTATTTCTTCGAGGCCGACAAGCCTGTTGCGGC
Source organism: Pseudomonadota bacterium (assembly GCA_023444445.1). Taxonomy (GTDB): domain Bacteria; phylum Pseudomonadota; class Alphaproteobacteria; order Rhizobiales; family Rhizobiaceae; genus Agrobacterium. The sequence continues at coordinate 10,854 of JAEXMK010000143.1, read as the reverse complement.
CGTCTGCCACGGTGCGCAATTGCTGGCGGCGGCCGGCGTCCTTAAAGGCCGCACCTGTTCCGCCTATCCGGCCTGCCGCCCTGAGGTGGAACTGGCTGGCGGGACCTACGCGGATATTGCGATCGATGCGGCGGTGACGGACGGGAAGCTGGTGACGGCGCCCGCTTGGCCCGCCCATCCGGCTTGGCTGTCGCAATTCATGGCCGTGCTTGCCAAATGAGACCTGTGGAACGGGGCTTTTGCCAGCCCCGTTTTCCGCCTATCTTTTGAGGCGTGGTGAGGGAGGAAACCATGTGCAAGCTTTTCATCAAGGCAGACCCGGTGCTCTGGGAAAGCCATACGCGGTCGCTCCGTATCGACGGCATGGTCACAAGTGTGCGGCTTGAGAACTTCTTCTGGACGACGCTGGATGAGATCGCGCGCCGCGATGGCATGAACAGCGTGCAGCTGATCGCCAAGCTTTACAATGAATCGATCGATGCCGGGCACGATCTCGGCAATTTCACCTCGTTCCTAAGGGTCTGCTGCGGGCGTTATCTCGCGCTTCAGCTTTCCGGCGATATTCCGGCGCGGACAGATATTCCGATTGCGGCGCTGGATGCGGACAGCATTCTGGATGCTGAAAAGGTGAATTATCATTGACGACGGATGCGCGGCGCGGGGATGCGCCGCGTGTCTCTTCAGTTCTTCAACGCCCGCGGATCGAGCGCATCGCGCACGGCGTCGCCGATGTAATTGACGCTCAGAACCGTCAGCGAAATCGCCAGCCCCGGCCATAACACGCGCGACGGTGTCAGTTGCAGGAAATTCGCCCCGTCGAACAGCAGCCGTCCCCAGGTCGGGAAATCCGATGGGAAGCCGAGGCCGAGGAAGGAGAGGGCGGATTCGGTAATGATGGCAGATGCGATGCCGAGCGTGGCGGAGACCATGATCGAGCTCAGCACGTTCGGGAGAATATGCCTCAGGATGATGCGGTATTCGCGCATGCCGCTCGATTTCGCCGCCGTGATGAACTCCTGGCTTTTGATCGTCAACACGTCTCCACGCACAATGCGGGCCGTGTGCATCCAGCTGGTGATCCCGATCACGAAGACGATGAGGATGAAGATGCCGGTTTCCGGCCCGAAGGCCGCACGCAGCGTATCGCGGAACAGCAAGAGGATCACGAGCAACAGCGGCAGCAGCGGCAGAGCCAGGAACAGGTCCGTCAACCGCATCAACGGTCCATCAAGCCGACGGAAATAGCCTGAGAGAACACCGACCAGCGTTCCGAGAAACAGCGCCAGAAGCATGGCAGTGATGCCGACGGCGAGTGAAATGCGTCCGCCAGCCAAAACCTGTGCCAGCATGTCCTTGCCGAGATTATCTGTGCCGAAGGGATGCGCCAGCGACGGCCATTGATTGCGTTCCCTGACGTTGATGGCGTTAGGTGCGACAGTGTGAATATAAGGGCCGACATAGACCGCGAGCAGAATGAAGATGAAGACGACAAGTCCGGCCACGCCGCCCTTGTGGGCGCGGAACTGCTTCCAGATATCGGCGAGGGCGGATTTGACGGGCGTGGCCGCAACCGTCGGCGCTGCGACGGTGGCGTCAGTCATAGCGGATCCTCGGGTCGAGAATGCCGTACAGCACGTCGGCAATCAGGTTGAAGAGCACGATCAGCACCGCGAAGATGAATGTCAGCGTCTGCACCAGCGGAATATCCGCCCCCTGAACGGCCGTTATCAACAATTGACCAAGGCCGTTCACGCGGAAAATCTGCTCGGTGATGATAGCGCCGGAAAAAATCGTCGGTACGCCGAGTGCGATGACAGTCACGACAGGGATCAGGCTGTTGCGCAGGACATGAACCAGCAGAACGGACTTTTCCTTAACGCCCTTTGCACGCGCGGTACGAACATAGTCCTGATGCAGATTGTCGAGCATGGAGGCGCGCACGAAACGGCTGATCTGCGAGACGTTATAGAGTGTCAGCACCAGAACCGGCAGGAACATCTGCTTCACCTGCGCCACGAAGCTCGCCCAATCCCTTACCTGGAGATTGGTATCGTAGACGGAGGGGAACCATTGCAGATATGAGCTGAAGATGACGACCAGCAACACGCCCGTAAAGAAAGTCGGCACCGAATAACCGACCATGGAGATGAAGGTGCCGATCTGATCGAAGATCGAATATTGCTTATAGGCGGAGATGACGCCGATCGGGATGGCCAGCAGCGCGCCGAAGAGATAGGCGAGGCCGACGACCCAGAGCGTCTGCGGCATGCGTTGAATGACGAGATCGACCACGGGACTGCGTGTCGCCCACGAGAGAACCCGCGTGCGGCTGCCATCGCCAATTTGCCAGCCGGTCAGCTTTTCCAGAAGGTTCAGCGGTTCGTTAATGAAGAATTGCTGCAGCCACATCAGGTAACGGATGAAGAAGGGTTCGTTAAGGCCAAGCGAGGCGCGGATCTGTTCACGTACCTCTGGCGGAATGGTCAGCGGCAGGTCGCCGGTCGGGTCGTTCGGCGCCAGATCGAGAAGCGCGAAGATGACGAAGCTGATGACGAGCAACGTCGGTACGGCAAAGGCAAGCCGTCGGAGCGTAAAGGTAAACATCTGAAACTCTCCAGACCCGGAGTGCGGCGCGACAAAAATAGAGAGCTTTTCCGCAACGACGCTGCAACCGTGTCTTCAGATCATGGTCCAGGGGGCATGCAAAAGGCCGGCCCCTGCAAGAGAGGCCGGCGCATCCGCGTGTTACTTCTTGCGGGACCAGTCCGCGACGTTCCAGAGTTCCGAATCCCATGCATTCATGCGAACGCCTTCGAGCGTCAGCGAATGCGAGGAGATGTTACCGCGGTGGATGAGCGGAATGTGCGCGCCTTCCTCCGTCAGCATGTCGTTCAGCTGCTTGGCGATTTCGCCGCGCTTGGCGAAATCCGTCGTCTTGGACAGGACGCTCACCAGCTTGTCGAATTCCGGGTTGCAGTAGCGCGGAATATTCTGTCCCTGCCAGCCATTCGAGGGGGCGGGAATCTTGTCGCACAGCCACTCTGCCAGATATTTTTCCGGGTCGGTGCCGTCGAAATTGTTGGTGTACATTTCAACGTCGGCATAAAACTTCTGGAACGTGTCTGGGCTTGCCGGGTCGCCACCGAAGAAGACCGAGGCGCTGACATTGCGCAGCTCAGCTGCAACGCCGATCTGCGACCACATGTCCTTCACCAGTTCCTGCGCCGCCTGGCGAACGGAGTTGGTGGAGGTCTGATAGAGGAAGGAGAGCTTGACGCCGTTCTTGGCGCGGATGCCGTCTGCACCCTTCACCCAGCCTGCATCGTCCAGCAGCTTGTTGGCGCCTTCAATATCCTGCTTCAGGCACCAGCTGTCGTTCTTGGTGGATGCGACGGCTGCAGGCGCCGGCACAATGTTGCAGGTCGGTTTGCCTGCTTCGCCATAACCGGCTTCGTCGATGATGTCGCGGTCGATGGCGAGCGAGAGGGCGCGACGCACAGCCGGGTCTGACAAGGCCGGATGAGGGCCGGCTTCCTTGGTGGAGCGCTTGTCTCCCAGAGCGGGATCGGGGTTGTACCAATTGAGGTTGATGCGCTCGACCTGGGTGCCGAAGGCGGTTTCCAGCTTGCCCTTGCCGGCGGCGACCATGGTTGCCAGAATTTCCGGCTCCACCTGCATGTTCCAGGCATAGTCGAATTCACCGGTCTCAAGAACGGCGCGCGCAGCGGAAGCCGCGTCACCGCCGCCCTTCAGCGTTACCGTGGCGAAGGCGGGCTTGGCCGGGTCGCGATAGTTGGGGTTGGCCACGTAGCTGATGACGTCGTTCGGCTTGAAATCCTTGACCACGAAGGGTCCGGTGCCGATGGGGCCGAAATTGGCGGATGTGCAGCCGGGGGCGGCAGCGCCAACGCATTTCTCGAATTGCTTCTTCTGGATAACAGGGGACTGCGCGCCGACGAAGGCGGAGTAGGGGTAAGGCTTGGGCTCGTTGAAGCTGACCTTGACGGTGTTGGCATCGATAGCTTCGACGTTCTTGACGCCTTCATATTGTGCTGCCTGCGCGCAGCCGCCATCCGGGGCTTTGCAGTATTTCCAGGTGAATACGACATCCTCAGCGGTAAAAGGGGTGCCATCGGACCATTTGACATCGCTTTTCAGCTTCCAGGTCATGCTGAGCAGGTCTTTGGCAACGCCGCCGTTCTCGACCGTTGGGATCTCGCTGACCAGCGTCGGCACCAGCTCCCCCTTCTCGTCGTAGCGGGCCAGTGGCTCGATCACCATGGAGGAGCTGTAAATCTCTTTCGTGCCAGCCGAAAGATAGGGATTGAGCGTCGATACGGCCTGCCAGAACAGGATTTTCAACTCGCCGTCACTGCCGCGCTCGGCATGGGCGGCAGACCCTGCCAACGCCATAGCCGCCACCGTGCTGGCAAAGAGAATGCTGCGCTTCGTCATTATGGTTTTCCCCTTTTTGGATTTTATCTGTTTGAATGTTTGACGCTTTTCCCGTCGTCATGTGCAAGGTCTTTTGTTGTAAGTATTTGACTTTGCTGAGGAATAATCCTCCATTCCACGTGATGCTATTGTCAGTTTTTTTGAAAAGCAAGTCCAAAAGTCGTATCGATGAACAAAATTTGAGCCGCTCGACTTTTGGCCTATTTTTCGCTCACCTATTAAAATTCATGCTTGCAAAAGCGGAAATTCCAAACGCAATATGTCGCCCGACAACCCGGCGGGGAACAAAAAAAGGGAAAAACAGAATGCCGATATTGAACCGTGTGGCTGAAATGCAGGACGACGTTGCCGGCTGGAGACGCCATCTGCATGAGCACCCGGAACTTCTCTATGATGTCTTCGAGACCTCGAAATTCGTAGCGGAGAAGCTGAATTCCTTCGGCTGTGACGTGGTGGAAACCGGCATCGGCAAGACCGGCGTCGTCGGCATCATCAAGGGTCGGCACGGAGACGGCCCGACCATCGGTTTCCGCTCCGACATGGATGCTCTGCCGATCCTTGAGACGAGCGGCAAGCCATGGGCTTCGAAGACGCCCGGCAAGGCCCATTCCTGCGGCCATGACGGGCACACGGCAATGCTTCTGGGTGCGGCGCAATATCTGGCCGAGACCCGCAATTTCAAAGGCTCGGTGGCCGTGATCTTCCAGCCGGCGGAAGAGGGGGGCGCGGGAGCGCTCGCCATGTTGAACGACGGCATGATGGAGAAATTCGGCATCTCGCAGGTCTACGGCATGCATAATGAGCCGGGCATTCCTGTCGGCCAATTCGCCATCCGCAAGGGCTCTACCATGGCGGCGGCAGATGCTTTCGAGATCACCATCACCGGCAAGGGCAGCCATGCGGCGGCTCCCCACCTTTCCGTCGATCCCGTTCTGACCTCGGCCTATATCATCATCGCGCTTCAATCCATCGTCTCGCGCGAGACGGACCCGTTGAAATCGCTGGTCGTCACCGTCGCCACCACCCATGGCGGCACGGCCTCCAACGTCATTCCCGGTTCGGTTACGCTGACGGGAACGGTGCGCACTTTGCTGCCGGAAACCCGCGATTTCGCCGAAAAGCGCCTGAAGGAAGTGGCGACAGCAACGGCCATGGCACATGGCGCAACGGCAGAGGTAAAATACGATCGCGGTTATCCCGTCACCTTCAACCACAGTGACGAGACAGAATTTGCGACCGGTGTAGCGATGGGCGTCGCAGGCGCCAATGCCGTCAACACCAATCCCAACCCGCATATGGGGGCGGAGGATTTCTCCTATATGCTGGAAGCGCGCCCCGGTGCCTTCATCTTCATCGGTAACGGCGATACCGCAGGGCTTCACAACGCGGCCTATGATTTTAACGACGACGCGCTGCCTTATGGCATCAGCTACTGGGTTTCGATGGCCGAAACCGCACTTGCTGCATAAGACATCCGGCGGCCTCATGGCCGCCTTCTGCTTTTTTGGAGATCGGCATGCTTTTGGCAGCAACGTCCATGGAACAGACCGGCGGTTCGGTAACCCCGGTTCTGTCGGTTCAAAACCTCACCACATCCTTCCGTGTCGAAGGCGGCTGGAAATCCGTTGTGCGCAATATGAGTTTCGACATTGCGCCGCGTGAGACGGTGGCAATCGTCGGCGAGAGCGGCTCGGGAAAAAGCGTGACATCGCTGTCCATCATGCGGCTGCTCGATAGAAAGACGAGCCGTATCGAAGGGAAGGTCATGCTGGGTGGACGCGACCTGCTGGCGCTGCAGGAAGAGGATATGCGCAAGGTTCGCGGCAAGGACATTTCGATGATCTTCCAGGAGCCGATGACGAGCCTCAACCCGATCTTTCCGATCGGCAAGCAGATCGCCGAGGCGTTGACCGTGCATCAGGATATTTCCTCGTCCGCCGCGAAGGCCGAGGTTATACGCCTGCTCGAAAAGGTTCGTATTCCCCATGCAAAAAATCGGTTCGACGATTATCCGCACCAGTTTTCCGGTGGCATGCGCCAACGTGTAATGATCGCCATGGCGTTGGCCTCCAAACCGAAATTGCTGATTGCCGACGAACCGACAACGGCGCTTGACGTCACCATTCAGGGCCAGATCCTCGACCTCATCAAGCAATTGCAGGAAGAGGAGGGCATGTCTGTTCTGTTCATCACCCATGATATGGGCGTGGTGGCCGAAGTGTCTGATCGTACCATTGTCATGTTCCGCGGCGATGTGGTGGAAACCGGGACGACGGACGATATCTTCCATCGCGGTCAGCATCCTTACACACGCGCGCTCCTGTCTGCGGTGCCGAAGCTTGGCTCAATGAGGTCACGGGTGCTGCCCGCCCGCTTCCCGATCATCGACATCAAAACTGGTGAAAGCCAACCGATAATCGAAGTGAAAGACACGGTTAGCGGTGGCAAGACCCCGATTCTCTCGGTCAAGGACCTGACGACGCGTTTTGATATTCGCTCTGGTCTTCTCGGTCGCAAATCCGGCGCTGTCCATGCGGTGGAGAAAGTCTCATTCGATCTGGCCGAAGGCGAAACACTGTCGCTGGTTGGCGAATCCGGCTGCGGTAAGTCCACCACGGGCCGTTCGATCACCCGGCTGATAGAGCCAACATCGGGCAATGTCGTGCTTGACGGGTATGAGGTGCTGAAGCTCGACAAGATGACGCTGCGGACGATGCGCCGGAGCGTACAGATGATCTTTCAGGATCCTTTTGCCAGTCTCGACCCTCGCATGAGCGTCGGCACGGCGATTATGGAGCCGTTCGTGGAGCATCGCCTCGGAAGCAAGCAGCAGGCGCGCGAAAAGGCCGCGGACCTGATGGAAAAGGTCGGCCTCAGCCCCGATATGATGCGGCGCTTCCCGCATGAATTTTCCGGCGGCCAGCGTCAACGTATCGCCATTGCCCGCTCTTTGATGCTCGATCCCAAAGTTATCGTCGCCGATGAGGCGGTTTCGGCGCTCGATGTCTCGATCAAGGCGCAGGTCTGCAATCTTCTGCTCGACCTGCAGCAGAACCTCAATCTTGCCTTCCTGTTCATCAGCCACGATATGGCTGTGGTGGAGCGCGTCAGCCACCGTGTTGCGGTGATGTATCTCGGTGAGATCGTCGAAATCGGCCCGCGCGCCGCCGTCTTCGACAATCCGCAGCACCCCTATACGAAAAAACTGATGTCCGCCGTTCCCGTACCCGATCCCGCACGCCGGCAGATCAGGCGCAACATGGCGACGGATGAGATCAAAAGCCCGATCAGGCCGATGGATTACGTACCGCCGCAGCGACGTTACCGCGAGGTTTCGGCGGGGCATCTGGTGCAGGAAGCGGCTTGATTAAGGGTACGGCATAATCCCAGCATCGTCACCCCGGACTTGATCCGGGGTCCAGCGCGATCAAGTCCTTGATCGCAAGAGACTCTTCTCACGGCGCAAACGCGCCGTGGCTGGACTCCGGCTCAGGGCCGGAATGACGGGAAAATAGCGAGACGACGTATAAGTCGTCAGTCACCGTTCCCCATCCGCCGATTTTCGCGCCGTAAAGTCTTTCCGCCCATTCCGCCGTTTGACAGTCGCCGCAAAAAAATGCCAGCAAATGCTGAATGCATAATTCTCAGAGGGCGGCGGCATGGCCAGACGAAACGACGCACATGGACGGCTGGATGATGCGGCCCGCGCCGGCTGGCTTTATTATGTCGCCGGTCGCACGCAGGACGAGATTGCCGCCGCCATGAGCATTTCCAGGCAGTCGGCGCAGCGGCTGGTGTCGCTGGCCGTTGCCGAGCGGCTGATCAAGGTCCGGCTCGACCACCCCATTGCCGCCTGTCTCGAAAAGGCCGAGCGGCTGAAAGAGAAATTCGACCTTCGATATATCGAGGTGGTGCCGAGTGATCCCGCCGGTGTGTCCTCGACCGTCGGCATTGCCGAGGCGGGTGCGGCGGAAATCGAGCGCTGGCTGAAAAATGTCGATCCCATCGTGCTCGCCATCGGTACCGGCCGCACCTTGAAGGCCGCCGTAGATCAGTTGCCGCCGATGGAGTGCCCGCAGCACCGCATCGTGTCGCTGACCGGCAATATCGGTCCGGATGGATCGGCCGCCTATTACAACGTCATCTTCAGCATGGCCGATGCCATCAAGGCGAGGCATTTTCCGATGCCGTTGCCAGTGCTCTGTTCGTCAGCGGAGGAGCGGGAACTGTTGCATGATCAATCCATGGTTCGCTCTACGCTGGCGCTCGGTGCTGCCGCCAATGTCACCTTCGTTGGTGTCGGAGAACTCGGCGAAAACGCACCGCTCTGCGTTGATGGTTTTCTCGGTGTGGATGAGATGAAGGCGCTGATGGCGAGCGGTGCTGTCGGTGAAATCTGCGGCTGGATATATGACGCGGGAGGTCGCATTCTCGAGCACTCCGTCAACGAGCGTGTCGCCTCTGTTCCCATTCCCTCACGAGACACCTGCACCGTCATCGGCATGGCGCAGGGCGTGCGCAAAAACGCTTCGATTCTGGCGGCGCTACGGGGTGGTCTTTTGAACGGCCTCATCACCGATGAGGCGACAGGCGAATATTTGCTCACCCGCTGAGCAAAAATTAATTAAACAAAATCAAATACTTGATTTTTCCCTGTGCGTCGCAGCACAGGATGTTGCTTGACATTTTTGCTCTCAAGGTGAGTAAATGCCCCAGAGCAAAGCGAATGCTCATCATTTTTCTTCTGGGAGGAAGATATGACATTGAAGACCATTTTGCTGGGCGCATGCTCGGCACTCGCCTTTTCGACCCTTGCTTCCGCCGAAACGCTGACCATCGCGACCGTTAACAACGGCGACATGATCCGCATGCAGGGTCTGACCTCCGACTTCACGGCAAAGAACCCGGACATCAAGGTCGAATGGGTGACGCTTGAAGAAAACGTCCTGCGTGAACGCGTTACGACCGACATCGCCACCAATGGCGGCCAATACGACATCATGACCATCGGTAACTACGAAGTTCCGATCTGGGCCAAGCAGGGCTGGTTGCTGCCGCTCGAAAAGCTCGGCGACAAATATGACGTGGACGACATTCTGCCGGCGATCCGTGGCGGCCTTTCCGCTGACGGCAAGCTCTACGCAGCGCCTTTCTACGGCGAATCCGCCATGATCATGTATCGCAAGGACCTGTTTGAAAAAGCCGGCCTGAAGATGCCTGATAACCCGACCTGGGAATTCATCGGCGATGCGGCCCGCAAGATCACCGACCGCAAGGCCGATATCAACGGCATCTGCCTGCGTGGCAAGGCCGGCTGGGGCGAAAACATGGCCTTCATCAGCGCGCTGAACAACTCCTTCGGCGGCCGCTGGTTCGATGAAAACTGGAAGCCGCAGTTCGATCAGTCGGAATGGAAGAGCTCGCTGCAGTTCTACGTTGATCTGATGAAGGATGCCGGCCCGTCCGGTGCTTCCTCGAACGGCTTCAACGAAAACCTGACACTGTTCCAGCAGGGCAAATGCGGCATGTGGATCGATGCCACGGTGGCAGCCTCCTTCGTGTCCAACCCGAAGGATTCCACCGTTGCCGACAAGGTTGGTTATGCGTTGTTCCCGACCCATGGCGAGCTGAAGAACCACGGCAACTGGCTGTGGTCCTGGAACCTTGCGATCCCGAAGAGCTCGCAGAAGGCTGAAGCTGCGGAAAAATTCATCTCCTGGGCAACCAGCAAGGATTACACCGCACTCGTCGCTTCCAAGGAAGGCTGGGCAAACGTGCCTCCGGGCACCCGCACCTCGCTTTACAAGAACGCCGACTATGAAAAGGCCGCCGCCTTCGCCAAGCCGACGCTTGCCGCCATGGATGCCGCCGACATCACCAAGCCGACTGTAAAGCCTGTGCCTTACACCGGTGGGCAGTTCGTGGCGATCCCTGAATTCCAGGCGCTCGGCACCACGGTTGGTCAGCTGTTCTCGGCGGTCGTTGCCGGCCAGTCCAGCGTCGATGATGCGCTTGCCAGCGCCCAGTCGACCGCGACACGCGAAATGACCCGCGCCGGTTACATCAAGTAATCCTCCCGAAGATCGCTGTCCGGCGCCAATGCCGGGCAGCGAGACTACGGGCTGAAGACCGCCATGCGGCTTCGAAAGCTTTCAAATCAAAACAAGAATGAGCCGGTTCTTCCGGATATGCCGGGCGCATCTCATGATGCCCGAGCCCAAGGGGAGGTGAGTGCAAATGGCAACGCGAAACACAAGCGGTCTTGCGCGGGTGATGCTTGCGCCTTCGGTTCTGCTGCTTCTGGTCTGGATGATCGTGCCTCTGGCGATGACCCTTTGGTTCTCGTTCCAGAATTACAATCTGCTCAACCCGGCAAATGTCAGCTTTGCGGGTCTGTTC
>JAEXMK010000125.1 GCA_023444445.1 Pseudomonadota bacterium | reverse complement strand
CCCACAGATGGGTCTTGGCCTTGCCCGACTGCATGGCTGTTTTCGCAGGACGATAGATCTTGGCGGACATTCCGACGACGCTCCCTGAATGCCGGACTGCTGGGCTCGTCCGGCACGTGGTCGGAGTGGAGAGATTCGAACTCCCGACCCTCTGGTCCCAAACCAGATGCGCTACCAGACTGCGCTACACTCCGCCGAAGCGATGGGTGGGGAGATACACGGTTCATCTCGATACCGCAACAACAAAAATCGACTTTTTCCACATTGTTTCATTGTCAGCAGAAACCATCGTGCAAATGCGGGCCATACAACAGAATCGAATAGCCGCTGGCGGCTTGACTCTCACATGGAGTCGGTCCATTCCAGATTTATCGTACATGACACGATTTGGTTACGTCGTTCCTGTACGCCAATAGTCGTTCAAGGGTAAAAGCCCGTCGTCTCACCGGAGTCGTTTCGAAATGTCTGCGAAGATCTATCGCCCTGCAAAAACAGCCATGCAGTCCGGCAAGGCGAAGACGAATATCTGGGTTCTGGAATTCGATGCCGAGGTTCCGCGCAAGATCGATCCGATCATGGGTTACACCTCCACGTCCGACATGAACCAGCAGGTCAAGCTGACGTTCGAAACGCAGGAGCAGGCAGAAGCTTACGCTCAGCGTAAAGGTATTGAATATCGCGTTATCCAGCCGAAGGAAGCGACGCGTAAGGTCGTGTCCTACACGGACAACTTCCGATTCACCCGCACGCAGCCCTGGACGCACTAAAGATTATTTGACGCCGAACTCAATCGGCGTTTCGGCCCCTTAGCTCAACTGGATAGAGCAACTGCCTTCTAAGCAGTAGGTCGCAGGTTCGAGTCCTGCAGGGGTCGCCACCATTCTCCGAAGCTTCTGATCCTACGGCCTTTTTCTACGCGTCCCTGAAATGGCGTGAGGAAAGGGCCGTTTGCATTTGGCGCGGCTTCTGCGGAGCCTGAGCTTTTTGGTGGCGATTCTGGAGAGATTGGTCTCAATGCTCGCTTGACGGGCCTGCCAGCGTGCTCTCCGCCGTACCGATCGTCATGACGTTACCGCGCCAGGCGACCGGTGCACCGATCCAGCTTCGCGCCCAGATCAGCGGCATGGTGAGATCGCGGACGATCATGGCGGGCAGGGTGTGGAAAGACACTGGCCAGCCCTTCAGCAGCGCAAGCATCAGTTCCGGCCCATACATGATGGCGATCACCGCAAGCGTCGTTGCAACAAGGTCAATATCGGCAAGGCTTGCGGCGATCAGTGAAAGCACCAGCGGAGGAAGTGCGCCGGTCAGGATCTCAGGGGCGAAATATTGCGGGAAGGTCACGCGGCGCAATCTTGCCCATCGTGTCTGCCGGGACCAGATTTCGGCGCCACGGCGTTCTCCAAGTGGTTGCTCGAAGGGGGAGGAGACCAGACGGACCTTGAGGCCGGCCTGTCTCACAAGCTTGGTCGATGCGGCGTCTTCGGCGATTTCTGCTGCCAGAGCACGAATGCCGCCGCGCGATTCCTGCATCGGCTTGTTCCACAACATCGACTTTCCCTGGGCAAAACCGATGCCGATGGCTTCCGCCGCATATTGCCAGCGGGCCTGTGAGCCATTCAGGAAGGCGCACTCCACATGTGCCCAGAAGCCTTCCGGGCGGGAGCCGAGGGGGGGCGAGCAGACAAGGCCCGTATCGTTCTGCCAGGCCGACAACAGCTGCTCGATGTAATTCTCAGGCATCAAAACGTTGGAGTCGGCGAGAATGACCCAGTCATGGTGCGCTTCGCGCCAGCCCTTGACGCAATTGTTCAGCTTAGGATTGGCGCTGATCCGGTCATCGCCAACAAGCAATTGCGCCGGAACCATCGGAAACGCAGCTTGCGCCTTGCGGACTTCCTCGATGACGGGATCGAACTCGTCAGCCACACAAAACAGCAGTTCATAATTCGGCCAGTCGAGCTGGAAGGCGCGGGCGAGGGTGAGCGGCGTGAAGTTTTCGATACCGCGCAGGGGAATCACGACGGAGACCGCCGGTTTTTGGCGAGTGAGTTCGTTTCCGCCGCCTGGTCGAGAAAGACGCCAGCCTGCCAGACCGATGCCGAGGAGATTGAAAGCCAGAAGCAGAGCTGCGCAAAAGCCAAAGACTGTTTCCATGCCGTACAGTTCCACTCCCGAGATTTTCACGGCGCATTGGCCGGGCGATTCCATGGAATTCGTCTCTGCCGATTATAACGTTTGCGTGACAGCCGCATGTCACACGGCATGCGCATCGCGCCCGTGAGCGGGTTTTCTCACAAGCCGTGTCTTCATGAAGATGTGAAAAGAGAAAAGAGCCCTTCATGACAGAAGGGCTATAGGCATGTCAGTGGACGTTCAGAATGTGGGCGTGACTGCTGGCAATCAGGAACGATTCCCGTGCCAATTCAATGTCACATCTTCCCGAAACTGCTGCCAGGCAGTTCTTCCGTGCCTGCGCATATTCCGGCCCGTGATCTTCCGGCCACCGGTACATCAGCATGTCTAGCGCCACCAAGGGGCTGTAGATTTCTACCGCTGCGGACAGCGGCAGGTGGATGGCCACCGGTTTCATCCACAGCGCATGGTGACACGGTTGCGTCTTGTCAATGAGCATAACCTCCTCCTTTCCTGCTACAGCCGCGAAATGCCGGCCTCACGAAATGGTTCCAGACCTTCGAAAATGTGATCGAAAAGGGGGTTCCAATTTTCCAAGATGAATGGAAGATGAACGAATTGATGAACCGGAGATGAACAAATCGGTTTTTGAGACGTTACTGTCCCTAGAGAAGGAGAACGCATCATGTTCAATCTGTCTGGTATACAGGAAAGCTTTTTCGGCGATCGCATGGCTGGCGTTTGCCAGGCGATCACATCCGCACTGGCATTTGAGTCCGGACTCGAAAAGTCGCAGATTTCGGCAATCGCCGAAAATGATGTGATCTATCTTGAAGGAACGGCTGATTCCGTTGAAGCGATCGATATCGCCATCAGCCTGGCGTCGTCCATGTCGACGTGCCGTATTCTGAGCCACGTCGAGCCAGTTTACTGAAACACTCTTGCCGGGTGAAGATGCACCCGGCAGCCCATATCGGTTTAATTGCCGATCTGGCGGCTTCGAACGACATCGCCGGTCTTGATGCCGTAGCGTTTTGCACTGCCGCCATTCAGTTCAAGAACATATTTCACGGCGCCACGGGAGCTGATGATGGCTTCCGAATGTGGAACTGCATTTTCGTGAATGTGGCTGATCTTGCCGTCGCGGCCGATGAACAGCATGTCGAGCGCGAGAAGGGTGTTCTTCATCCACATCGTCACATTGCGCTCTTCGCCGAAGTCAAACAGCATGCCCTTGTCCGGAGACATCGTCTTGCGGAACATCAGCCCTTGCTGGCGCTGGGCATCGTCCAGGGCCAGTTCGACCGTAAATTCATGTTTCTCACCCGAAGCGGATTCGATTGTCAGCGTTTCGGTCGAGAATTTTTGCTGGGCGACGGCATTGTTGGCCGCAACAACAAAAAGAAGCGCCACAAAGGCGCTTCCCAACATGCGACGTGTCGCGATCATCAGTGCGCCATCCCGATTGGCGCCGGATTGTCCGGATGGATTTCCGCCGCCATCAGGCCCTTGTCACCATCACCGTAACGAACCAGAACGACCTGGCCGGGACGAAGCTCCGTGAGGCCAAAGCGGCGCAGCGTTTCCATATGAACGAAAATGTCTTCCGTTCCTTCGCCGCGCGTCAGGAAGCCGAAGCCCTTCGTGCGATTGAACCATTTGACGATAGCGCGCTCAAGCCCGCTCGACGGCGTGACCTGAACGTGAGTGCGCACCGGCGGAAGCTGCGAAGGGTGAACGGCTGTCGATTGATCCATCGACAGGATGCGGAATGCCTGAAAACCGCGGTCACGCCGCTGGATCAGGGCAACGATGCGCGTACCCTCGAGAATTGTCTGGTATCCGTCGCGTCGCAGGCATGACACGTGCAAAAGCACGTCCTGTATGCCGCTATCGGGAACAATAAAGCCGAAGCCCTTGGCGACATCGAACCACTTCACCACGCCGGTGATTTCGGTCAGATCGACGGCATCGCCCGAAAGGTCCTCGACATCGACTATCGTTTTCGATGACATCCTATCAGCCATATCCTGCCAACCCCTCGATTACGCGCCACACTATCGGTCAACTGATTCCTGTGCCGCAGATTAACATCTTGGTAACGGTTTTGCGCAAGCCCTAGTTTTTGATTTGCCCAAGTGCTTTTATGTTGCCGTCCTTGTCCGGGGCTTGCTTCCTGGCTGCAAAAGCGGGCCGGAATATCCCGGAATGCATATTGGAAGGGAATAAAATGCGGTATCTGCACACCATGGTTCGCGTCAAAGACCTTGGCGAATCACTGAAATTCTACGGCGATCTGTTCGGCCTTCAGGAAGTCCGCCGGATTGAAAACGAAAAAGGCCGCTTTACGCTGGTTTTTCTCGCGGCCCCCGATGATGTTGCTGCGGCAAAGGAAAACAAGGCGCCCTGCCTTGAGCTGACCTACAACTGGGATACCGAAGACTACAAGGGTGGTCGCAACTTCGGGCACCTGGCCTATGAGGTCGACAATATCTACGAAACCTGTGCGCACCTTCAGGCCAATGGCGTGACGATCAACCGTCCACCGCGTGATGGTCACATGGCATTTGTTCGCTCTCCCGACGGCATCTCCATCGAAATTCTGCAAAAAGGCGAAAGCCTCGCACCAGCCGAACCGTGGATATCTATGGAAAACACCGGCTCGTGGTGACGTAAGTTCTGGCCGGTCAGTGCGGTTTCTGCTGCTATTGCCTTGTCCCGACAGGATGAGGCATATTCCGCGAATCGAAACGACATGTTCCGTTTTGGGACGACGCAGGCGATTCCGTTCCCGTGCTGCGGCTGGAAATACAAGATACGGAGGCCATTCATGAAGACTGTCGACGGCAAGAGAGGGCGCGCTTCCTGTCACCGCCTCGTCGTCGCGGTTTCGCTGCTCGGTCTGTCAGGCTGCGTTTCAGCCGTGACGGATGATGAGATGGCGGCCGACGTCAAAAAGCCGGAAGTTGTTGCAGAACAAAAGGTTGCGGCTGCCAATGGCAGCCCTGCCTCAAAGCAGCAGGGGCATTATGTCGATCCGGCAATGGTCTCGGCAGCTGGTGCTGGCGCTGGCGCTGCGGCCGCAAATGCTCAACTCGCTCAACAACCGCAAGGTGCCCAAGGGCAGGTCTACGGCGCGCCGGCCGACATCGGCGGTCTTGTGACGCAACCCACGGGTATTTCGGCAGGGACGACGAGCATTTATTCCACGGGATCAGCCGCGACGGCTGCTGTCGCCGTTCCCCCAGGCACCGGCGCCCAGCCGAGCGCCGTTCCGGGGCAGAGAATCGTCCCTGCTGTCAGCAGCGTTTATTCCGCACCTCAGCAGGTTCAACAGCAGCAAGTGCCGGTGACGGCGGAGCAGCATTCGCAGAACAGCCAGCCGGTGCCTGTGCCTCAGGCTGCACCGGAAGTGGCTGCGGCTGTGCCGGTTCCCGCTTCGACAGGCACGCCTAAGCCCGAAGGCTCGACCGACAGCGTGACGATGGCGGCATTTTTTGCTGGCGCCGCCAAAAAACGGCTGCCGAAAGCGCTGGAGAGCGGCCCTGCGGAAAGCAAGGAAGTGGCCGCGCT
This sequence comes from Pseudomonadota bacterium, assembly GCA_023444445.1. GTDB lineage: Bacteria > Pseudomonadota > Alphaproteobacteria > Rhizobiales > Rhizobiaceae > Agrobacterium. The sequence continues at coordinate 10,119 of JAEXMK010000125.1, read as the reverse complement.
CCCAAATGGTGATGTCGATACCATGGGCATTGCGCTTTCCGGCCGCTCGATGATGTCGGATGAGTTCGACGATGCGCATCTCGATGAAGAAGACGATCAGCCGACAGGCCTGATGAAGCTTGCGTCTCTTTCCGGCCTGACGCGCATTGCACCAAACGGGCTGTTTCTCCAGACGGATCGCGTCGAGGTCGGATGCTTCAAGCCCGAACTCGTGAAGATGATCAAGGACGTCGAGGGTCATTACAACAGCCCGGCTATCATCACCTCCGGTTACCGGCCGCCAAAGGGCGTTCGGCGCGGTTCCAAACATTACACCTGCGATGCTGCCGACATTCAGATCAAGGGTGTTTCCAAGTGGGAGCTTGCGACCTATCTCCGCTCGCTTCCCAATCGCGGTGGCGTTGGCACCTATTGTCATACGGAATCGGTGCATCTCGACACGGGTGAGCCACGCGACTGGAACTGGCGCTGCCGCCGCACAGCTTCGCGAAAGTAATTTTCCGTCTGATTCTTAAGTTCATTCGTGGCTGGCCTTCCTTCCCGACATTCCTGCGGGGAGGGACTTTTTTGTCGTGTCTGGCGGTGTTAGGGAGACTGTCTTGATATCTGGACCCCCGCACATGACGACATATCAGTTCCCGATCTACATCATCTCCATTGAACGAGCGCGAGCACGTCTTGAAAAGATGCTGGATGGTGCATCCGGTCTGGGCTTGAATCTAAGGCCGATCGAAGGCGTTGACGGCAAGGCGATTCCCGCCGATCAGTGGGCTAGTTTCGACAGGCGCGGTTTCGAATTGCGCAACGGCCGCCATGCCTTGCCCGGCGAATATGGCTGTTATGCCAGCCATCTAAAGGCAATACGGATCTTTCTCGAGAGCGATGCGCCTTATGCCGTCATTGTCGAGGACGACGTTTCGTTCTCAGCAGACTTCGGCGCCAGGGTCGAAGCCATTGTCGCCGTTATGCCTGAAAATTCGATAGTGAAGCTCACCAATCATCGTCGCGGCGGTTTCCGGGGCAGGGTGACGAGTTCGCTCGGAGATACGGTGGGACGCTGCATCTACGGCCCGCAAGGTTCGTCCGCGTGCTACATTATTTCGCGTGGCGCGGCTGAACATTTTCTCAAGACGGGAGGTGTGATGACTTTGCCTTACGATCGCGCCCTTGAACGCGGTTGGGGTTACGGCACGCGCGTTTTTGTAAGCGATAAGGATGTCCTGGCATTTGGCGATCCCGACACTTTGGTCGGGACTCGGGCAGACTATCGCGGCAGCAAGTTTACGCACCTCCGACGCATCCCTGCTTATCTTTCGAGCATGTATGACAACATTGCTCGGTACGTGTACGCGTTTCTATGAGGATGACCGATGCGGGGCGCAGTGAAGCCTGTTGAAACAGCTCTTTTCAGAAGCTCATTTTCTGCGCTCGCCTGATGGTAGGCGGGACGTATCTTTTTTGAATTCGAAAAGCATGGCCTAACGTTGAGCGAACGTTCGTGCCGGCTTCTATCTTACTGAAACTTCTTTGGAAAAGTGGTGAGAGCGCAGGGATTCGAACCCTGGACCTACTGATTAAAAGTCAGTTGCTCTACCGGCTGAGCTACGCTCTCCCGTGTGTCGGGCGAAGCGCCCTGCGGAAGTGGGCGGAACATAGGTAGAGCGACCTCTCCGGTCAACCCATAAAAAGCGCTTTTCACAATCATTCCGGTTTTTTTTGTCGCACCCGCAAAAAGGTGATTGGTGACAAGGCTTTGCTGGGGCTAAAAGCGGGCAGACGAAAGAGGAGCTTTTCCTTGTCCATTGCCGATATTTCCCTGTTCAGCGCCTTGCTGGCTGGTGCCTTGTCCTTTCTTTCCCCGTGCGTATTGCCGCTGGTGCCGCCTTATCTCTGTTATATGGCCGGTGTGTCCGTCGAGCAGTTCAAGACGCAGGACAGCACGCCACAGCCTGAGATTCGCAAGGCGGTGCTGTTATCCGCCTTCTTCTTTACGCTGGGATTCGCCACGGTGTTCGTGGCACTCGGGGCAGGCGCGTCAACCATCGGCACCTTGCTGCGTCAGAATCTCGATATTCTGGCAAAGGTCGGCGGCGCCATCATCATTCTGATGGGACTGAATTTTCTGGGTGTCTTCAGGATAGGGCTGTTTTCGCGTGAAGCGCGCTTTCAGGGCAGTGGCAAGCCGGCCACGCTTTCCGGCGCCTACATCATGGGGCTTGCCTTCGCGTTTGGCTGGACCCCCTGTATCGGTCCCGTTCTCGGTGCCATTCTCGGCGTGGCGGCGTCGCGCGAGACTGTGGGAGACGGTGCGACGCTGCTTGCCGTCTATTCGCTCGGCCTTGCCGTGCCGTTCTGGATCGCGGCCGGATTTTCCGGCTCCTTCATGCGATTCCTCGTGCGGTTCCGCCGTCATCTCGGTCTCGTGGAAAAGATCATGGGAACGCTTCTGGTCCTGACTGGCCTTGCGTTCATGTCGGGTTTCATCACCAATATGGCGATCTGGTTTCAGGAGACTTTCCCGATTCTGATGCAAATCGGCTAATCGGAATCTGCTCTGAATGATGTGAAGGGAGCAGGCCGTGGCCGCCATCGTGGGATTGTTGCTGCCGTTTTTCGGCCTGATCTTCATTGGTTATGTCGCGGCGCGCATCAGCAAACAGCCCATCGAAGCGATGGGCTGGCTCAATATCTTCATCATCTATGCCGCGCTGCCGGCGCTGTTTTTCAAGCTCGTATCGAAAACCCCGGTCGAACAACTGGCGCGCATGGATTTTGTCGCTGCCAGTCTCGTCTGCACCTATGGCATATTCGTGCTGGTTTTCCTCATCGGCCGGTTCTTGCGGGGCAACAGTCTTGCTGAGACAACGATTCAGAGTTTTGCCGCAAGTTACGGAAATATCGGCTATATGGGGCCGGGGCTTGCCCTTCTTGCCATTGGCGAAAAGGCGGCTGTCCCTGTTGCGCTGATCGTCTGCCTGGAGAACGCGATGCACTTCATCGTGGCGCCGGCGATGATGGCTTTTTCCGGCGGCGACAAGCGCTCGCCGGCCAGGCTGGCGCTGGATGTAACGCGAAAGGTCTTGACCCATCCGTTCATTGTTTCGGTCATTGCCGGCTTTGCTGCTGCAGCCTTTTCGTGGCAGCCGCCGGAGCCTCTGCAGCGTCTCGTTGATTATCTGGCACAGTCGGCAGCACCCTGTGCATTGTTCGCCATGGGCGTCACCCTGGCGCTCAGACCGATGAAGCGTGTACCCGTTGAAATCAGCTATATCGTGCCGGCAAAGCTGATCCTGCATCCCGTTCTGGTTTACGTCTTTCTTACCGCTCTCGGACGGTTCGAGCCGGTCTGGATTTACTCCACCGTTCTCCTGGCGGGCTTGCCGACCGCGACGAATGTGTTCGTCATCGGCCAGCAATATCATGTCTGGCAGGAGAGGGCGTCAGCCACCATTCTGATCTCGACCATTCTGTCGGTCTTTACGCTGACGGCCGTGCTTTATTTCATACAGCCCTTTTGAGGCCGCTCCATAACAGGGAGGGCAGTGCCTTCAGGCCGCGTCCGGGCTCGATGCCCTCGCGCATGACAAGGCTGCGCAGAGGTCCGATGCCGGACAGCACATGCAATCCCGCAGCGCGCGCCACCTGCATGGGCAGCATATCCGAAAGCAGCGAGCGGTTCAGAAGATCGACGCTGAGGGTGCGGCTGTAGACATCGGCGCGCCGTTTGCGGTCGAACCGGCTTCCGGCATCCGCAGTGATCGGCTTGTCAGAGGTCGCGCCCAGCAAGTCCGTCAGGGCAATGATATCGCGCAGGCTGAGGTTCAGGCCCTGCGCGCCGATTGGCGGGAAGCCATGGCCAGCCTCGCCAACAAGCGCGACGCGCCCCTTGCCGAAATGATGCGCCGTCATCGATGAAAGCGGCCAGGCCTGAACGCTGTCTTCAACCGTGACGGTTCCGAGCATGGATTGCATGCGCTCTTCAATCCGCAGCCCAAGATCGGCCAGGGAAAGAGACGTCAGCTCTTCAGCCTCGGCGGGTTTGACCACCCAGACAAGGCTGGAGCGGTCTCCGGGGAGAGGTACCTGGGTGAAAGGGCCAGTCGGTGTGTGGAATTCCGTCGAAATCTGCTCATGCGGGCGCGTATGGGTGAAATTCAGTACGATCGCGGTTTGCGGATAGGACCAGGTTTTTACCCCGATGTCTGCAGTTTCACGAACCTTCGAATTTCTGCCATCGGCGCCAATCAGGAATGCTGCGCAGACCGTTTCGCCGCTTTCCAGCGTCACCGAAACCCGGTCATTGCCGATATCGATCATTGCGGCCGTACCATCGAAGCGGCTGATATTGTGCTCCTGCTCGACGGCGTCGTGCAGAACCGACAGCAGTGCTTCATTGGGAATGTTCCAGCCGAAGGCATCCAGCCCGATTTCGGAGGAGCGGAACTGAACAGTCGGTGCGCGCAGCAGGCGATCCGTCCCGTCGATGATCTGCATGGTCGAAAGACGTGCGGCGGAGGGGACGATGCGCGACCAGACGCCAAGGCGATCCATGAAGCGGATCGACTGATCCATCAATGCCGTCGTGCGCCGATCCTTCCTTGCCGCCGCCGGGGCGACAAGCGCGACATGCCGTCCTGCGCGTGCCAGTGCAATCGCCGCGATCTGGCCGGCAAGTCCTGCACCGATGATGGCGATATCGAAGTCTCTCATGGTCGTGTGTCCATTTCTGTTACGCTGTCCAGCATAAAGGCTTTGTGGTCGCAAATCCACTTGCCGGATGATGCATTTGACGCCCTGGATATGCCGATATGCCAGCAATCCCCTTAGGATAAGAGGTATCAGGTGGTTGCAAAGCGTGGTGAATGGCCGCATACCGGAAGAATATCGAGGCGGATGAAAACGGGGCGCTGACGCTGATCATGAAACTTTTCAAGTACAAGCGTGTTCCGTACGCAGAAATCCGCGCCTTTTCCGTCCACATTCTGACGGCTTCCGGCTCCTTCCTGGCATTCCTGGGTGTTGTGGCTGCAGCCGAACATCGTTTCGTCGACATGTTCTGGTGGCTCGGTCTGGCGCTGCTGGTCGATGGTATCGATGGTCCCATTGCCCGCAAGGTTCGTGTCAAGGAAGTGTTGCCGAACTGGTCGGGGGACACGCTCGACAACATCATCGACTATGTGACCTATGTTCTCCTGCCCGCTTTCGCGCTCTATCAGAAGGGCATGATCGGCGAGCCATGGTCCTTCGTCGCGGCCGGCATGATCGTCGTTTCCAGCGCCATCTATTATGCCGATATGGGCATGAAGACGGATGAATACTTCTTCTCCGGTTTTCCGGTGGTGTGGAACATGGTGGTGTTCACGCTGTTCGTCATCGATGCCAGCGCCACAACGGCAATGGCGGTGGTCACGGTATCTGTCGTGTTGACATTCCTGCCGATCAATTTCCTGCATCCAGTCCGTGTGGCGCGGTTGCGGCCACTCAACATGGCGATTTTCCTGCTCTGGTGCGCGCTTGGCGGTTATTCGCTGCTGATGCATTTCCAGACGCCGTCCTGGGCGGTGATCGGCGTTGTCGTCACCGGAATCTATCTTTACGTCATCGGCGGCGTATTGCAGTTTTTCCCATCGCTCGGCGCCAAGTAAAAAACCGCTAAGACTGTCTTTCAGTTGTGTAAATCCGGCTTCGTACCTTTGTTTTTCAGTTGTGCGCAGCAGCAAAACAGTTATCAATACCGGTTGATCGCATCAGCATTGAATACGAATGCACACCGCGATTGGGAACAAGAACGCAGCCGTTTGGGAATGCTTCGCAGAAAGCAGCACGGCCGGTCAGAGAGGGATCAGTGACTGGAACTTTGGCGCCCGAGGCCGTGCCTCTCCTTTCCGTGCGCAGACTGACCAAGCTTTTTGGCACCTTCGCGGCCTGCAACGGGATCGATCTGGATATTGCGCCCGGCGAAATTCACGCGCTTCTGGGTGAAAACGGTGCGGGAAAGTCGACGCTCGTCAAGATGCTGTTCGGTGTGCTTGCGCCAACCAGCGGTGACATTCTCTGGCAGGGAAGCCCGGTTTCTATCGGTTCTCCGAGTGAGGCGCGCAAGCTTGGCGTCGGCATGGTGTTTCAGCATTTTTCGTTGTTCGAAGCGCTGACGGTGGCCGAAAACATTGCCCTTTCGCTCGATCCGAAGGTGTCGCTCAAGGAGATTGCAAAGGAGGCGGAAGCGCTCTCCAAGGCCTACGGCTTGCCGCTTGACCCGAATGCGCATGTGGCCGATCTCTCGGTTGGAGAGCGCCAGCGCATCGAGATCGTACGCGCACTGTTGCAGAACCCCAAACTCATTATTCTGGACGAACCGACCTCGGTTCTGACCCCGCAGGAAGCCGACAAGCTGTTCGAGACGCTTGCCAAGCTCAAGGCTGAGGGTCGTTCGGTCCTTTATATCAGCCACCGTCTCGAAGAGGTTCAGCGCATCTGCGACCGCGCCACGGTGCTGCGCCATGGCAAGGTGACGGGCGCTTGCGATCCGCGCAAGGAAACGCCTGCATCGCTGGCGCGCATGATGGTCGGTTCCGATGTGGCAGGCGTTTCCCGCGAGGCGGGTGCCCCGCTGGGTGAACCGCAGCTCGAAGTGATGGGACTGTCGGTTGCGCCGCGCACGCCGTTTTCGGTCGCTTTGCGATCGATCTCCATGAGCGTTCGCGCCGGTGAGGTTCTGGCGATTGCCGGCGTTGCCGGAAACGGTCAGGGCGAACTTTTCGATGCGCTGTCCGGCGAATATCCGGTTGCCAATGACGAGGCGATCTACATTCGCGGCAAGGCGGTGGGGCGCACGGGGATCAATGGCCGCCGGCTTCTGGGCGCGGGTTTCGTGCCGGAAGAACGGCATGGCCACGCTGCCGTGCCAGGCATGAGCCTTTCGGACAATCTGTTGCTGGCGCGTTCGCGCTCCGACCGCAAGGCGTTTTTGTCGGGTGGTATTTTGCGGGTCATTCGCGGTTCGACCATCAAGGCTGCCGCACGGCGTATTTCTGAGACCATGGATGTGCGCAAGAGCGGAGCCGATCCACTGGCCGGATCTCTCTCCGGCGGCAACCTGCAGAAATTCATTGTCGGGCGTGAACTTGATCGCCAGCCCACGGTCCTTGTCGTCAATCAGCCGACCTGGGGTGTCGATGCGGGTGCCGCCAGCCGCATCCGTCAGGCTCTTGTCGATCTTGCCAAGGCCGGTTCTGCCGTCATCGTCATCAGCCAGGATCTCGATGAAATCTTCGAGGTCGCCACCAATATCGCGGTCATTTCCGATGGGCACCTTTCTGCGGCCCATCCGCTTGAAGACATGACACTGGAAAAGATCGGGCTGCTCATGGGCGGTATTCACACAGCACATTCGGGAGCCACCGAACATGCGCATTGAGCTTGAAAAACGGGCGGGTGTCTCGAAGCTTTTCGCTTTTGTCTCGCCACTTCTGGCGCTGGCGCTGACGCTGGTTTTCGGGGCGATCATGTTCGCCCTGCTCGGAAAAAGCCCGCTGAACGCGCTTTATGCCTTCTTTGTCGAGCCGCTGCTGGAGGTCTGGTCGCTGCATGAACTGGCCATCAAGGCAGCGCCGCTGATCTTGATCGCGGTCGGTCTATCGATCTGTTATCGCTCGAATAACTGGAATATCGGAGCTGAAGGCCAATTCACCATCGGCGCCATTACCGGCTCGATCCTGCCGGTCCTTTATCCCGAATGGCAGTCGCCTATGCTGCTGCCGCTGATGCTGGTGATGGGGGCTCTGGGCGGCGCGCTTTATGCCGGTATTCCGGCATTGCTGAAGACCAGGTTCAACACCAATGAAATCCTGGTCAGCCTGATGCTGGTTTACGTTGCGCAGCTTTTTCTCGACTGGCTGACACGAGGTATCTGGCGCGATCCGGGCGGTTACAACTTTCCGCAGACCAAGCCCTTTAATGAAAGCGCCGTTCTGCCGGAAATGCTGGCATCCGGCCGCGCCCACTGGGGTTTCGTCTTCGCCATCGTGGCGGCAATCGCCCTGTGGTTCATGATGCGCTACATGCTCAAGGGCTTTGAAGTTACCGTGCTTGGCCAATCGGCCAGGGCAGGGCGGTTTGCCGGATTTTCATCGTCGCGCATGGTGTGGTTCGCGTTCCTGCTGTCCGGTGCACTGGCGGGCCTTGCCGGTATCTCCGAAGCATCCGGCTCGATCGGCCATCTCCAGCCCAGTATTTCGCCGGGATACGGTTTTACCGCCATTATCGTCGCCTTCCTGGGACGTCTCAATCCGCTCGGCATCATTGCTTCCGGCCTCGTTCTCGCCTTGACCTATCTCGGCGGGGAGGCGGCGCAGCTTTCCATCGGCGTGTCGGATAAGGTTACGCGTATCTTCCAGGGGTTGATGCTGTTCTTTGTATTGTCCTGCGATACGCTGATCTTCTACCGCATCCGGTTCATTTTCAGCGGCAAGGCCGGCACACAGAACACCAATCAGCAAGGAGCGGCATGATGGATATGCTTCAGGCCATTCTCCTTACCGTTATCACCGCTGCCACGCCGCTGGTGATTGCCGCATCGGGCGAACTGGTGACGGAACGTGCTGGCGTTCTCAATCTTGGCGTCGAGGGCATGATGATCATCGGTGCGGTCTGCGCTTTCGCTGCCGCCCATCTGACCGGCTCGCCCTATCTCGGCATTCTGGCGGGTATCGCAAGCGGTGCGGTCTTTTCGTTGCTGTTCGGTTTCCTGACGTTGACGCTGGTGACCAATCAGGTTGCGACCGGTCTTGCGCTGACCATTCTGGGGCTTGGCGTTTCCGGCATGCTGGGGGAGAGCTTCGTTGGTCTTCCCGGCGTCAAGCTTGCGCCGATCGTTTTTCCTGTATTGTCGGATATTCCCTTTATCGGACCGCTGCTGTTCCGGCAGGATCTGATTTTCTACATGTCGATCGCGCTGGTTGCGGGTATTGGCTGGTTCCTGTTCAAGAGCCGCACAGGTCTCAAGATCCGCGCTATCGGTGACAATCACGGCTCTGCCCATGCGCTTGGCATCAATGTCATCCGCACCCGTTATCTCGCGGTGATGTTCGGTGGTGCCTGTGCCGGGCTTGCCGGCGCGCAGCTTTCTCTCGTTTACACACCGCAATGGGTGGAAAACATGTCGGCTGGCCGCGGCTGGATTGCGCTTGCGCTTGTTGTTTTCGCCTCCTGGCGTCCATGGCGGGTGCTGGCAGGCGGTTATCTCTTCGGCGCCGTCACCATCGGCCAGTTGCACGCGCAGGCCTTCGGCATTGGCGTTCCCTCGCAGCTGCTTTCCGCGCTGCCCTATCTTGCCACTATTGTCGTGCTGGTCATCATCTCGCATAATCGCCGCACGACGCTCATCAATACACCGGCTTCGCTGGGAAAATCCTTCGTGCCGGATCGCTAAGGCATCGGACCGGAAAGTGTCATGCAGTTTCCGGAAAATTCGATGCGAACTCATCATTTCAAGGCTTCAAACCAGACAGGGGTAAAAATGAAAAAACTGATCATCGCACTCGCTGCTTCCGCAGCGGCACTCGGCAGCATGGTTCCTGCTGCACAGGCCGCCGACGCGAAGAAGATCTGCTTCATCTACGTCGGTTCCAAGACCGATGGCGGCTGGACGCAGGCGCACGATATCGGCCGTCAGGAACTCCAGGCACATTTCGGTGACAAGATCGAAACGCCATTCCTGGAAAGCGTTCCGGAAGGCCCGGACGCCGAACGCGCTATCGAGCGCATGGCCCGCTCCGGCTGCGAACTGGTCTTCACCACCTCGTTCGGTTTCATGGACGCAACGGTCAAGGTTGCGCAGAAGTTCCCGAAGGTGAAGTTCGAGCATGCAACCGGCTTCAAGGCTGCTGAAAACGTTGCGACCTACAACTCGCGTTTCTATGAAGGCCGTTACATTCAGGGCCAGATCGCCGCGAAGATGTCGCAGAAGGGTCTTGCAGGTTACATCGCCTCGTTCCCGATCCCGGAAGTGGTGATGGGCATCGACGCGTTCCTGCTCGGCGCACGTTCGGTCAATCCTGACTTCAAGGTCAAGGTCGTCTGGGCCAACACCTGGTTCGACCCCGGCAAGGAAGCCGATGC
>JAEXMK010000119.1 GCA_023444445.1 Pseudomonadota bacterium | reverse complement strand
TGTTTTGATCGCTCCCGGCCCGAAGATTATCAGGCGCAACGCAAACGCGCGAGGGGAGAAAGGGTTCACGGCACGGGGTTCTGTGGATTGAACACGCTGTTTTCCAGGTGCCGAAGGGGCTTGTGAATCAGATAAGTGTGTGCTTATGTGTTGTCATGACTGAGAACGACATTTTCCGGGCGCTGGCCGATCCGACGCGCCGTGCCATTTTCGAAAAGCTGGCTGATGGCGCGATGAACGCTTCCGCCTTGCGTCAAGGCATCGAGATCAGCCAGCCTGCCATGTCGCAGCATCTTTCGGTGCTGCGCGGGGCAGGGCTGGTGGTGGAGAAGCGGCAGGGCCGTTTCGTCAATTACGAAGTTGATCCGGACGGGCTGACGCGGATTGCGGCCTGGCTCGGCAAATATCGCGCCTACTGGCCGCAGCGCATTGAGGCTCTCAAACTCCTGCTGAAGGATATGGACCAATGAACAGGCAGACACCGGAAGCACCTCAAAAGGGCATTGCGCTTGAATATGATCTGGACGAGCCGCCGCAGAAAGTGTGGCGCGCCATCAGCATTCCGGCGTTCCGCGAGCATTGGTTGCCGAACAAGGTTCTGGCTGAACCTGACGCGATCGACATCAAGCCCGGCGAGGAGCTTCGCTACCGGTTGCGCGAGGATAATCCGCCATTTCTGGAAAGCACGGTTACCTTCAGGATCACGGCGAAAGCTGATGGCGGCACCATCCTCAGCATCATTCACGATCTGCCCGTCCGTACCGTCCGCGTGACGAAGGCCGCCGCAAACCACAACGGTTCGCCGATCAAGCTCGCCGCCTGACGCGTAACGTTCCCCAACATTTTTAACGACAGGAGTTCGCCGATGCGCGAAGTGATGCAACTCGTCCCTATGGTCGTCGAACAATCATCAAGGGGAGAAAGGTCTTTCGACATCTATTCCCGCCTGTTGCGGGAAAGGATCATCTTCCTCAACGGCGAGGTCAACGATGCGGTTTCCGCGCTCGTCTGCGCACAATTGCTTTTTCTCGAAGCGGAAAACCCGAAGAAACCGATCCATCTTTATATCAATTCTCCGGGCGGCGTCGTGACAAGCGGTCTGGCGATGTACGATACCATGCATTACATCCGCGCCCCGGTTCACACACTTTGTATGGGCACGGCACGTTCCATGGGATCGTTTCTGTTGATGGCGGGCGAACCGGGCGAGCGCACAGCACTTCCCAATGCCAGCATCCATATTCATCAACCGCTGGGTGGTTTCCAGGGACAGGCGTCGGACATGCTCATCCATGCCGAAGAGATGCAGCAGACCAAGCACCGCATGACGCGGCTTTACGCCGAACATTGCAAACAGAGTTACGAGAAATTCGAAGCAGCCATGGATCGGGATTTTTTCATGACGGCGGAGCAAGCCTTGGAATGGGGCCTGATCGACCGCGTTCTGGGCGTTCGTGAAGATGTCGCGGCGTAGTGCCCGAGTACTATCCGCGAGATGTTGCTTCCATATCAACGCAAAAGGCAGCGCCCTGCGCTGCCTTTCACGGTTGGTCCGGATAATCAAATATCCAGATTATCCGCAAAGGCCGCCCGTTCCTGAATGAAGCGGAAACGGGCATCGGCCTTGGTACCCATCAGATTGTCCACCGCCTCGCGGGTGCCTTCGAAATCCACGTCATCGATCTCGACGCGCAGAAGGGTGCGCTTTTCGGGGTCCATGGTGGTTTCCTTCAGTTGCTGGGCCATCATTTCGCCAAGGCCTTTAAAGCGGCCGATTTCGACCTTCTTGCCCTTGAAGACGGTTTCCATCAGCTCGGCGCGGTGGGCGTCGTCGCGGGCATAGGCGCTCTTGGCGCCCTGGCGGATAACGTAGAGCGGCGGCACCGCCAGATAGAGATGGTTGCCGCGGATGAGTTCCGGCATTTCCTGATAGAAGAAGGTGATGAGCAGTGAAGCGATATGGGCGCCATCGACGTCGGCATCGGTCATGATGATGATGCGCTCGTAACGCAGGTCTTCTTCGCGATATTTCGTCCGCGTGCCGCAGCCGAGCGCCTGGATGAGATCGGCGATCTGCTGATTGGCGGAAAGCTTTTCGCGGCTGGCGCTGCCGACGTTGAGGATCTTGCCACGCAGCGGCAGAATGGCCTGATTGGCGCGGTTGCGCGCCTGCTTGGCCGAGCCGCCAGCCGAGTCACCCTCGACGATGAAGAGTTCGGCGCCTTCGGCCGTGTTCTGGGAGCAATCCGCGAGCTTGCCGGGCAGGCGCAGCTTGCGCACGGCGGTCTTGCGGTTGACTTCCTTTTCCTTGCGGCGGCGCATGCGCTCTTCCGAGCGCTCGATGACCCAGTCGAGCAGCTTTGCCGCCTCGGCCGGATTGCCGGTCAGGTAATGGTCAAATGGGTCGCGCAGCGCGTTTTCGACGATGCGCTGGGCTTCGACGGTGGCGAGCTTGTCCTTGGTCTGGCCGACGAATTCCGGCTCGCGGATGAAGACGGAGAGCATGCCGGCAGCCGAAATCATCACGTCATCGGTGGTGATGTCCTTGGCGCGCTTGTTCTGCGTCAGGTCGGCATAGTTTTTCAGGCCCTTGGTGAGCGCGATGCGCAGGCCCGCTTCGTGCGTGCCACCTTCAGGCGTTGGAATGGTGTTGCAATAGGAATGGATCTGCGTGTCGCCCCCATACCAGGTGACTGCCCATTCCAGCGCACCGTGGCCGCCGGTCTTTTCCGTGCGGCCAGAGAAAATCTCGCGCGTGACCGTGAATTCCTTGCCGAGCGTGGCTGCGAGGTAATCCTTGAGGCCGCCGGGGAAATGGAACACGGCCTTTTCTGGTATTTCGCCACCTGCGGGCACAAGACCTGGGTCGCAGCTCCAGCGGATTTCAACGCCGCCGAAGAGGTAAGCCTTGGAGCGAGCCATGCGGAAAATGCGGGCCGCCTCGAATTTCGCGTGATCGCCGAAGATTTGCGGATCGGGATGGAAACGTACGCGGGTCCCGCGACGGTTATGCACGTCGCCCAGCTCTTCCAGCGGACCGATCGGCAGGCCGCGCGAAAAGCGCTGGCGGTAAAGCTTGCGGTTCCGCGCGACTTCGACTTCCAGCAGGTCGGACAGCGCATTCACCACGGAGACGCCGACGCCGTGCAGGCCGCCAGAGGTCTCGTAAGCCTTGCCGTCGAATTTGCCGCCGGCATGCAGCTTGGTCATGATGACTTCGAGCGTCGACTTGCCGGGCACCTGCGGGTGGTTCTCCACCGGGATGCCACGGCCGTTATCCGTTACCGTCAGGAAACCTTCGGCATCGAGATGGACCTCGATGAAATTGGCGTGACCGGCGACGGCCTCGTCCATGGAGTTGTCGATAACTTCGGCAAAGAGATGGTGCAGCGCCTTTTCGTCCGTGCCGCCAATATACATGCCCGGGCGCATGCGCACCGGCTCGAGGCCTTCGAGTACGCGGATCGATGAGGCGCCATAGTCGTCACCGGTGGGAGACACGGGCGGTGGCGGAGCGGGCGACGCGATGGGGGCAACGGCTGCCGGTTTCGGCTGCACATTCACATTGGCGGCAGCGGTCGCCGGGGCCTTCGCGGGTTTCGCCGCGTCCTCGTTCGTGTCCGTGCCGCTGTTTCGTGCTGCCGGAAGACCGGAGAAAAGATCGTTGCTGTCGTCCATCATGTCCAAAGTTCAAAAGCGTGTGTCAGAATTTCGCCATGCGAATCATTATGCCGTCAGCGTCAATCATAACGCCAAATGCGGTTCCCGTCCGATTGAACCGGGGTTCGCCTGGGCGAGCGCTGCGCATCCTATGCCACAATTGTGTCAGGGTTTCGCAACAGGAGGATTGCGCTGCCGGCCTTGCGATGGCAAGTCTCGCAGCCACGAATGAACGGTTAGCCAAGGCATGTCCACAGCTCATTTCACGTTTTGTACTCTTTTCAGCCTGACTGTGGCGGCCATGCCCCTCGCAGCCTCTGCCGCCGAGGGCCCGCTGCGGCCTTTCAAGGACGAGTTGTTTTCCGCGCAGTCGGTGCTTTCCACGGGCGATGGCGGCGCATCCGAAGTCATCGACTATCAGGAGATGCGCGATATCAACGGCCGCGACGAGGTGCCGGAGCGGCGGGTGAAGCGGCAATATGTGGATATGGCGCCGAAGAAGGTGCAGGCGCTGGAAACTGTGTCCGTTGAGGGCAGGGCGCTTGAGGTCGGTCGCGTCGGACCGGCCAGCGGGCAGGCGTTCACCATCATCTTCATCCATGGGCGCGGCGGTGACCGGCGGCTTGGCATGAACGATTATACGTTCGGCGGTAATTTCAACCGGCTGAAGAATCTGGCCGTCGCCAATGGCGGCACCTATTACGTGCCGAGCGTTCGTTCCTTCGATGAGAACGGCGTTGCCGATGTCGCGGCGCTGATTGCCGATGCGGCCAGAAAATCCGGTGGCAAGCCTGTCGTACTGACCTGCGCTTCGATGGGCAGTTTCATCTGCTATGGCATTAGTCGCGACAAGGCAGCCGTTGCCAATCTCAAGGGCATGGCGATCCTTGGCGGTGCGGTCGATCCCGATTTTCCGAAAAGCGCCTTTGCCAAAGCGAAGAAACCGGTCTGGTTTACCCACGGCAGTGCCGACAAGGTTTATTCGGCAGACAGCCAAGCGACGATCTTCCGCACTTTGTTGAAGGCTGGGGAGCCAGCGCGGTTCACGCGTTACGAGACCGGTAGCCATGGCACCCCGGTGCGGATGACCGACTGGCGGGTGGTTTTGAACTGGATTTTCAGCCGATAGGGGAGCGTTCCGGGCCCGGTCACGACAAATTTTCCAGATTTGCCGCTGGTTTTAATCCTTGGACCGCTTTTTTGTACCAATTGCTGCCGGCTGCGGCTAAAGGAATATCCGGGAAATTCAGGCAGAGCTTCTGTCTTGATCAAGGGCCGGCTGCGGCCGAGGGATGGGGCGCCACAAGCGGCGCTCCTAGACAAAGGGAATGGGATACGCATGACGCCGAATGTTCGACCGCTTGTAGCCGGAAACTGGAAGATGAACGGCACGCGTGCCTCGCTCGATCAGATCAAGGCCATGGCAGAGGGCGTCAAAGGCGCGCTGTCCGAGAAGGTGGATGCGCTGATCTGCCCGCCTTCGACCTTGCTTTATGTCGCGACTGCGCTCTGCGATGACAGCCCGCTGATGATCGGCGCTCAGGATTGCCACCAGAATGCCTCCGGCGCGCATACCGGCGATATTTCCGCCGAGATGATTGCCGACTGCTTCGGCACCCATGTCATCGTTGGCCATTCGGAGCGCCGCACCGACCATGCCGAGACCGACCATCTGGTTCGCGCCAAGGCATCCGCCGCCCATGCGGCTGATCTCATTGCCATCGTCTGCATTGGCGAAACGGCGGATGAGCGCAAGGCGGGCCAGACGCTCGATATCCTGAAGCGTCAGCTTGCCGGCTCCCTGCCGGATGAGGCGACCGCGGAAAACACCGTTATCGCTTATGAGCCCGTCTGGGCTATCGGCACCGGTCTTACCCCTACCACGGAAGATGTGCGCGAGGCCCATGCCTTCATGCGCGACGAGCTCGTCAAGCGCTTCGGCGATGCCGGCAAGACCATGCGCATCCTCTATGGCGGCTCGGTAAAGCCCGCCAATGCGCTGGAGCTGATGGGCGTGGAGAACGTGGATGGCGCGCTGATTGGTGGCGCGAGCTTGAAAGCGTCGGACTTCCTGTCCATCTATGCGGCATATGAGCGACTGACGGCCTGAATGAGGCTTTCCTGAAAGAGTATCGGGAAAGGGGCTTGGAATAAGCCTTCGCCTCATGTAAAGAGCCGCAAAACCTTCTTTATGGTGCTCCGCGCGGGGCATGGAATGGATTGTCATGCAGACCGTTTTGATTGTTATTCACCTCATGATCGTGCTGGCGCTTGTCGGCGTGGT
>JAEXMK010000105.1 GCA_023444445.1 Pseudomonadota bacterium | reverse complement strand
TTCGATCTCAATCATTGGGGGACCACCGTCTTTCGAGATACCCGCCGAAACGGGCGATGGGGAAGCTGATAAGGAAGTAGATGGCGCCGCAGATCATCAGGATGGTCAGCGGTTCCTGCAGGCGGGTAACGAGAATCTGCGAGGCGCGCAGAAGCTCGATGAGGCCAAGCCAAAGCACCAGCGCCGAATCCTTCATGACACCGAGCGTCAGGCCGATCCACGATGGCAGCGACACGCGGGTGGCAAGCGGCAGCACGATGTAGCGCATGTCCTGCGACCACGTCATGCCGAGCGACCGGCAGGCGCGCCGGGTATTCGAAGGCACCGCTTCGATGCCGCCACGCACGATTTCCGTGCAATAGGCCGCCGTATAAAGCGACAGCACCACGCAGGAGGTGGTGAATGGCGGCCAGCCGAGCTTGGCGATCGACTGGAAGGCATTGCCGAGCACCAGCTGGATAAGCAGCGGCACGGAGCGGAAAATATCCAGAATGAAGGTCAGCGGCAGCGACCAATAGGGGCCGAACTGGAAACGGATGATACCGAAGATGATCCCCATGATGGTGCCGGCCGTAACGGCGACGGCGGTGACGGCAAGCGTCATGCCGGCACCCTTGGCCAGGAAGGCGAGATCACTCCAGGTGAGAGCGGTTTCAAACATGGCTCACCTCTCTCAATAACGGAACAGACGCGCGGCCAGCAATCGGGCAGCAAGCGTGACGATCTTGGCGATCACGTAATAGATGACCGCGGCGAGCGCGAAGAATTCGAAGGTGCGGAACGAGCGGGCGTTCAAGGCCTGCGTGACACCGGCAAGATCCGTATTCATGCCGACGGTGACACCGAGCGAGGTCATGAGGATTGCCCAGACCATCTGGTTGGTGGCGGGCAGGAAGGCGACGCGCAGCATCTGCGGCAGGATGATGAGCCGGAAGGTCTGCATCGAAGTCATGCCGAGCGAACGGCCGGACCGTGTCTGCGTATCGGGAATGGCTTTCAGCGCGCCACGGAAGTTCTCCGCGAGATAACCGGCATTGTTAAACGCGATGCCGACCAGAAGCGCGGTGTAGGGGCTGAGGTGAATGCCAAAATTGCCAAGGCCGAAATGGGCCATGTAAATCTGGAACAGCGCCGGCGTGTTGCGGGCGACTTCCACCCAGACGGAGGCGAAAGCGCCAAGGATACGGTTGCCGGAAAGCCGGAACAAGGTCAGCAGGATGGCGAAGGAAAGGCCGATCACCATCGACAGAATGGCAATCTGCAGCGTCACCACCGCACCGTCCAGAAGCTGCGGCAAAGCCTTCAGCGCCTGATTCCAGTGGAATGTATAGTTGAACATTAAGCGTCCCGCCTTTTCAGAAACGATTAACGGCGCGATCATTTTGACCGCGCCGTTTACGAAAAGTCCTGATCAGCGATAAACGCCGTTGACGGTGAGCGAAGGTACTTCGCCGCCAACCCATTTCTTGTAGAGTTCGGCGTAACGGCCCGTGCGAACCTGCTGATTGATGAAGAGGTTCAGGTAGTTGATGAAGCCGTATTCGTCACGGTTGGTGAAGAGCGCGACGTAGTCGATGTCATAAGGTGCCTTGCCGACCACGGAGATGCCGGCAAACTTGCCGCCCTTGACGTTGGACTGGGCAACCGTCGAGGTGGAGACGGTGGCATCGATCTGGCCCTGGCTGAGAGCGAGGAAAACATCGGCCTGCGTCTGGTACGGACGGAATTCGCCGGTGCCCCATTCCTTGACCGACTTTTCGAGCGCGATGGCTTCGAACGTGCCGGCGGTTGCGCCAACCGTCTTGCCCTTCATGTCTTCGAAAGACTTGATGCCCGACTTGTCGTTGGCGGTAACGGCCATTTCGAAGGCGAAGTAAGGCACGGTCATGCCAACGGTCTTGGCGCGCTCCAGCGTATCGGAGGTGGACGCAACGCCGACATCGACGCGGCCGGACATCAGTGCCGGAATACGCTCAGGGAATGGCGTCTCGACGATTTCAGCCGTGACGCCTAGCGCCTTGGCGAGGTCGTTGCAATAATCGACGTCAAAGCCGATCGGATTGTTGGCGTCATCACGCGCACCCATCGGCGGGAAGTCGAGCACGACGGCGCAACGCAGCGTGCCGGACGAAATAATGTCGTCAAGCTTGTCGGCCTTGGCCGGGGTGATTGCGGAAGTAGCGGCCAAGAGGCCGGCGAAAATGACCGATTTTTTCATTCTTAATTTGCTCCCAGAATTGGTCTGCCCTTGAAGGCGCGGTCACTATTTCCCCAAGAAAGCGATAAATCAACATAAAAATACAATGAGTATACAAAAAGAATTTTGTGCGCGTGCGAACTGATGTGGTTCAGTGGATTAGTTTCGAAGGCTGGCGCGAGGAGGAGGCAAGGTAAGCGGAAACATCAAAGACCCCTTATCCCTGTGCTTGTCACAGGGATCCAGACAGCCCAAGTCTTTGGGCTGAATAGAGTCTTTCCGCCGCGCAGACGCGCGTCGGCTCGATTCCTGTGACAAGCACAGGAATGAAGGCCTAGAAATCTTTGCGTCCGATAAAGTGGAATTCCGCCCCACACAACCGCACCGAAAAGACACGTTGCATTACCCCCGCCTTTGTATACTTTATGTATTCAAAATGTGCGAGCCAATATCGGAGGATTATGATGAGCGACACCACCACCTTGACCATCGATGAGCTATTTCAGCGGGTGGAGGCGATTTTCCGCAGGGCGGGGTTAAATACCGTGCAGTCGGGAGCGCTGGCGCGCGTCATCACCGCCGGCGAACGCGACGCCTGCAAATCCCACGGCATTTACCGCATCGAAGGCGCACTCCGCACCGTCAAGGCCGGCAAGGTAAAGCCCGATGCCACACCTGAGGTGGCCGAGGACGATGCTACTGCGATCGTGAAGGTCAATGCCAATGGCGGCTTCGCCAATCCCGCCTTTGAGCTTGGCCTGCCGGTGCTGGTGGAACGCGCGAAACGTCTGGGCGTCGCCGCACTCGTCATCAATGACTGCACCCATTTTTCGGCGCTCTGGCCCGAGGTGGAGGGACTGACCTCCAACGGGCTGGCCGGTCTGGTGATGTGCCCGAGCTATTCCACCGTCGCGCCGACGGGAGGAACCAAACCGCTGCTCGGCACCAACCCCTTCGCTTTCGGCTGGCCGCGCAAGGACACCTCGCCTTACGTCTTTGATTTCGCGACATCCGTTGCCGCCCGCGGCGAGATAGAACTGCACCGGCGGGCGGGAAAATCCCTACCCGAAGGCTGGGCGGTCGACGCAGACGGCAATCCGACGACGGACCCCGAGGCGGCGCTTGCCGGCGCCATGTTGCCCTTTGGCGGCCACAAGGGCTCTGCCATCGGCACGATGATCGAGCTTCTCGCCGGCATCATGATCGGCGACCTCACCAGCCCCGAAGTGCTGGACTATCTCGGCACCACAACGCTTGCGCCCTTCCATGGGGAACTGATTGTCGCCTTCTCCCCGGAAGCCTTCGCGAAGGGACGTCCGGGCGACCCCTTCCAGCGCGCGGAAGTTCTGTTTGACGCCATCATCGGCCAGGGCGCCCGCCTGCCCTCCGGCCGTCGTTTTGCCGCCCGCGCCAAATCGGAAAATGAAGGCATTACGCTGACCGCTGCTGAAATGGGCGGCCTTGAGCGGTTGATGGAGAAGGGTTTGGACGCGGTCACCTGATCCTTTTGGAGAACAATATACATAAGGCCCACCGTCTGTTGCAAGGTTGACGGCGGAATCCTCAAACCTCTCCTCCGTCATCCTCGGGCCTGTCCCGAGGATCTGCAACGTATTGATTTTATTCACCGTGATTGGATCCTCGGCACAAGGCCGAGGATGACGCCGAGAGAATATCCACTCTTCACCACCAACTTCGTGGGGACTGTAGCCGGCAGAAACCTAAACCGGACTGCCGTGGCACAAACCCGGAAATGACGTCGAACCCAAGAAACGCTCAAACCTCATAAATGCAAAAAAGGCCCGCATTTGCGGGCCTTCTGTTTTCACGTCAGCGACTGCTCAAGCAGCCTTGCAGGCCTGCACGGCACCCGGCAGCTTGCTCCAGTCGGCATACCAGCTGTTGAACAGCTTGAACTGCGCTTCGACATAACCACGCTGGCTGTCCGTCAGGGCATCGGTTTCGTTGAAGTGCAGCGTGTATTCCTTGTCGCCCTTCAGCACCATCATGTGCTTGAAATAGAGAACCAGATCCGGGCCTTCATCGAAGGAAGAGAGAACGGCGAGCGCCTGTTCCAGTTCCAGCGCGCGGGCGCGGGCATCCGCGTCACCCTTGGCGGCTGCCTGCGACAGCTTGCAGAGGTGAATGACTTCCTTCGGCAGCACGTTGCCGATGCCGGTGATGGCGCCGGTTGCGCCGCAATTGACGAAGCCGTGGAAAACGGCGGTATCGACGCCGATCATAAGAGTGACTTCGTCATCGCGGCTGGTAATGTTTTCAGCGGCATAACGCATATCGGCCGGACCGCCGAATTCCTTGAAGCCGACGAGGTTCTTGTGCTCGGCGCGCAGCGCGAAGAAAAGATCGGCGCGGGTCGCGAAACCATAATAGGGGCTGTTGTAGATGACAGCCGGAATTTCCGGGGCGGCCGAGAGGATGGCCTTGAAGTGGGCCTTCTGGGCAGCGATGACCGAACCGCGCGACAGGACACGCGGAATGACCATCAGACCCTTGGCGCCAACCTTCTGGGCATGAGCGGCATGGGCAACAGCGGATGCCGTGTTGACCGCGCCGGTGCCGACGATGACAGGAATGCCGGCCTTCACCAGGCGCTCTACGCCTTCCATGCGCTGCTCGTCCGTCAGGAGCGGCCAGTCGCCCATCGAGCCGCAATAAACGACGGCCGACATGCCGTCAGCGATCAGTTCCTTGCCCTTGCGAACAAGCGCATCGAAATCGGGGGTGCGGTCATCCTTGCAAGGGGTCATCAAGGCGGGAATCACGCCGGAAAAAATGCTGGCCGTCATTACTAGCTCCTAAGGGACATGTTTTTCGGGAATGGACGCACGTCCGCGCCACCCTTTCGACAAGGACATTACTATCTTGTATTTTATTTGTCGACTAGAAATCGACAAGCTACAGATTTATTTCCAGACGTTCGTTTCGCACCAGCAGTTTCTGCACCTGCCGCACGATCTGTTCGGCATGTTCACGCGCCAGTTTTTCGGAAAGAACGATATCGCGCGCGGCAATGGCCGCGATCATTTCCTCGTGGTCATCAACGAAACGTTTGGGCAGGCGATCGTCATAGGACTGGTAATAAAGCCTGAGGATACGCCGCCCCTCATCCAAAAGCCGCTTGAACAGGCTGGTAAAATAGGGGTTCCGTCCGGCCTCGGCGATGGAGAGGTGAAGGGCGGCATTGGTGGAAATCATCGCCAGCGCGTCCTGCTCCTCAACCGCGATGGCGAATTCCGCATTGTGGGCGCGGATGCCGGCCAGATCTTCCGGGCGGTGATATTGCGCGGCAAGCTGGGTCGTTACCCGGTACATCAAGACCAGCGCATCGAAATAGGTGTGCATGTTGAGGAAATCGATATTCGACACCATGGTCGAGCGGTTCGGCAGCGTATCGATCAGCCCCTCGCCCGAAAGCCGCACCAGGGCCTCACGGATCGGCGTGCGCGACATTTTGAACCGTTCGGCAAGCTGCACCTCGTCGATCGGGCTGCAGGGCGGCAGCACCAGATCGAGAATCTCGTCGCGCAGCAGATCATAGACCATCTTCACGCCGGAGCCGCGCTTGCGCTCGGCAGAAGCAATTATATCCGTCATCACCAAATCCTTCTTGTCGACATAAAGAGTACTATTATATTTTTTCGCAATCAACGCCGCGCAGCGCCGCCGTCTCTTCGAATGGCGGAATAATTGTTCAAAAACAACAAAAAGCCGTCGCGAAAATTACTCGCGACGGCTTTTAATCGTTCAGTTTGTGGCGTGGGGGCCATTACCCCACCTAAGGAAAGACGATTTCTCCAGGAAGCGAATAGTACGCCGCTTGTCTCTTCTCTCCGCCGGGGAGAGGGGCAGCGAGATGAGGGGAAAGGGTAGAGATATACGGAGCGCTTGCCCCCTCATCTGATCCTTCGGGCCATCTTCTCCCCGGCGGGGAGAAGAAACGCCCAGCAATGTCCCGCCTCAAGCAAACCTCAGTTGCGCAGTCCGGTGGCCACGACGGAAATCTTGAAGGCACCATCGAGCGTGGGATCGAAGGACGCGCCCATGACCACATCGGTCTCTT
The DNA here is from genome assembly GCA_023444445.1 of Pseudomonadota bacterium. Lineage (GTDB taxonomy): Bacteria > Pseudomonadota > Alphaproteobacteria > Rhizobiales > Rhizobiaceae > Agrobacterium. The sequence goes on along the minus strand of JAEXMK010000105.1, from coordinate 8,550 downwards.
CGCTCACAGCTTCGCGCACCAGCGTCATCGCCTCATCGATTTCGTAAAGCGTCAAATCGTTGCCGCCCGAGATGGATACCAGCGCACCACGTGCCTCCTTCAGCGAGGGTTCGCCGAGCAGCGGATTGGCGATGGCTGCCGCTGCTGCTTCCGAGGCGCGTTTCGGACCCTTGGCCTGCGCCGTACCCATGAGCGCACGTCCGCCATTCTTCATGACATAACGCACATCGGCAAAATCTAGATTGACGAGGCCTTCGCGCAGGATGAGATCGGTGATGCAGCGCACGCCAAGCGACAGGACCTTGTCGGCCGTCTTCAGCGCATTTTCAAAGGTGGTGCCGGCATCGGCGATACGCAGCAGGTTCTGGTTGGGAATGACGATGACGGTATCGGCAGTGTTGAGCAGGTTGGCAAAGCCGTATTCGGCAGCCCGCATACGCCGCGCACCCTCGAAGCTGAAGGGGAGCGTGACGACGCCAACGGTGAGGATGTTCTTCGCGCGGCAGGCCTCGGCAATGACCGGAGCCGCACCGGTGCCAGTGCCGCCGCCCATGCCGGCGGTGATGAAGCACATGTCGTAACCGCTCAAATGATCCATGATCTCATCGAGGGAATCGATCGCCGCCTGACGGCCGACCTCGGGATCGGCGCCCGCGCCCAGACCGCCGGTCAGCTCGGAGCTCAACTGCACGAGCCGCGGCGCATTGGTTTTCTTCAGCGCCTGCGCATCCGTATTGGCGGCAATGAAATCTACCCCGCTAATGCCCTCGGCAATCATGTTGTTGATCGCATTGCCGCCACCGCCACCGACGCCGACGACGGCGATATTGGGCGTGTTGCGGGCAATGGTGGCGCGCGGAGACTGGGTCATCGTCTTATTCTCTTTCTAAACTCATAGGGTCCGGCGCCGTTTTTGATTGCGGCACGCGAATGCTCAGCAAGGTCCCAGCGCCTCTGTCCTGACAGGAGAAGAAGGCTGTAACACTTTGAATTTTCATGCCAGCCTATTGCGCCAGAATGACGAAAGACTGGCGTTCCAGGGGGCGAAAGATGCTCCACGGTGACGTTCTCCGACCCCTTACCCGGATGAAAACCGAACCGAATCAACTGCTTCGCTGTTCAGACGTGATAGCCGAAAAGGCACGCCGTTTACACTCCATTCACTATGTTTATCTCACTTTGGAACGAGTTGCGCCGAGAAGTGTTTGCTTGCCGACCGCGCTGAGGCGCATGGAATGGAGGCAGGCATATGTTGGCAGACGTCTTGCAAAACGACCCGGGTTTCCGCACGGAACAACCGCGCGTGCTGATCGTGGAAGACGAGTTCCTCATCGCCATGGATATCGAGGATTCGATTTTACAGGCGGAAGAAGAGGCCAACGTCATCGGCATCGCCAACCGGCTGGATGAGGCCGTGGCGCTTGGCAGCCGCGCCGATATCGCCTTCGTCGACGTCAATCTTGCCGATGGACAGACCGGCCCGGAGATCGGGAGGCGGCTTTCGGAAGATCATGGCGTCATCGTGATTTTCATGACGGCAAACCCGGAAGTCGTCGTCAATCTCGGTATCGGCGCCGGCGTGATCGCCAAGCCCGTGCCGCAGGACGCGGTTGAACAGTGCCTCTCCTACGCGCTTGCCAAACGCGCCGGCGCCCACGCCGTAACGCCCATCGGCATGATGGCTTTCGACTAAGAGATTTCCTGAAGACGAAAGAAACGCCTGAAAACAAAAAAGCCTGCCGCGGGAGGAGGTGCGGCAGGCTTTCTGAAAAGATGAACAGCGATATGGGAGGAGGAAAACCGCTGTCCCCGGGGCAATCCTTTGGGAGGAGGAGTAGGATCACCCGCATTACCGAAAGGATGTGGGAGGAGGTACATCCGTTTCGATGATTGGAAGATAACATTTTTCCGCGCGTTTCACAGGCACAAGGTTGCAGCACAGATATGCGCTATGTGCATGGCGATTTTCTCAATCGAAAATACGATGCAGCATTGGCGGAAGGTTGAGTGATCGAGACGGCGGGAGGCGGCAAGGCCTTTGCCTGCGGCAGGACAAAACTCCGCGCGCGATCAACGGCATCGGCAAGCTGGACAACCACCAAAGCAATGCTCAAAAAAAAAACACGCCCGCGAAGCGGGCGTTAAGCATTCATAAGTGGCGATATCGCCTGTATTACTTGCCAACGGCGGCGCGGGCAACGCTGGTGATCTGGCTGCGATCAATACCGAGATCGTGCAGTTCACGGGTGCTCATGCGGCCCAGTTCGTTGATGGTCTGACGATATTTGCGCCAATTGTTGAAGCTGCGTGCTACGTTCATGACATTACCCTTTCTGAGGCTTAGGTGACGTCAGCAACGTTTTCGTTCCGGCGTCGTTTGATGGCCTCTATATGCGCTTTTCGATGACGAATTAACAGGCAGAATAAGGCAATCCACCCATGCGCTGCATGCAAGGGTTCTAATTCAGCTCCTTCCGGGAAATGGCAGGTGGCTGAAAATTCAGCCACATGGAGGCGCGTCTACACGCCCTCGCCTTAAAACTTGTAGCGCACACCGAAGACGTTGGCGTTTGTCGCGCCCTTCATATTGCCCAATGTCCTGCCGCCGCCCGAGCGGTGGTGAAGGCGCCAGAAGAATTCCGTCGAGGAATCTTCGCTGAAGGAAACGTTGATCTCAGGTCCGAGGTAAAACAGGACATTGGCATTGCCATCATCCTTGATTTCCTGCTCGCGCTCGCGACCCGGCTGTGCATCGGTGACGAGGCTGAGACCGGCGGTGAAGCTCGGCGTGACGAACAACCGCTCGCCGAGCCTGATCTGCTCATAACGCGCGACCGGGCCGGCCCACACCTCAGCGGTAAAGCCCTTGCCGAACCTTGCGGCGATGCCGATTTCGCCGCCCAGTTTCACATTGCCGAGACTATAGGGAAAAAACTGGTAGCCGCCGCCCAGAATGGCATTCTTTTCGTAGTCCACGGGAATGAGGGCAGCGCTTTTCAGCATGTCTTCTTTCGTCAGCACACCACCGAAACCGAATATCGCCTCGCTCGTCTCCGAAGCCATATCCTCCGATGCGAAAGATGGTGTCGCGGCCAGTGCTATCATGGCCGCCAGCGACAGATTTGCTGCGATATTCATTGTGCTACTCCTGAACAAAGCCCTCTTTTACCCAGCCGTCTCATAGGCATATTCCCGGAAGGCGAACATACCGTTACCGAACACAATTAATTCAATTCATTGGGAAATGACAGAAAAAGGGCTTTTTTTCAGCCGTTCAGCGCAGGAACCGCCGGAAGCGGCGAAGCGCAAAAATGAAGAGCGCCGAGCCTATGGCGAGAAGAGCCAGCAATTGCGGCCAGACCACATCCAGTCCCGCGCCCCTGAAAAGCACCGACTGCGCCAGAATGACGAAATGCGTGTTGGGTGCGAGCAGCATGATGTACTGGATGACATCGGGCATGCTCTCGCGCGGCGTCATGGCACCGGAAAGCACCTGCAGCGGCAGCAGGAACAGGATCAGCAACATGCCGAATTGCGGCATGGAGCCGGCAACCGTCGCAAGGAAAATGCCCATCGATGTCATCGCAAAAAGCTGCAATGCGGTTCCGAGCAGGAAAAGCGAGAGCGAGCCTTCGATGGGGATGGCGAGCAACCCCTTGACGACAACAAAAAGGGAGAATGCCGAGGCCACCAGCACAACAAGGCCCATGGACCAGACCTTGCTGAGCATGATTTCCAGCGGCGTGACCGGCATGACCAGCAGATGCTCGACCGTACCATGCTCGCGCTCGCGAATAAGCGCCGCCCCCGTCAGCACGATCGACAGCATGGTGATGGCGGTGATGATGTTGTTGATCGAGCCGAACCAGGATTTGTCCAGCTCCGGATTGAAACGGGAGCGCAGCGTCAACTCCACCGGCACCGAGGTCGCACCGCGATAGCGGCTCACATATTCCTGAACTTCGCTCGTCACGATGCTCTGCACATAACCGCCGCCGCTGAAAGCCTGGCTCATGCGGGTGGCATCGATATTGAGCTGAATGGCAGGCTGCTGGCCGGCCATCAGCCGGCGCTGGAAATCAGGCGGGATATTGAGCGCGAAGGTATCAAGGCCTGCATCCATGCGCTTGTCCATTTCGGCGATGGAAATCTGCTTCGGCGGCGCGAAATAGGGCGGATAAAAAGCCGTGCTGATGCGGCCGGAAAGCGGCGACTGATCCTCGTCGACAATGGCGATGGCGGCATTGTTGAGCGTTTCCGGCAGCGCGCTGGAACCGGTGTAAATCTGCAGCGTGAAGGCATAGACGATCAGGAGCAGCAGCATGCCATCACGCGCAAGCCCGCGCAGTTCCTTGATGCCAAGCTGGAAGATGTTGGATGAAAACAGCCTCATGACGCCTGTTTCCTCAAAAGTGCGCCACCGGCGATGAGCAGCAGCGGAATGGCGATGATGAGCGGCAGGAATGAGCCGGAAAGGCCGGCAAAATCCAGCCCCTTGGAGAAGGTCCCGCGCGAAATGGTCATGAAATAGGTGGCGGGATAGATGTTGCCGATAAAGGCCCCTGCCCCCTGCAGCGACGAAACGGGATCGATCATGCCCGAATATTGCGTGGCCGGAATGAGTGTCAGCAGGGCCGTGCCGAAGATCGCCGCGATCTGGCTCTTCATGAATGAAGACATGAGAAGGCCAATGGAGGTGGCGATGATGACATAGAGCAACGCTCCCGTCGCATAGGTGAGATAACTGCCGGTAAACGGCACCCGGAAGATGAAGATCGCAAATGCCGTCAAAAGCAGAAAGTTGAGCATGCCAAGCGCGACGTATGGAAGCTGCTTTCCGATCAGGAATTCCAGCCGCGTGGTCGGCGTGACATAAAGATTGACGATGGAGCCAAGCTCCTTCTCCCGGACGACGCTAAGTGCCGAAAGCATGGCCGGTATGAGCATCAGCAGCAGCGGAATAACCGCCGGCACCATGGCGACGAGGCTCTTGACGTCAGGGTTATAACGATAGCGCGTTTCGATGCTGAAACTGCTTTGCGTCGCCGCGCTGCCGTAGATTTCACTCGCCTTGCGCGCCAGCCATGTCTGGTGCATGCCCTGCACGTAACCGCGCACGGTCTCCGCCCGCTGCGGCATGGCGCCATCGATCCACGCACCAACCTCCACCGTCTTGCCACGTAGGACATCACGGCCGAAACCGGGCGGGATTTCGATGGCAAGGCTGAGTTCCCCGTCGCGCATGCGCCTATCCATATCGGCATAGTCGCGGATCGGTTCCTTCTCGATGAAATAACGCGAGCCGGCTATGTCGAGCACGTAATCGCGGCTGATGGTGGAATCGTCGCGGTCCAGCACCGCGAAGGTTAGATCCTCGACATCGAGATTGATACCGTATCCGATCACGAACATCAGGATGACGCTGCCAAGCACCGCCAGCGTGCCGCGAATGGGGTCGCGCTGCAGTTCCAGCGCCTCACGGCGGGTATAGCTGAACATGCGTCTGACATCGAAGAAACGTTTGCGAGCAGGTGTTGCATGTTGCGTCACGGGTACGTCTGCTACCGCGGCGGACGTTGTCGCGGGCTCCGCCTTTTTGACACCGGAGGCATCCTCGAGATAGGCGACAAAAGCCTCTTCCAGCGTCGCGGCATTGCGGCTTTTGGTAATCGCGTCAGGCGTATCGCTGATCAGCACCTTGCCGGCATGCATCAGCGAAATCCGGTCGCAGCGCTCCGCCTCGTTCATGAAATGGGTGGAGATGAAGATGGTGACATTGTCGTTGCGGGAGAGATCGGCGAGGATTTGCCAGAACCCGTCGCGCGCCACCGGGTCGACACCGGAGGTCGGCTCATCAAGGATGAGAATGTCAGGCGAATGGATCATCGCCACGGCCAACGACAGTCTTTGCCGGATGCCGAGCGGCAGGTCGTCCGGCAGCGTCTCCATGACTGCGCCGAGATCGAAACGCTCGGCCATTTCGGCGATACGCGGCTCAATTTTTTCCTCCGGCAGCTTGAACAGCCGCGCATGAAGATCGAGGTTCTGACGCACCGTGAGTTCGGAATAGAGCGAAAAAGCCTGGCTCATGTAACCGACGCGGTGGCGGATCGCCATGTCACTGGCGTCCACCTTCTGGCCAAAGAGTTTCGCCTCGCCTTCACTGGCGGCCAGAAGCCCGGTCAGCATCTTCATGGTGGTGGATTTTCCGCAGCCGTTCGAGCCAAGAAAACCAAAAATCTCGCCGCGCGGAATCTTGAAACTGACGTTGTCGACGGCGGTAAAATCACCGAAGCGCATGCTGAGATGTGAGGCCTCGATGGCATAATCGCCCTCGCCGGTCATCTTGCGGGGCGCAATCTGCACCTCCCGGTAACCCTTGCGTTTCTCCTCTGGCAGAAGCGCGATGAAGGCCGCATCGAGATTGGCGGCCGAGGTGCGTTCCAGCAGCTCGGCGGGCGAGCCAGTGGCAAGGATCTTGCCGCCATCCATGGCGACCAGCCAGTCGAAACCGGCGGCCTCTTCCATATAGGCCGTCGCGACAATCACGCTCATGCCCGGGCGACCGGCGCGGATGGAATCGATCAGCTCCCAGAACTGCCGGCGCGACAGCGGATCGACACCTGTGGTCGGCTCATCGAGAATAAGCAGGTCCGGATCGTGGATCAGCGCACAGCAGAGCCCGAGCTTCTGCTTCATGCCGCCGGAAAGCTTCATGGCCGGACGGTCGGCGAAAGGTTCGAGGCCGGTGCGATCAAGCAGCTCGGCAATACGCGCCCGTCGCTCCCTGCCATCCTGCCCGAACAGCCTGCCGAAGAAATCGATATTTTCAAAGACGGACAGGGTCGGATAGAGGTTCTTGCCGAGACCCTGCGGCATATAGGCGATGCGCGGGCAGGTATCCTCGCGGTGGCGCGGATCGGACATATCGCCACCCAGAACCTCCACCTTGCCCTTCTGTATGGCGCGTGCGCCGGAAACCAGAGACAGCAGACTGGATTTGCCAACACCGTCAGGCCCGATAAGGCCGATCATCCGTCCGGCTGGAATGTCGACCGATATGTCGGCGAGCGCTATCGTGCTGCCAAAAGTCAGCCGTACATCCGTCAGGCGCGCGACCGGCGTGCCGGGATCGTTTTTGGTGCTCGTCGCGGAGGGCGTGACCATCGCGGCCACCCTCACTTGACAAGATTGCGTTCGAGATTTTCCGGCCAGGCGGCCTGCGGATCAAGCCGGACATAGGCCATGCCGGGCAGACCGGTTTTGACATACTGAATATATTTCTGCAGCAGCTCCTGCGGGATTTGTGCCCGCACCCGGAAGGTGAGCTTCTGGCGTTCCTCCTCGGTTTCAACCGTTTTCGGGGTGAATTGCGCCACATCGGCGACAAAGGAAACCTTGGCGGGAATGGTATATTGCGGCGCGGCGTCGAGGATGAGGCGCACGTCAGACCCCATCGATGTGCGGCCGGCTTCGGCGGTCGGCAGGAAGAACGTCATATAGACATCGCCGAGATCAACGAGGTTGAGAACACGTCCGCCGGCCGAGAGCACTTCGCCGGGCTGGGCGATACGATATTGCACCCGGCCGTCACGGGGCGATTTCAGTGTCGCATCGGCAATGTCTGTCTCGATGCTCTCAATATCGGCCTGCGCGGCATCGACAGCCGCTTCCGCGTCGACGATCTGCGCCCTGGCGGCGTTTATGGCCGCATCCGAGGCGGCAAGCGAGGCCTGTGCCGAAGCGAGTGTGGCGCGGGCGGATTGCTCAGCCGCTTCGCCGTCATCAACGATCTGCTGCGATACGGCGTTGCCGGTCAGCAGCTGTTTCGAGCGCGCATAGGTCTTGGATGCCGAATCGAGCTGCGCCTTGCGCTGCTCCACCACCGCAAGCGCCGAGGTCTTTTCCGCGTCCCGCTGGGCAACGAGGCTGTGGGCCGTATCGATCGCGATCTTTGCGCGGCGAAGCTGGGCTTCCGCCTGCCGCTTTTTGGCCTCCAGCTGGGCGGTATCCATCTGGGCAAGCACCTGCCCGGCCTTCACGAAATCGCCTTCGCGCACCATGATGTCCTGAAGGCGGCCGGCGGTCTTGGTGGAAATATCGATCTCGACCGCCTCGATCCGGCCGTTGCTGGACGCGAAACCGGAAGGCAGCCCCTCCCCCTTCAGCTTCGACCAGGCAAAGTAAGCGGCAGCGGCGGCAACAAGAACCACCAGACCAATGAGCAAGCCTTTTTTAGACATCCGTCTTCCCCATGAACCCTTCAGGTTTCAACCGTAATACGTAAAAACCGAAGAAGCCAGCCACCATCGCGTTTAGAATTTGTATCCGACATTTCTCCTGTTCGGGGAGTAGGCCGGGTCAAGGGGTGTTTAGGTATCGTGGAGCTTAGCGGCCTTGATACAAGTCAAGTCCCCCCAAGGATGTTATGGAAAGGTAGCCGGAACAGGGCAAATTCCGCACGCCGATTGTTTTGTGGCTTGTCATAACGACCGCCAAAGGCTGCCGCCAAGTCTTTCACAACACTCGGCGTCATCCTCGGGCTTGACC
>JAEXMK010000039.1 GCA_023444445.1 Pseudomonadota bacterium | reverse complement strand
TGGTATTCCACTCGCCGCAGCCTTCGCATTTTCCCGCCCAGCGGGTGTGAACCGTGCCGCAGTTCTGGCACACGAATTGGGTCTTGGCTTTGGCCATCTTATGTCAGTTTTCTTCTTGTTTGAAATCTTTGGCGGAAATGTCCTGATGGCCATGCAGCACGCGCAGAACGGTAAGTTCATTCTCGTCGACACGAAAGAAAATGACGCGCTCACGATAAGCGATGCTGCGAAGCCCGGCTCCATATCCGCTTCTTGAGACACCGGATAAGCCCAGTGCCGCTATCGATTCGATTTTATTGAAGATATCGAGGGCAAATCGATCAGCAGCAAGGGGATTTTCAGTCTCGATATAGGCGTGGTCTTCGGCAAGGTCGCGCCTTGCGCGTGTGGTCAAGGTTGGAGTCCGGATTTTAATGGCCGGTCCCCGTTTTTAGCTGCGCGGAAGCTCTTTTGATATCGGCCAGAAACTCGTCCTGTGAGGCATAACGGTGAACCCGGCCCGCCTCGGCGTCGTCGATGCCCTCCTGGATCAGCAACTGAAGCGCGGCTCGTTTACCTTCATCACTGCTCAGCAATTGCAGGCTCGCATGAATGACGGCGTCCGCGTCGCTGTAGACACCCGCCGCCACCTGCTCCTCAATGAACTTCTCGTCCTGCTCGCTCAAATGGATTTCGGGCATTTCGATCTCCTTTTGTTCTCTTGTAGCACAGGTAGCTTCCGCTTTCCAAGAGCCAAGGCTACGGCTTAATCGTCGGCCATCAGATATTGCCGCTCGTAGCGCAGGCCAAGCCCTGTCAGCATTTCATAGCCGATGGTGCCGGCCGCCCGTGCGGTCTCGGCGCCCGGCACGTTGGGACCAAAAAGCTCGATATAGTCGCCGCTGCGAATGGCATTAGCAGGCACATCCGTGACGTCGAAAATGGTCAGGTCCATGGTTACGCGGCCGGCAACGGGCACCTTGTAACCATTCACGACGCCATAAGCGCCGCCATGGCCCATTTCGCGCAGCGGAATGCCGGAGCCGGACAGCGAACGCTGGTACCCATCCGCATAACCGACGGCAGCGATGGCAAGCCGGCTGGCGCGCTTGAGCAGGAAGCTGCCGCCATAGCTGACGGTCTGGCCTTCTCCGGCCTCGCGTATCTGAATGATCCGCGCCTCGGCCGTGGCGACAGGCCGCATGGGGTTGGACATATCGTTGACCGCTTCGCCGCCATAAAGAGCAATGCCGGGGCGGGTCAGGTCGAAATGATAGTCGGGACCGAGAAAGATACCGGCGGAAGCCGAAAGGCTTGATTCGATACCTTCGAAAGCCGCGCTAACCCTGCGGAATGATTCGAGCTGGACCCTGTTCATCGGCGAAGATGGCGTGTCGGCGCAGGCGAGATGCGACAGCACCAGAACCGGGTCGAAACTCGCCGGCCGGGTAACGTCATCGGCCAGAAACAGGGCGTCGTCGAGCGGCAGCCCGAGGCGATTGAAACCGGTGTCCACATGCAGCGCGCAGGGGTGGTCGCCACGCTCGGCCACCGTCGCCATCCAGAAGGACAATTGCTCCTCGGAGGCCAGCACCGGCACAAGGTCATTGTCGAAGACCTGCCGTTCCTGGCCCTGCCAGATGCCAGAGAGCACGAAGATGCGCGCTTCCGGGGCATAGGAACGCAACGTAGCGCCCTCGGCCACCGTTGCCACGAAGAAATCCCGCGCGCCGGCATGGTAGAGCGTCGCGCCGCAATCCTCGATACCGAGACCATAGGCATCGGCCTTGACGACAGCCGCCGTCCGCGCCTTGCCGGAACGCTTCTTCATGTCCCGCCAATTGTCGGCGAGCGCGCCGAGATCGATGGTCAGCCTCAGTGGCGCGTGTTCGAAAGCGTCGGTTTCGTTTTCAGCAAATGTATCTTCGAAGTCGTCTGTCATGCCATGCGTCCGGTTGATTTTGGAACCGGCCAGACCCTAGCACTTTTGTTCAAGACGGTAAGGATCGAATGCTTTAAACTCGGCTCATGCACAATGTTTCGCAGGAACAGGCCATAGATGCCATGCCGATTGCCGCGACGGAAACGACACGTTTCTGGCGCGACCGGCGTTTCGGCGGCATGGAATGTCTGAGTGCGACTTTTCTCACCCATGAATATTCGCCGCATGCGCACGACACCTTCTCGATCGGTGCGATCGAAAGCGGCTCGCAGATTTCCACCATTCAGGGCACCACCGAACAGACGGGGCCGGGGCATCTTTATCTCATCAATCCGGATGAGGTTCACGATGGCGCGCCGGGCGGCGGCGGTTATCGTTATCGGATGATCTATCCCGACAGCTTGCTGTTGCGTGATGTCATCGAGGATGTCACGGGCAGGGCCTTTCACGGCACACCGTCTTTCCCGAGGTTTCTGCCGCGCGATCCCCAGATGGCCGCGGCCTTCCAGATGGCGCACCGGCGGCTGGAGGCGAAATCCGGAGCGCTGGAAGCGGATGAGGGCATGTTCTCGGTTCTCGCCGCCCTCTTCGGCAGGCACGGCAGCGCCATCATACTGCCGGTCGAAACCCGCGAAAAAACGGCGGTCTATACCGCCCGCGACTATCTTGCCGACAACTACGAGACCGATATCGGCCTGGAGGAGCTGGCCTCTATCGCGGGTCTCAGCCGCGCCCATCTCATCCGGGCTTTCAGGAAGGAATTTCACATCACGCCGCATGCCTATCTGACGGATGTTCGCATCCGGCAGGCGCGCCGCCTTCTGCGCGCCGGCGAGATGCCGGCCGAGGTGGCGGCGCTGTGCGGGTTTGCCGATCAGGCGCATTTCACCCGGCATTTCAAGGCGCGCACCGGCGTCACGCCGGGGCAATTTCGGACGGCTTGATCTGCTGCCCTGTTTTCCTTCGACCGACGTCACTTTCATTCAAGACCGGGAGACTTTCCAGGCGTAATCGCACTCTTCTGAATGGGAGGATGGGATGTCCGTATCGGAAAAACGTGCCGAATTTACCGCGGGGCTCAGCGCCGCTGCCCCGCTATTGGTTGCCATGGTGCCGATCGGCGTCGTGTTCGGCGCAGTCGCCATCGGCAAGGGTCTGTCGCCGCTGGAAGCGTCGCTGATGTCGTTGCTGGTCTTTGCCGGCGGCTCGCAATTCGTTGCCATGGATCTCTGGACCCATCCGGCGAGCTGGAGCGCACTCGGTTTTGCCGCGTTGCTGGTCAATCTGCGCCATGTGCTGATGAGCGCTTCCATCGCCGGCAAGCTGGATGATTTTACCGGCTGGCGAAAATATGCGGCCATGCTGGTGCTGACGGATGAGTCCTGGGCGCTGTCGGAGTTTCGGGCAATGACTGCAAATTTGACCGCAGCCTTTTTTATCGGCGCGGCGCTGCCGATCTATCTGCTCTGGAATCTAAGCACACTTGCAGGCGCGCTGCTCGGCTCGGTCATGGGCGACATGTCGATCCTCGGTCTGGATTTCGCTTTCCCGGCCGTCTTCATCGTGTTGCTCATGGGTTTCTGGAAGGGCAGGGAGACGGGCTTTGTGTTGCTGGCAAGCGCATCCGCCGCCTGTCTCACCTATGCGCTGGTTCCCGGCGCCTGGTATATTGCCGCCGGTGCCCTGGCGGGACTTGCCGTCGCAGCCTTCGGTGACGAAGAACAGGCGGAGCAGCCGGCATGACGCTTGATGTCAATACCCTGCTGACGATCCTTGCCATGATGGCGGCAACAGTCGCCACACGGCTTGGCGGCCTGCTGCTGGTCAGCCATTTTACCCTGACGCCGCGCCTGAAGAAGGCGCTCGGCGTGGTGCCGCCCGCCGTTCTGATGGCCGTTGTCACGCCGACTGCACTTGCGAGCGGGCCGGCCGAAACCATCGCCTGCGCGGTAACCGCGATTGCGGCGCTGCGTCTCAGCCTGCTGCCGGCCGCCACGCTCGGCGTCGTCACGGTGGCGTTGCTGCGCGGAATCGGATTGTAAGAAAATCCTGCCAAGGCCCTGAAAAGACTCCATCCGGTCCCATATTGAAATGGGGGGGGTGAGGGCGAAAACCGTTTCGCCCTCACCATCCGGTTCGGATCAATGCTCCTCGTACTGGCTGAAGGACGGGTCGGCCAGATCGGCGAAGCGGGTAAATTCGGACTGGAAGGCGAGTTTCACTGTGCCGGTCGGTCCGTGACGCTGCTTGGCGATGATGACATCCGCCGTGCCCTTCACCCGGTCGAAATGGTTTTCCCATTCGGCGTATTTCGGGTCGGCGGGATCGCGCGGCTCCATGTTCTTGACGTAATATTCCTCACGGAACACGAACAGCACCACGTCGGCGTCCTGCTCGATGGAGCCGGATTCACGCAGGTCGGAAAGCTGCGGGCGCTTGTCCTCGCGGCTTTCCACCGCACGGGAGAGCTGTGACAGCGCGATGATGGGAACGTTGAGTTCCTTGCCAAGTGCCTTGAGGCCCGTGGTGATCTGGGTGATTTCCTGCACGCGGTTTTCACCGCCCTTGCCGCCGCCGGTCATCAGCTGAATATAGTCGACGACCAGAACATCGAGGCCGCGCTGGCGCTTCAGACGGCGCGCACGGGCGGAAAGCTGGGCGATGGAGATACCACCGGTCTGGTCGATGTAAAGCGGCACCTTCTGCATCATCTGGGAGCAGGCGACGAGCTTTTCGAAATCCGCCTCGGTGATGTCACCACGACGGATTTTCGAGGAGGAGACTTCCGTCTGCTCGGAAATGATACGGGTGGCCAGCTGTTCGGACGACATTTCGAGTGAATAGAAGCCGACGACGCCGCCGTTTTTCGCCTTGAAAGAGCCATCGGGCTGCACTTCCTGGTCGTAGGATGCCGCGATGTTATAGGCGATGTTGGTGGCCAGCGAGGTTTTGCCCATACCCGGACGACCCGCAAGCACGATAAGGTCGGAGCGCTGCAGGCCGCCCATGCGGGCGTCGAGCGAATGAATGCCGGTGGAAATGCCGGAAAGATTGCCGTCACGCTCGAAAGCGGCGCCCGCCATGTCGATCGCCAGCGCCACCGCATCGTTGAACGACTGGAAGCCGCCGTCGTAACGGCCTGTTTCCGCCAGTTCGAACAGACGGCGCTCGGTGTCTTCGATCTGCGCCTGCGGCGGCATGTCGAGCGGCGCGTCAAAGGCGATGTTGACGACATCCTCGCCGATCTGGATCAACGCGCGGCGCAAAGCCAGATCGTAGATCGCCCGGCCGTAATCCTCGGCGTTGATGATCGACACGGCTTCTGCGGCCAGACGCGCAAGATATTGCGCCACCGTCAGGTCGCCGATCTTGTCGTCGGCGGGCAGGAAGGTCTTGATCGTCACCGGATTGGCGGTCTTGCCCATGCGGATGATATCGCCCGCCACCTCGAAAATCTTGCGATGCAGGGCTTCGTAGAGATGCACGGGCTTAAGGAAATCCGACACACGGTAATAGGCGTCGTTATTGACGAGGATGGCGCCAAGCAGCGCCTGTTCGGCCTCGATATTGTTCGGCGCCTCGCGGTAATGCGGTTCTGCGGGGGTGATCTTTCTCACAGCGTCGTTCATGGTTTGCGCGATCTCCCTTGCCTTGTCCTTAAACCTTGGGTTTGGCTTTCTGGGGCATGGCAGTCAATGATATTGTTGCAACACTATACGGCAGGCTGACGTCCGCTCTGTTAAAGCTGGATCACATCTTCAGTTGTCCCCAGCAATCCACAGGCGGGTGAGGACAGGGTGCCGGAATTTTCCGGCAACGTGATTCGCTGCCATGAGTTTACCGCATGGCAGACCCGGCATGAAAGAAACTTGAAAATCGTCAGGCTTGCGAATAAATAGGCAGTAAATAAGTAGTGTGCTAATTATAAGGTTTGCTGACATGTCCCGCGAGACCGACAAGGAACAGCTTCTTGATGAGGTTTCCGCTTTTACCCGCAAACTGCGCGCGTTTTTTGATGCGCGGGTAGGGGAAAGCGGCCTGACGCTGGCGCGTGCGCGTGCGCTTTTTGCCCTGTCGAGGCGCGGCCCGCTGACGCAGACCGAGCTTGCCGAAGAAATGGAAATCGAAACTCCGACGCTGGTGCGGGTTCTCGATGGCATGGAAAAACAGAACCTCATCGAACGCCGCTCCGATGAAAACGACCGCCGTGCCAAACGCATCCACATGACGGAAGAGGGTGAGAAGACCTCCGGCACGGTGCAGGCTGTGGCAAAGACGCTGCGCTCGGAAATCACCGCCGATATTTCGTCTGAAGATCTGGCCATGGCGCTTGATGTGATGCGCCGTCTTTCGGCCAATCTGCAAAACCTTGCGACCGGGAGGGTGCAATCGTGAGCACCGTGTTGCCGCAGACCACGGACGAGGCTGCCTCTGAAAAGGATGTGACTGTTGTCAGGCCAGAGGAAACCGCGGCTGTCCCCCAAACGGCGAGCGATGCCGATGGTGGCGAGATCGCGACGGAGCCCGCTGTTCCCGCCGCACCGCAGCCGGTTGAGCGGCCGGTGTGGCTGCGGCTGTGTTTCATCTTTGCGGGCCTGTCGTTCTTCATAACCCAGGGCCTTGGCATGAACCTCGTCATGGCCAATATCTACCAGCTTCAGGGCGAATTTTCCGCCACGGTGGCTGAGGTGGCCTGGCTTTCCGCCGCCTATATGGCGCCCTATGCCACCTTCTCCATCGCGCTCTTCAAGATCAGGGCGCAATATGGCCTGCGGCCCTTTGCCGAACTCTCGATCATCGCCTTCGTGGTTGCCTCCTGTCTCAACCTCTTCGTGACGGACCTGCATTCGGCAACTGTCATCCGTTTCGTCAGCGGCATGGCCGCCGCGCCGATTTCGTCACTGGGCTTTCTCTATATTCTTGAAGCATTTCCTCCGGCGCGAAAATTCTCGCTCGGTTTCAGCATCGCGTTGACCGGCACGTTGCTGTCGGCACCCATCGCGCGCATCGTTTCGCCCTCCCTGCTGGAAATCGGCGGCTGGAACGCGCTCTATTCCATGGAGGTGGGTTTTGCGCTGATCTCCTTCGCCATGATCTATGTGTTGAAAGTCACGCCGCCGCCGCGCGCCAAAGTCATCGAGCGCGTGGATATTCTGAGCTATCTGCTGTTTGCTGGCGGTCTCGGCTGTCTTGCGGTGATGCTGACACTCGGCCGGTTTTACTGGTGGTTCGAAACATGGTGGCTGGGCGTGCTTCTGGCGACGTCGATCGCGCTCCTCACGGTCATGGCCTTCATAGAATTGCCGCGCAAGAACCCGCTGCTCGACCTGCGCTGGATTTTCTCGAAAACCAACCTGCATGTTATCGCAGTCCTGCTCGTCTATCGTGCGGTCTCCTCCGAGCAATCCTCAACGGCGGTCGGTTTTTACCAGCAGCTTGGTCTGCTGAACGAGCAGACGACAACGCTTTATGCGCTGGTGCTGCTGGCGACGGTGCTTGGCGGTGCGGCTTGTGCCTGGCTGATGCTGACGAAATATGTCGAAACGGCCCATGTGATCGCGTTGGCGCTGATTACCGCCGGCTCGTTCATGGACAGCCAGTCCACCAATCTGACGCGGCCGGGTGAAATGTATCTCAGCCAGATGATGATCGCCTTCGGCGCCGCCATGTTCCTGCCGCCCGTCATGTCCAAGGGTTTTGCCGCAGCACTTGCCAGAGGTGCGCCTTATCTGGTGAATTTCATCGCCATCTTTCTGTTTACCCAGATCACGGGTTCGATGCTGATGACCGGGCTGCTCGGCAGTTTCGTGACGCTGCGCGAAAAATTCCATTCCAATGTTCTGGTGGAAAATATCCTGCTCACCAACCCCGTGGTCGCTCAGCGCGTATCCCAGCTTTCCGGTGCCTACAGCCATGTCATCACCGATCCGGCGCTGCTGAAGGCAGAGGGGCTGTCGCTTCTGGGACAGCAGGTCAGCAGGGAGGCCTATGTGCTCGCCTATAACGACACGTTCCTGCTGATATCAGTTGTTTCGGCGCTGGCACTGGCCGCGCTTTTGCTCCACCTTGCCTGGATGCGCATCCGTCCGTTCCTTCTCCGGGATAATGTCGATGCCGCACCGGCACCACAGTCTTGAACATTCCAAGAGTGACAAAATGCTGAAGAAGTTTTTTACCCCCGTTTCCATTCTCGTACTGCTCGGCGGCCTCGCCGGCATAGCACTCGTGCTTTACGCCTGGCGGCTGCCGCCGTTTCTTTCCACCGTGGAAATGACTGACAATGCCTTCGTGCGCGGCTACGTCACCACCATGAGCCCGCAGGTCAGCGGCTATGTCGTGGACGTACCCGTCAAGGATTATCAGGAAGTCAAACAAGGCACGTTGCTGGCAAAGATCGATGACCGCATCTACCGCCAGAAACAGGCGCAGGCGGCTGCATCGCTCGATACGCAAAAGGCAGCGCTCGATAATTCCCGCCAGCAGGAAAACGCCGCCAATGCCAATATTCTTTCCAGCCAGGCGGCTGTCGATGCCGCTGAGGCCTCTCTGAAGCAGGCACAGCTCGCATCCGACCGGCAGGATAATCTCATCAAAAGCGGCGTCGGAACCTCCAGCCTGCAGGAAGAGGCGCATGCCGCGCTTGAAAAGGCGCGGGCATCGCTGTCGCAGGCGAAAGCCGCGCTCGAGGTTTCGCGCCAGGACTTGCAGACGATCATCGTCAACCGCAGCTCCCTGCAGGCGGCGGTCGCCAATGCCGAAGCCGCCGTCGAACTCACCAGGATCGATCTTGAGAATACCGAAATCCATGCACCGGTGGACGGCAGGCTCGGTGAAGTCGGCGTGCGCACCGGTCAATATGTCACGGCCGGCACACAATTGATGGCTGTCGTGCCGCATGATGTCTGGGTCATCGCCAACTTCAAGGAAACCCAGCTCGCCGGCATGCAGATCGGCCAGCCGGTGACGATCTCGGTGGATGCGCTGCACCGCCGTAAGCTCAACGGCCGTGTCGAGCGATTCTCGCCGGCCACCGGATCGGAATTCGCCGTCATCAAGCCGGATAATGCGACCGGCAATTTCGTGAAGATCGCCCAGCGCCTTGGCGTTCGCATCGCGATCGATGCGGATCAGCCGCTGGCGACGGAACTGTCGCCGGGCATGTCGGTCGTGGTGCATGTGGATAAGAGCGTGGCGCCGGAAGGGGCGGAGACGGCGGCGAGGTAGTGGGAACGCTCGGCGAGCGTGGTTACCCCCCTCTGTCCTGCCGGACATCTCCCCCACAAGGAGGGAGATCGGCAAGGCGATATTGCATCGCTACATTCTCAACGTTGAGATGATCGAGCGGTAACCGCTTGGCGATCTCCACCCTTGTGGGGGAGATGTCCGGCAGGACAGAGGGGGGCGCCTCTTGGCACACTCCCAAGCCCGACTACTTCGCCGCCGTCTCCGCCCCGTCCGGCCCCTTGCTCTTATCCACATGCACCACCACCGACATGCCCGGCGAAAGTTCCGCCGCGAGTGGCTGATCCGCGTCGATGGTGATGCGCACACCGAGACGCTGCGCGATCTTCACGAAATTGCCGGTCGCATTGTCGGGCTTGATGACGGCGAATTCCGAACCCGTGGCGGGCGAAAAACGCTCCACATGACCGGTCAGCTTGCGGCGATGCAGCGCGTCAACCGAGATCGTTACCGGCTGGCCCACCTGCATCCCGGCAAGCTGAGTTTCCTTGAAATTGGCGATAACCCAGACATCATGCGGTACCACGGCCATCAGCTGCGTTCCGGCGGTGACATATTGGCCGGTGCGCACGCCAATTTCGCCGAGCCTCCCATCCACCGGCGCGTGGATTTCGGTATTGGCAAGATCGATCCGGGCGAGTTCAACGGCGGCTTCGGCATTGGCGACAGCCGCCTGCAGCGAGCTGCGGTTGACGATGATGGTCTGCAGATCCTGCCGGGAAACTTCGAGCGCAGCTTTCGCCTGGGAGAGCGACGCCCGTGCCTTTTCAAGCGCTGCATGGGCTTCTTCCTGCAGACTGGACGTTCCGACACCGCTCTTGATCAGATTATCCTGCCGATCGGAGGCGAGCTGCGCCTGCTTCAGTGAGGCTGTGGCGCTGTCGACCGCCGCTTCACTGGAGCGGATATTGGCATTGGCGGCATTTTCCTGCTGGCGGGAATTGTCGAGTGCCGCCTTGTGCGTATCGAGCGTTGCTTCCGCCTGCGCCTGTTTCTGGCGATAGATACGATCATCGATCCTGGCCAGCAGAGTGCCCTGTTTGACTTCCTGATAGTCCTTCACCGGAACATCCACGACATAACCGCTGACCTGCGGGCTCATCATGGTGACATAGCCCCTGACAAAGGCGTTGTCGGTCATTTCGACGGTGGAAAGGAAAGGCGGCAGCCGCCAGGCGTAAAGCACCAGCGCTACACCGGCGATGCCGCCGAGCAGCACGAGAATGGAAACGGGGGTAAAAAACTTCTTCAGCATGATGTCACTCTTGGATGTTCAAGACTGTGTCGCTGGCGCGGCATCGGCATTTCCAGAAAGGAGAGGCCAGATGCGTCGCCAGGCAAGATGGATTAAAAGGAAGGTAAGCGCCAGCGCCGAGACAACTGATATCAGCAGGAACGTATCGTTGTAGGCAAGCACATAGGCTTCCCTGCTGACCTGCTGACCGAGCAGCGACAACCCCTCCGCCTTCAGCAAGGCAGGATCGGTGATGATGTGGCTGTAAGCGCCGGAAAGTTGGGACACACGCTGGGCAACCACGGGATTGGTAAGCAGGATATTTTCCACCAGAATATTGGAGTGGAATTTCTCCCGCAGCGTCACGAAGCTGCCGAGCAGGCCGGTCATCAGCATCGAGCCGGTGATTTGCGTGAACAGGAAGATGGTGATGAAATTTACCAGATAGGGCGCACCCCGGGCCAGCGCTGCGCCAAAGCCCTTGGCCATGACAGGCGGCAGGAACATGGCCGCGCCGAAGGCGATCATCATCTGGCTGAGATACATCTGCTCCGGACGGGTCAGATTGGTGGACTGGCTGTCCATGAAGGAGCCGGCGGCGATCAATGTCAGCGCAATGACATGAGCCGTATCGACATATTTCGTCAGCATCAACCAGGCACAGGCGGCACCGCCGAGAATGGTGGCCAGCAGCACCAGCGCATAAAGCGTGGTGGTCTGGTCGTTGAGCAGGCCCAGTTGCTGATAAAAGCTGACTGCCGTGGACGATTGTTCCGATGACACCGCCCGATAGACCAACAGGACGGCAATGGCGTGCAGGTTGGTTTTGGAAAAAATCCAGCGCAGGTCGAGCAACGGGTTCTTGCGTGGCAATTCGATGAAAGCCATCAGCGTCAGAAGCGCGATGGATGTCGCCAGCAACGCACCAAGCCACCAGGTTTCGAACCACCAGTAAAACCGGCCAAGCGTCAGCATGACTGCAAGGCAACCGAGACCGCCCGCAAACAGCAGATAGCTCAGAATATCCATGCGCTCGATGACTTTCGCGCGCGGCGGCGGTGTTACCTTGAGGACGTAGATCATCGCAAGCGAGATCAGCGCAAAACCAACCTCCATCGAATAAAGGGCGCTCCAGCCATCGATCGCCAGCAGCGAGGGAGACACCATGCGCGCAATCGGCGCCGACAACAGCGTGCCCGTCAGCGCGATGCTGAAACCGAGCGAAAATTTCCGGGCGGGCGGAAAAGCCTCCAGAATATAAAGGAAGCCGAGCGACGAAATCGGTGCGGCGGCCATACCGCTGATGAAGCGGATGACGATTGCCGAGTGCAGATCCGTGACGAAAAGGTTGAGGCAGTTGGCGATGACAAAGGCGACGATGGAAAGTTCAGCGAAGGGCCGCAGGCCATATTGCGCCCTGACCTTGAACAGTGCGATGGAAAAAGTGGCATAAGGCGCCATGTAGGCGGCGGAGAGCCAGGCGACCTCGGCTACAGTTGCGGAGAACTCGCCCTGCAACTGATAGATATTCGCCATGACGAGGTTCATGCCGAGGCCCTGCGTTATGAAAAAACACAGTCCAGCGAAGATGAAGCAGAGCCGCAGCCAGAGCGGGCGATCCGGCTGGACAGGCGCCGCGGGGGCTGGCTGCGGAGCCGGCTCAGCCGTCACCTGCTCTTGGCGCGCAGCAGCAGTGTCAGCCTCCAAGCGCTCGGGATCGGGCGCTTTTTCCAGCCTCGCTTCATCATCATTCTGCGACACGATGGTGCTCATGGCTGCACTCTCCCCGTTGCGAGATGATGCAGGTTAGCGGAAAGACGGCGCATGACGTCCAATGCCATCGCCAGATCCTGTGAAGAAATATCGGCAGCGATTTGCGAACGCAGCGATTTCGCCATCGCCTGAACCGTTTCGGATGTCTTTTCGCCTTCCGCCGTCATGTGAATGCGTTTTGCCCGACGGTCGTTTTCATCGGAACGGCGCTCGATCAGATACTGTTTCTCCATACCGTCAAGCACCCGCACCAGCGTCGGCGTTTCGATTTCCATTTCCTCGGCAAGTTCCGTCTGCGTCAGCGGGCCGCGCCGCGAAAGCGCAAAAAGCGCACGCGCACGCGCCAGCGTCAGGCCGCTTTACCCAACCCGCGCATCGAAAAACGCGCGCAGTTTGCGGGTGAAAGCGGAAACTTCATCGAGAAGCTGTTCCTTGTCGGTCTCGCGGGACATGTCAGCAAGCCTTATAATTAGCACACTACTTATTTTCTGCCTATTTATTCGTAAGCCTGACGATTTTCAAGCTTCTTTCACGCCGGGTCTGCCATGCGGTAAACTCATGGCAGCGAATCACGTTGCCGGAAAATTCCGGCGGCCCGTCCCCACTCCCCTGTGGATTGCTGGGGACAACTGAAGATGTGATCAAGCTTCGCAGAGTGGACGTCAGCCTGCCACGGAGTGTTGCAACAATATCATTGACTGCCATGCCCCAGGAAGCCAAACCCGAGGTGTAAGGACAAAGGCAAAGGGAGATCGCGCAAACCATGAACGACGCTGTGAGAAAGATCACCCCCGCGCAACCGGCGGAACCGCATTACCGCGAAGCGCCCAACAACATCGAGGCCGAACAGGCGCTGCTCGGCGCCATCCTCGTTAATAACGACGCCTATTACCGCGTATCGGACTTCCTCAAGCCCGTGCACCTCTATGAGCCGCTGCACCGCAAGATTTTCGAGGTGGCGGGCGATATCATCCGCATGGGCAAGACCGCCAATCCGGTGACGATCAAGACCTTCCTGCCCGCCGACGACAAGATCGGCGATCTGACGGTGGCGCAGTATCTCGCGCGTCTGGCGGCAGAAGCCGTGTCGATCATCAACGCGGAAGATTACGGCCGGGCGATCTATGATCTGGCGCTGCGCCGCGCGCTGATCCAGATCGGCGAGGATGTCGTCAACATTGCCTATGACGCGCCCTTGGACATGCCGCCGCAGGCGCAGATCGAAGACACCGAACGACGCCTGTTCGAACTGGCGGAAACCGGCCGTTATGACGGCGGCTTCCAGTCGTTCAACGACGCGGTGGCGCTGGCGATCGACATGGCGGGCGCGGCCTTCGAGCGCGACGGCAATCTTTCCGGCATTTCCACCGGCATTCATTCGCTCGACGGGCGCATGGGCGGCCTGCAGCGTTCCGACCTTATCGTGCTTGCGGGTCGTCCAGGTATGGGCAAGACCTCGCTTGCCACCAACATCGCCTATAATATTGCCGCCTCCTACGAGCAGGAAGTGCAGCCAGACGGCTCTTTCAAGGCAAAGAACGGCGGCGTCGTCGGTTTCTATTCGCTGGAAATGTCGTCCGAACAGCTGGCCACCCGTATCATTTCCGAGCAGACGGAAGTCTCCTCCTCGAAAATCCGCCGTGGTGACATCACCGAGTCCGATTTCGAAAAGCTCGTGGCCTGCAGCCAGATGATGCAGAAAGTGCCGCTTTACATCGACCAGACTGGTGGTATCTCCATCGCCCAGCTTTCCGCCCGCGCCCGTCGCCTGAAGCGCCAGCGCGGCCTCGATGTTCTTGTCGTGGACTATATTCAGCTGATGACCGGCGGTGGCAAGGGCGGCGAAAACCGCGTGCAGGAAATCACCCAGATCACCACGGGTCTGAAAGCGCTGGGCAAGGAACTCAACGTTCCGATCATCGCGCTCTCACAGCTCTCCCGTGCGGTGGAAAACCGCGAAGACAAGCGCCCGCAGCTTTCCGACCTGCGCGAATCGGGCTCCATCGAGCAGGACGCCGACGTGGTTCTGTTCGTGTTCCGCGAGGAATACTACGTGAAGAACATGGAACCGCGCGATATTTCCGATCCCAAATATGCCGAGTGGGAAGCCCTGTTCGACAAGGTGAAAGGCACGGCAGACGTCATCATCGCCAAGCAGCGTCACGGACCGACCGGAACGGTGAAGCTCGCCTTCCAGTCCGAATTCACGCGCTTTGCCGATCTGGCCGACCCGAGCTTCACCCAGTACGAAGAACATTGATCTGGAGCACAGCGAGGGTGATGTATTTTTGCCCTCGCTGCGCCCGTTGCATTTCGAACGCAGAGTCCGGAACCTTTTCAGGACTTTGGCAGAATTTTCTTACAATCCGATTCCGCGCAGCAGCGCCACGGACGCAACGCCGAGGGCCGCTGCCGGCAATAGGCTGAAGCGCAGGGCCGCAATGGCCGTCAGAGCGCAGGCGATGGTTTCAGCCGGGCCGCTGGCGAGCGCCGTCGGCGTGACCACCGCCATCAGGACGGCGGGCGGCACCACGCCGAGCGCCTTTTTCAGACGCGGCGTCAGGGTGAAATGACTGACCAGCAGCAGTCCACCCAGACGCGTGGCAACGGTTGCCGCCATCATGGCGAGGATTGTTAGCAGCGTGTTCGGGTCGAGCGTCATGCCGGCTGCTCCACCTGTTCTTCACGCCCGAAGGCGGCGACGGCAAGCCCCGCTAGCGCGCCGGCGGCGATATACCACGCGCCCGGAACCAGCGTGTGGGTGAGACAGGCAGCGGATGCGCTTGCCAGAAGCACGAAGCCGGTTTCCCTGCCCTTCCAGAAACCCATGAGCAGCACGATGAAGACGGCGGGAAAGGCAAAATCCAGACCGATGACCGACATGTCTCCCACCACCGAACCGAGCAGCGCGCCAACAAGCGTTGCGAGGTTCCAGACGAGATAGATGGAAAGCGCGGCTCCGGTGAAAAAGGCGGGTGTCAGCCTGCCGGCAATGACGCGGAATTCCGATAGAGCCCAGGATTCGTCCGTCAATACCAGCATCGCCGCAAATTTCCGCCAGCCCCTGAAGTCACCCAGCTTGCCGGCGATGGAAGCGCTCATCAGTACATGGCGCAGATTGACGAGAAGCGCGGCAAAACCGAGCGCTGTCCAGCTTGCGGGATGGGTCCATAGATCCATGGCAACGAATTGTGAGCCGCCGGCAAAGACCAGCAGCGACATCAACGAGGCCTCAAGCGGCGACAGGCCCTTGCTGATGGCGACCGCGCCGAACACCACGCCGATCGGCACCATGGCGACCAGCAACGGGGCGGCGGCCCGCAGCCCCGCGATAAATTCCGCGCGTTTCTCCGATATGAACATCGCATTCTCCCTTTCGAATGAGAGGGATTACGCGTGAGACATACAGTCGTCTTGAACGAAAGTGACGTTGCTTGAAGGAAAGGTGTCCGGCAGGTCAACCCGTCCGAAATTGTCCCGGTGTTACGCCAGTACGCGCCTTGAAATGCCGGGTAAAATGCGCCTGATCGGCAAAACCACACAGTGCCGCTACCTCGGCTGGCATCTCGCCGGCACGCAGAAGCCGACGCGCCCTGCGGATGCGCACATCCGTCAGATAGGCGTGCGGGGTGATGTGAAACTCCTTGCGAAACGCGCGGATGAGATGCGCCCGGCTGAGACCGGCGATAGAGGCAAGTTCTTCAAGGCCAATATCGCTCTCGTAATTATCGGTGAGATAATCCCGGGCCGTATGAACCGCCGTTTTCTCGCGGGTTTCGACCGGCAGGATGATGGCGCTGCCATGCCGACCGAACAGGGCTGCCAGAACCGAAAACATTCCCTCATCCGCCTCCAGCGCCCCGGTTCTGGCTTCCAGCCGCCGGTGCGCCATCTGGAAGGAGGCGGCCATCTGCGGATCGCGCGGCAGAAACTTCGGGAAGGATGGCGTGCCGTGAAATGCTCTGCCCGTTACGTCCTCGATGATGTCGCGCAGCAGTGCCGTGTCGGGATAGATCATCCGGTAACGATAACCGCCGCCACCCGGCGCGCCGTCGTGAATCTCGTCGGGATTGATGAGATAAAGATGCCCTGGCCCCGTCTGTTCGGTGGTGCCCTGAATGGTGGAAATCTGCGAGCCGCTTTCGATTGCACCGATGGAAAACGTGTCATGTGCATGCGGTGAATATTCATGGGTGAGAAACGTCGCGCTGAGGCATTCCATGCCGCCAAAACGTCCGTCCCGCCAGAAACGCGTGGTTTCCGTCGTGGCAACGGGCATGAAATCGAGGGCCTGTTCCTGCGAAACATTGTGCATGAGCGAAGTTTAGAGCATTCGATCCTTACCGTCTTGAACAAAAGTGCTAGGGTCTGGCCGGTTCCAAAATCAACCGGACGCATGGCATGACAGACGACTTCGAAGACAGCCTTCCCGAAAACGAAAATGATGCTTTTGAGCACGCGCCGCTGAGACTGACCGTCGATCTCGGCGCTCTCGCCGATAATTGGCGGGACATGAAGAAGCGGTCCGGAAGCGCGCGGACGGCGGCTGTCGTCAAGGCCGATGCCTATGGTCTCGGTATCGAGGATTGCGGCGCGACGCTCTACCATGCCGGCGCGCGGGACTTCTTCGTGGCGACGGTGGCCGAGGGCGCGACGCTGCGTTCCTATGCTCCCGAAGCGCGCATCTTCGTCTTGTCAGGCATATGGCAGGGGCAGGAACGGCAGGTCTTCGACAATGATCTGGTGCCGGTGCTGGCATCAGAAGAACAACTGTCCTTCTGGATGGCGACCGTTGCCGAGCGGGGCGACCACCCCTGCGCGCTGCATGTGGATACCGGTTTCAATCGGCTCGGGCTGCCGTTCGAGGACGCGCTGTTCCTTGCCGATGACGTCACACGGCCGGCGAGTTTCGACCCCGTTCTGGTGCTGTCACATCTCGCCTGCGCAGACACACCCTCCTCACCGATGAACAGGGCGCAGCTCGAATCATTCCGGAAGGTTAGCGCCGCTTTCGAAGGTATCGAATCAAGCCTTTCGGCATCCGCCGGGATTTTCCTCGGCTCAGATTATCATTTCGACCTCACCCGCCCCGGTATCGCCCTTTATGGTGGCGAAGCGGTCAACGATGTGGCCAACCCGATGCGGCCTGTGGCGAAGGCTGAGGCGCGGATCATCCAGATACGCGAGGCGGGTGAAGGCCAGACCGTCAGCTATGGCGGCAGCTTCCTGCTGAAGCGCGCCAGCCGGCTTGCCATTGCTTCCGTGGGTTATGCGGATGGATATCAGCGTTCGCTTTCCGGCTCCGGCATTCCGCTGCGTGAAATGGGTCATGGCGGCGCCTACGGTGTCGTTAACGGCCATAAAGTGCCCGTCGCCGGCCGAGTGACCATGGACCTCACCATTTTCGACGCGACGGATGTACCTGTCAATGCCATTCGCAGCGGCGACTATATCGAGCTCTTTGGCCCCAACGTACCGGTAGACGAGACCGCACGGGCGGCCGGCACCATCGGCTATGAGATGCTGACGGGGCTTGGCTTGCGTTACGAACGGCAATATCTGATGGCCGACGACTGAGTGCCGCCTTTAGCGCTTGGAAAGCCGACGTGACCTGTGCTAAAAGAGAACAAAAGGAGATCGAAATGCCCGAAATCCATTTGAGCGAGCAGGACGAGAAGTTCATCGAAGAGCAGGTGGCGGCTGGCATCTTCAAGGATGCGGACGCGGTGGTATCCGCCGGTTTGCGCCTGCTCGGCAGTAATGAAGGCAAGCTCGTAGAGCTTCAGCGACTGATCCAGGAAGGGCTGGACGATGTGGAAGCCGGCCGGGTGATGGAGTTTTCCACGGCGGATGATTTAACCGCACATATCATAAAGCTCGCGGGGGAACAGAATGAAGCAAAGGCGTCTGGTGGTCACCGCACGGGCACTGGACGATCTTCTCGCCGATTATAATTATATCGCGCAATTCAATCCCGTTGCTGCCAGGCGCTTTCTGGACGACATCAACGTCAAAATGATCTCGCTGGCGCGATACGGGATAACAGGTGTGCCTCGGGGCTTCGCGCCGAATTTGCGGGCTTTCCCCTATCGTGATCGATGCATCTATTTCGTCGTCGACGACAAGAAGATGTATGTGCTGCGCGTGCTGCATGGCCATCAAGACATTTCCGCCGACGATTTCAAACAAGAAGAAAACTGACATAAGATGGCCAAAGCCAAGACCCAATTCGTGTGCCAGAACTGCGGCACGGTTCACACCCGCTGGGCGGGAAAATGCGAAGGCTGCGGCGAGTGGAATACCA
>JAEXMK010000017.1 GCA_023444445.1 Pseudomonadota bacterium | reverse complement strand
TGATTTCTCCTGTCGGCGCCATCAATAACGGCCTCGAACTGCTGGACGAGGGCGGCACGGATGACGATGCGCTCGATCTCATCCGCACGTCAGCCCTTAACGCATCCGTGCGGCTGAAGTTCGCCCGCCTTGCTTTCGGCGCTTCCGGCTCGGCCGGTGCCTCCATCGATACCGGTGAGGCCGAAAAGGCTGCCCAGGATTTCGCCGCTGCCGAAAAGAAAGCGGAAGTGAGCTGGAACGGCCCGCGTGCGATCGTCGCGAAGAATCGTGTCAAACTTCTGCTCAACCTCTTCCTCGTCGCCTATGGCGCGATCCCGCGCGGGGGCAATGTGGATGTGCTGCTGGAAAATCCCGACGGTGACGCCAGGTTCGAAATCACCGTCAAGGGCCGGATGATGCGCGTTCCGGCCAAGTTCGTGGAGATTTACGAAGGCCGGCTGGAGGAGGCGGTCGACGCCCATTCCGTGCAGCCCTATTACACGCTGCTTCTCGCGGAAGAGGCCGGTATGGCCGTGGAATACAAGGTGCACGAAGACCGCATCGTCTTTACCGCAAAGATGGTTGCCGAGTGACGGTACAGTTGCCGATGTGAATTTGTGAGAGGCCGGATCGCGTCAACCGACGCGCCGGCCTTTTTATTTTTGGGAGCATGTTCATGACGCGTCTGGCAACCGCCCGCCTTGTCCTGCGGCCGCATGCCATTTCGGATGAAGCGCTTTATTGCGCCTTCTGGGGGGCAGCCGTCCGGCCGATCGAGGGGGTCGCGTCGATTGCTCCGCTGGACCCGGAACTCGCCTTCGTCCGCCTGTTGCGCTTCATCGGCCATTGGTCCGTCTTCGGTTTCGGCCCGTTTGTGGTGGAAGAGCTTGCCACGGGGCGCATCGTCGGCGAAGTCGGCTTTGCCCACATGCGCCGTGGCAATGGTGCCGATTTCGATGGGGTGCCCGAGGCGATGTGGAAAATAGACGGGCAATTGACGGGCAAGGGTGTCGCAACCGAAGCGGTGGCGGCTGCGACTGAATGGTTCGACGAGAGCGGCATTTCGCAGCGGACCGTATGCATGATAGATGCGCTGAACACGCCGTCTCTGGCGATCGCCGCCCGATTCGGCTTCCGTCCGTTTCGCGAGACGCTGTTCCGCAACAACCCTGTCCGGCTTTTCGAGCGGATCGTTCAAACCTAGCGATTCGTGTCGATCAGCGCATCTTCACTGATAATGCCTATAAACGAGGTCTTCGGGATCAGAACGAGGCGCTGCCGCATCGAGCGTTGCGCCGATTCGTTCGGCGACGGCGGCCGATTTGCGGTTTTGCGGCGAGACGTAGCTGACAAGCGTCGGCAGTTTCAGCGTCTCGAATGCCCAGTCGCGCAGCGCCAAGGCGGCTTCGGCGGCATAACCACGGCCTTCGTGACGCTCGTAAAGCAGCCAGCCCAGTTCTTTTTCCGGAAATAGCGGGCCGTGATTGATGCCGACCTGGCCGATGCATTCGCCTGTTTCACCTTGCTCGATCATCAGCGCGCCATGGCCGAAGAAGTACCAGTTGGCCAGATCGTGGCAAAAGATGCCCCATGTCGAGGGCAGGTCGTAGGGTCCGCCGACACCGATGGAACGCGGCGAGGCCATGAAATCCCGATAGGCGGGGAAGTCCGCCATGCTTAAGGGGCGCAGTGTCAGGCGTTCAGTCCGGAGGGTTGGGATCGGGTGGTTCATGGCTTTACCTGGTCATAAATCGCAACAAAAAACCCGCTGTCGCCAGCGGGTCTTTTAAAACTGTCCTGTTCCGAGACGGATCAGGCGGTTTCGAGGAATTCCGTGGCGCCGTCAGGCTCGCGCAGCACATAGCCGCGCCCCCAGACGGTTTCGATGTAGTTTTTGCCGCCCGAGGCCTTTTCCAGCTTTTTGCGCAGTTTGCAGATAAACACGTCGATGATTTTCAGTTCCGGTTCGTCGATGCCGCCGTAAAGATGGTTTAAGAACTGGTCTTTGTTGAGCGTCGAACCCTTGCGCAGGGAAAGCAGCTCCATAATGCCGTACTCTTTGCCGGTCAGGTGCAGGGTTTCCCCGTTGACGCTGACGGTCTGGGTATCGAGGTTGACTTCGACGTCGCCGGTGCGGATGACGGAGTTGGCATGCCCCTTGGAACGACGGACAACAGCCTGAATCCTGGCCAGCAGTTCGGCCCGGTCAAACGGCTTGGTCAGGTAATCGTCGGCGCCGTAACCCAGCCCTTTGACTTTTTTGTCAGGTTCGGTCAGGCCGGACAAAATCAGCACCGGCGTTTCGATTTTGGCCGAACGCAGGCGTTTGAGCACTTCGTATCCGTTCATGTCGGGCAGCATCAGGTCGAGAATGATGATGTCATAGTCATAAAGCTTGCCGATTTCCAGTCCGTCTTCGCCCAAATCCGTCGTATCTATGATCATTCCTTCTTTTTTCAGCATGGTTTCAATGCTTTGAGATACCGCATAGTCGTCTTCAACCAATAAAACACGCATTTCGAGCCTCCTTGCCGCTAAAATTCTCTTTTGTCTGTCATCATATATGACAAAATTATAAATGTTAACTTTTTTTCGGAAATGTTAACATTTATTAACAGGATTTTTTTATTTGCCGGCGCATCTGCAGATTTGTCTTGATGAAACGGCGCCGATTGTGCTTATATAATGGTTGTGTTTCAATTTGTTTTCAAGGAGGATCAAATGTCTTTTGAATTACCCGCACTGCCTTATGC
>JAEXMK010000010.1 GCA_023444445.1 Pseudomonadota bacterium | reverse complement strand
GAGTGCGGTTTCAATGCCTTCGACGATGCCCGCATGAAGTTCGATATCCGCTTTTATCTCGTGTCGATCCTGTTCATCATCTTCGACCTGGAAGTCGCCTTCCTGTTCCCATGGGCGGTGTCTTTCGGCGAAATGGGCTGGTTCGGTTTCTGGTCGATGATGGTGTTCCTTCTCGTTCTCACCATCGGCTTTATCTATGAGTGGAAGAAGGGAGCGCTGGAATGGGCATGAGCCAGAACAACAGCACGCTCGTCGCGCCGCAGCCGAAGGGGATCATCGATCCCGCAACCGGCAAGCCGGTTGGCAGCAACGATGCCTACTTCACGGAAATCAATGACGAGCTGGCCGACAAGGGTTTTCTCGTCACCTCGACCGACGAGCTTATCACCTGGGCCCGTACCGGCTCCCTGATGTGGATGCAGTTCGGTCTGGCCTGCTGCGCCGTCGAGGGCCTGATGCAGGCTTCCGGTCCGCGTTATGACATGGAGCGCTTCGGCGTTGCCCCGCGCGCCTCACCGCGCCAGTCGGACGTGATGATCGTTGCCGGCACGCTGACCAACAAGATGGCGCCGGCCCTGCGCAAGGTCTATGACCAGATGCCTGAGCCGCGTTACGTCATCTCCATGGGCTCCTGTGCCAATGGCGGCGGTTATTACCACTATTCCTATGCTGTCGTGCGTGGCTGCGACCGCGTTGTGCCGGTGGATATCTACGTTCCGGGCTGTCCCCCCACGGCGGAAGCGCTGCTTTACGGCGTGCTTCTGCTGCAAAAGAAAATTCGTCGTACCGGTACGATCGAGCGCTAAGGGCAAAGGACGATTTTGGAATGAGCGAAGCTCTCAACGATCTTGCTGCTTACGTTAAGGAAGCGCGCGGTTCACTCGTGGTGTCGGCCGATATCGCCTATGGCGAGCTGACGCTGAACACGACGCCTGAAAGCGTAATCGCGCTTCTGACCTTCCTGCGCGACGACGTGCAGTGCGGATTCGTCAATATCATCGATATCTGCGGCGTTGACTGGCCGCAGCGCGAGAAGCGTTTCGATGTCGTCTATCACCTGCTGTCCCCGCGTCAGAACCTGCGCGTTCGCGTCAAGCTCCAGGTGGCGGAAGACGAAGGCGTGCCGTCTTCGACGTCAGTTTTTATGGGCGCGGAGTGGTTCGAGCGCGAAGCATGGGACATGTATGGCATTCCTTTCGAAGGCCATAAGGACCTGCGTCGTATCCTCACCGACTACGGCTTCGAAGGCCACCCGCTGCGCAAGGATTTTCCGGTTACCGGCTTTGTGGAAGTGCGTTACGATGACGTTCTGAAACGGGTTCTTTATGAACCGGTCGAACTGAAGCAGGAATTCCGTAACTTCGACTTCCTTTCCCCTTGGGAAGGGACCGAATACGTTCTTCCCGGCGACGAAAAGGCCAAGCAATGAGCCAGGTCTCCGCGACAGAGCATGGCCAATGTCTTTGCGGCGCCGTCGGCCTCGAGGCCGTCATCGGCGCCCGCGAATTCGGCGTTTGCCATTGCTCCATGTGCCGCCGCTGGTCCGGCGGCGCGTTTCTGGCTGTCGAATGCGCTGATATCTCCGTCGAAAATGAGGAGAGCCTCGGCGTCTATTCCTCGTCGGAGTGGGGCGAGCGCTGCTTCTGCAAGAACTGCGGCAGCACGCTGATGTGGCGCTCCAAGGATGGCAAGCATTTTGCCGTTTCGCTGCAGGCTTTTGACAACCCTTCCAGTTTCACGTTCGCGTCGCAGATTTTCACGGATGAGAAGCCTTCGAGCTATTCCTTCGCTGAGACCACGCAGAACATGACCGGCCCCGAATTCATCGCCATGATCACCTCGGCGGAGCACTAGTATGACTGAGCATAACGTCCGCAATTTCACGATCAACTTCGGTCCGGAACATCCGTCCGCGCACGGCGTGCTGCGTCTGGTTCTGGAACTGGACGGCGAAATCGTCGAGCGCGTTGATCCGCATATCGGTCTTCTGCATCGCGGAACCGAAAAGCTGATCGAGACGAAGACCTATCTGCAGGCCGTACCCTATTTCGACCGCCTCGATTACGTCGCGCCGATGAACCAGGAACATGCTTTCGCGCTCGCCGTCGAAAAGCTGCTGGGCCTCGAAATCCCGATGCGTGGACAGCTGATCCGCGTGCTTTATTCGGAAATCGGCCGCATCCTGTCGCACATCATGAACGTCACGACGCAGGCCATGGACGTCGGCGCGATGACGCCGCCGGTGTGGGGCTTCGAAGAACGCGAAAAGCTGATGGTGTTTTATGAGCGCGCCTGTGGCGCCCGCATGCACTCGGCCTATGTTCGCCCGGGCGGCGTGCATCAGGACCTGCCGCCGGAACTGGTGGACGATATCGGCAAATGGTGCGATCCGTTCCTGACCGTCCTCGACAATATCGAAGGCCTGCTGACCGACAACCGCATCTACAAGCAGCGTAACGTCGATATCGGCGTCGTCTCGCTTGAAGATGCCTTTGCCTGGGGCTTTACGGGCGTGATGGTTCGCGGTTCCGGCGCTGCCTGGGATCTGCGTCGTTCGCAGCCCTATGAGTGCTATTCCGATCTGGAATTCGACATCCCCGTTGTCAAGAACGGCGACTGCTACGACCGTTACCTGATCCGCATGCAGGAAATGCGCGAATCGGTGAAGATCATGAAGCAGTGCGTCGATCTTCTGTCCGGCAAGCACCGCATCGGCCCGGTCTCCTCGCTGGATGGCAAGGTGGTTCCGCCCAAGCGCGGTGAGATGAAGCGTTCGATGGAAGCGCTGATCCACCACTTCAAGCTCTACACCGAAGGTTACCACGTTCCCGCTGGCGAAGTTTACGCCGCCGTGGAAGCGCCGAAGGGCGAGTTCGGTGTCTATGTGGTTGCCGATGGTTCCAACAAACCCTACCGCTGCAAGATCCGCGCGCCGGGTTATGCCCATCTTCAGGCGATGGATTTCCTGTGCAAGGGCCATCAGCTTGCCGACGTTACAGCCGTGCTCGGCTCTCTCGACATCGTGTTCGGGGAGGTCGACCGCTGATGCGTCTGCCGCTGGCCGTTCCGGCTTTTCTTGCAGCGATGACGGTACCGGTTCTTGCCCAGACGGCAACGGACGAGGGTGCTGTTGCGCTGTCGAGCGGCGGCTCTTCGACCATTAAGCAGCTTCTGTCGTCGGGATACGAGATCAAGGCCTCGGTTCCGAACGGCAGCAAGTTCATCGTGTTCATGCAAAAAGACAAGGCGGCTTATGCCTGCGAATTCGTCACGGTGGCGAGATCGCGGTGTGAGACGTTAAACTGAAAAGGCGTGAGGAAGTATGTCCGTTCGTCGACTAGCCGAAGATCAGTTCCAGCCCGTGGCTTTTGCCTTCAATGCGGAAAACACCGCATGGGCTGAAAAGACGATCAAAAAATATCCCGAGGGACGTCAGCAATCTGCCGTTATCCCGCTGCTCATGCGTGCGCAGGAGCAGGACGGGTGGGTTACCCGCGCCGCCATCGAAAAAGTCGCAGACATGCTCGACATGGCTTATATCCGTGTTCTTGAGGTCGCGACCTTCTATACGCAGTTCCAGCTGAAGCCGGTCGGCACGCGGGCTCACGTTCAGGTCTGCGGCACCACGCCGTGCATGCTGCGCGGCTCGGAAGCGCTGATGGATGTCTGCCGCAAGAAGATCCACCATGATCCGCTGCACACCAATGAGAGCGGCACGCTTTCCTGGGAAGAGGTGGAATGTCAGGGCGCCTGCGTTAACGCGCCGATGGTCATCATCTTCAAGGATGCCTATGAGGATTTGACGCCCGAGCGTCTGGAAGAGATCATCGACACGTTCGAGGCCGGCAAGGGCGACACGGTCAAGACCGGTCCGCAGATCGACCGTCACGAGTCGGTTCCGGTCGGTGGCCTGACGACGCTGACGGAAGAGATTAAGCCCGACCGTTCCAACCTCGATAAGCCGGCTGAACCGCCAGCAGAGGCAGCACCCGTTCCGCCGTCCAACGCCGCAAAGCCGAAGACGGATGCGCCGGAAACCGATCCCAAGCTGAAGACGCCGGTCACGGAACCGAAGGCGGCTGCTGAAAATGCCAAGGCCGGGGAAAACGAATCGGCCGGCAAGGAACCTGTGGCGCCGAAGCCGTCGCTCGATTCCGCCGATCGCCCGGCCGGTATCGAACGCCCGGCCACGCCCGATGACCTGAAGCTGATTTCCGGCGTCGGTCCGAAGATCGAAGGCACGCTGCACGATCTCGGCATCTTCACATTTGCGCAGATCGCCGGCTGGAAACAGGCCGAATGCGATTGGGTTGATGGATATCTGAATTTCAAGGGCCGTATTGGCCGTGATGACTGGGTCAAGCAGGCCGAGGCGCTCGCCAAGGGTGGCGAAGCCGAGTATATCAGGGTCTTCGGCAAGAAGCCGCGGTAAGAGGTGAAGCATGTTAAAAGATCAGGATCGCATCTTTACCAATCTCTACGGCCTCAAGGACAAGTCCCTGAAGGGCGTGATGG
>JAEXMK010000117.1 GCA_023444445.1 Pseudomonadota bacterium | reverse complement strand
CTTTCCCATTTGAACCATGTCAGGTGCTCGGGCATCTGGGCAGGCGCAACCAGATATTTCTGGATGTGATAAAAGCCGCCGCCATGCACCTGCCATTCCTCGCCATAGGCCCCCGGCGGCAGATGCGCCCGCTTGACCAGCCCGAGATCGAGCGCGATGAAATAAAAGGATGAGCCGATCCAGGCGATGGCGGTGATGACGTGGAGCCAGCGGACGGCGAAGGCCATCCATTCCCACGCAATGGCATATTCGTACATGCGGTTCCCCTGATCCTTGTGCAGCGCACCTTGCGAGAAATTTGGCCTTTAGGGAAGGGAAAACCAGAGACGCGGCAGAGATTGTTCACAATGCAAAGCGGTTGTGTCTGCAATCCTGGACCGATGGGGTCCGGCTTTGCGATCAAGCCCTCGAAACTGGAAACGGCCACTCCCGTCGTCGAGTTTGTGCTTAGCTGGCTAAGGCGACTCAGCTATGATCCTGTGTGCAGCCTGCTGATGTGCTAGAATATGAGGCTGTGGACTCTCGCGTCGATGCGCGGATCCCATGACATGTTTCGCTGGCGGTTCTTCCGAAAGCGGGCGCTGCGAACCCTGGGCGGAGCAGATCAGGGGGCAGGTGTCGCAGTTCCCGGTGCCATTGTGTCCGGGTGTGAGTGATATGAGATTTTAAGTTAAGGGACACAATGACCTTCCGGCTGCCGCCGTTGTTCTCAACGGAGACCGTGCCGATGCGCCTTGTTCTGACGGTTCTTTTTCTGCTTTTTGCATTCAGCGCCACCGCGCTTGCCCATGAATCCCACAAGGGGTTCAAATATGAAAGCTATTGTTGCAATGGCGATGCCGAAACCGGCGACTGCCAGATGATCCCAACGCGCAGCGTTCGAGTGACGTCTGATGGTTACGAGGTCTCGCTTGCGCCAGGCGATCACCGCATGGTCACGCGGCGCCACGTGTTCAACTGGTCCCAGAGCCAGGCGCGGCGATCCGAAGACGGCGAATATCACCTCTGTTTGTTCCCGGATGAGGATACGCCGCGGTGTTTTTATGCACCTGATATGGGGTACTAATTTGGCTGGCGCGGACGGCATTCTTCGATCCGCTTCAAAATCCAGTCGCGAAACAGCTTGATTTTGCGGATGTTCCGGCGGTTTTCGGGATACACTAGCCAGTAGTTCTTGCCCTCGGTGCTGAGGTGTTTAAACGGCTGGTAGAGCCGGCCAAGCGCCACCTCGTCCGTGTATAGCTCAGGGGTGAGCATGGCCACGCCCTGGCTGGCTATCGCCGCAGCAGCTTCGAAGGCCTGCACATTGAGGCGGCTGCGTGGATAACGGTCGAGGCCCGGATTTTCGATGCCGACCTCCTTGAACCACTGGCTCCACCAGATATCGCCGGGGTCGATGATGCGCAGGCGCAGCAAATCTTCCGGGCGGTGCAATCCGCCGATGCTCCCGGCAAGGTCAGGGTGCAGCATTGGGGTGAAAACGCCGCGCAGCAATTGATGATAGACCAGCCCTTTGCCATCATCGCTGCTCCAGCGAATAGCGACATCGCAGTCCGACTGGCTGAAATCGATCAATGTTCCCGATGTTTCCAGGCGGACGGCGATGGAGGGATGCTCGAGCTGGAAAGCGCCCAGATGCCGCGAGAGCCAGCGCGAGGCAAAGGTGGCAGTGGAATGGATCGTCAGCGTCGTGTCTGATGTATCGCGCACATTATCGACCGCCTCCCGCAAATTATTGAAGGCTTCGGCGACTTTCGGCGCAAGCTTTTGCCCGGCCTCCGTCAGGGAAACCTGCCGCGCCTTTCTGACAAAAAGCGGCTCGCCAATATTCTCTTCCAGCAGTTTCACCTGATAGCTGACCGCCGTCTGCGTCATGCCCAGCTCTTCGCCAGCCTTGGTGAAACTCAGATGCCTGGCCGCGGCATCAAACACACGCAGGGCATTCAAGGGAAACTGGCGCGACATTTTCATGGATAAGCTCTCTTTATGCGTCCGTTGAAAGGTTTCATTGGTTTCCGTCAGGAAATCAAGGCATTTTCAATCCGACAGATAAACTGAACTTCTGAAAATCGACTAGGGAGACGAACATGCGCACGGCAATCTTGCGCGCGTGGTCCCGCCTGCGCGCGGGTCTGCGAAGAGCGGAAAATTTCGCCTATCAAAGCTTTCGCACCGACAATCTGGCAGACGACAGCCTGCCGGATGTGTTGAAATGCGATCTTGGCCTTAAAGATGGGCGGGCTGGTTTTTGTGACGATGCCCGATTTCGGTGGCAAAAAGCGCTTGAAGCAACTCGGCTGCCACAAGGGCCGCTATGACGGCGGGACGCTTGTCCCTGACGCTGCTGCCGCCGATGGGCAGGATGAGTTTTGCGAGACGGGAAGGCGGCCCGCCCTCCCGCTCCAGCCAATGGGCGAAGGTGGCGCGTTTGGTCTTCGAGCCGATCATGCCGACATAGGCAAGATCGTTGCGGGCGAGCGCTTCTTTCGCGATGAGGAAATCGAGTGCGTGATCGTGGGTGACGATGATCGCCGCCCCGTTTGCCGGGATTTTTGCAACGAGCGCTTCCGGCATGGGAGCAAGTATCGACGCCGCTGCCGATGGAAGACCGCGCAACTCGCTTTCACGGGTTTCCACTATTGTCAGGGTCAGCGGCAGCAGCGACAGGGCTTCGGCGAGCGCCTTGCCCACATGGCCAGCGCCAAAAATGAAGACGGCAGGCTGTTGCTCAGCTTCGCCCTTCAGCCTTGCCTCAAGCGCCGCCGCGATCTCCGCCGTGACCAGCCGAAAGCGGAGGAGGGTGCGCCCGCCGCAGCATTGGCCGATTTCGGGGCCCAGCGGGATATCCATGCGATCCTCGAAGGCGCCTGTCCGAAGCATGGCGCGCGCGTGGTCAATCGCCATATATTCGAACTGGCCGCCGCCGATGGTTTCCCAGATGGCGTCTTGGCTTACCATCATGAAGGTGCCAGCCTCGCGCGGGGAAGACCCTTTGACGGCTTCGATTTCCACAAGGATCGTGGTGGGGGAGCGCGCGAGGAAAGAGGGCAAGGAGGTGTCAGGCATTTGGGCTGGCCCCCTCATCCGGCGCAGCGCGCCACCTTCTCCC
>JAEXMK010000008.1 GCA_023444445.1 Pseudomonadota bacterium | reverse complement strand
TGAGCCATTTCAATAAATGAAGCCATAGACCAGATGGGCTATGGCTTCCCAATTCGATGCGGAGCCTATACATGAAGGTCGCCCAGATAACAAGAGCCTGCTATTCCCCTGTGAAAGGATATGGCTAAAGGGGCGGGAATTTTACCGCACACCGGAAATTCACCCGCAAAAGGCCCAAAAACGGCAGGGAATGAGGAGCATAGAGGACGTGGCAGACATTGACGAGCAGAAAGCGGCGAAGCAAAGAAGCCTGAAGCCGCTTCTTGGCCTGTTTCCCTATCTCCGGCGCTATCGGGGCATGATGGCAGCCGCCCTTTTTGCGCTCGTGCTTTCCTCCGCCACGACACTCGCCCTGCCGCTCGCCGTTCGCCGCATTATCGATCACGGATTCCAGACGCCTGATGGCGGCATGATCAACAGCTATTTTGCCATGCTGCTAGCGATTGCCATTGTCCTCGCGCTCGCCAGCGCCATGCGTTATTATTACGTGATGATAATCGGCGAAAGGGTCGTTGCCGATCTGCGCCGCGATGTCTTCGCCCACCTCACCACCCTGTCGCAGCAGTTTTTCGATAGCAATCGATCCGGCGAACTGACCTCGCGGCTGACTGCCGATACGGTGCAGATCCGTTCCGCCTTCGGTTCCTCTGCGTCTGTTGCGCTGCGCAACATCATCATGTGTTGTGGCGCGGTCGCGATGATGATCTATACCAGCCCCGGTCTGTCCGGCCTTGCCCTGCTTGCCATTCCCTTCATCGTTTTTCCTTTGATCGCCTTCGGGCGCTCGGTTCGCGCCCGCTCCCGCACCACGCAGGATACATTGGCCAATTCGGCGGCCTATGCTTCGGAAACGATCGCGGCAAGCCGCACCGTGCAATCCTTCAACGCCGAAACGCTGGCAAATGACCGTTACGGCGCCTCCGTTGAAGCCGCCTATCAGGGCGCGCGCGCGGCAATCGGTGCCCGCTCCATTCTCACCGCCGTCGCGATCGCCCTCGTCTTCGGCAGCGTTGTCGGCATTCTCTGGTATGGTGCGCAAAACGTTCTGTCGGGCAGCATGACCGCGGGTACGCTTGGCCAGTTCGTTCTCTATTCGGTCATTGCAGCAAGCGGTCTCGGACAGCTTTCCGAAGTCTGGGGTGAACTCTCGCAAGCGGGTGGAGCGGCCGAAAGGCTGTCCGAGCTGCTGAATGAACGCTCACCCGTCGCAGAGCCCGCAGCGCCCGTTGCCATGCCGCAACCGCCGCGAGGCGAAGCGGAATTCGACAATGTCGATTTCGTCTATCCGCTCGCGACAGGGCGGCCGATTGTCTCTGGCCTTTCGTTCAAGATCGCCGCCGGCGAGACCGTCGCCATCGTTGGCCCTTCCGGTGCCGGCAAAAGCACGGTCTTTTCGCTGCTGATGCGGTTTTACGATCCGCAGCAGGGCCGTATCACCATCGATGGCGTGGATATTCGCAACGTCAGCCTTGCGGATCTACGCGCTCGGCTCTCGATCGTGCCACAGGATGTCGCTATTTTCGCCTCTTCCATCCACGACAATATTGCCTTTGGTCGCCCCGAAGCGACACGCGAGGAGGTCCGCGCCGCCGCCATAGCCGCACAGGCGGACGGTTTCATCGAGCGGCTTGGCGATGGTTACGATACGCAGGTGGGCGAGCGCGGTGTGACGCTTTCCGGCGGCCAGCGTCAGCGCATCGCCATAGCCCGCGCCATTCTACGTAATGCACCGATCCTGTTGCTTGATGAAGCGACCTCGGCGCTCGATGCGGAGAGTGAAACGCTGGTGCAGAAGGCGCTTGATGAGCTGATGAAGACCCGCACCACCATCGTCATCGCCCATCGTCTCGCCACCGTGCTGAAGGCCGACCGCATTCTGGTGATGGATGAAGGCCGTATCATCGAGGAAGGCACGCATCAGAGCCTCATTCGCCAGAACGGCCTTTATGCCCGCCTTGCCCGGCTGCAATTCCAGACCGGGCCGGATGAATTGCGGGCCCAGGCCTGATCTAGGCCAAGACCTTGCGCCCCGCAACGCGGCCCGAAAACAGGCAACCGCCAAGGAATGTGCCCTCCAGCGCATTATAGCCATGCATGCCGCCGCCACCAAAACCGGCGACCTCACCGGCGGCATAGAGGCCCGGCACCGGTTGGCCAACGGCATCCAGCACCCGCGCCTCAAGATCGGTATGCAGGCCGCCCAGCGTCTTGCGCGTCAGCACATGCAGTCGCACGGCAATCAACGGCCCCATCGCCCGATCGAGCAGACGGTGCGGTTTCGCCGTCCGCATCAGCCGGTCACCAAGATAACGGCGCGCGCCGTGGATTGCCGTTACCTGCGCATCCTTGCTGAAGCCGTTTTCGATTTCGCGGTCACGCGCTTCTATCTGCCGGCGTATATGATCGATGTTGAGGCGATTGCCGCCGATGGCATTCATTCCCGCCACCAGCTCCTCCAGCGTATCGCGAACGACAAAGTCTTCGCCGCGCTCCATGAACGCCCACAC
This sequence comes from Pseudomonadota bacterium, assembly GCA_023444445.1. GTDB lineage: Bacteria > Pseudomonadota > Alphaproteobacteria > Rhizobiales > Rhizobiaceae > Agrobacterium. The sequence goes on along the minus strand of JAEXMK010000008.1, from coordinate 9,620 downwards.
CGGACCCGATGGCTCCTTGCCCAACCGCTTCAGCAGCAGCCGTACATCCTTGCCCGTCAGATCAGGATTTTGCTCGGAGCCTGAGAGCGCGAATTCTTTCTTGATGATCGCCTTGGTCAGAATGAACCAGCTGTGGCTGCTGCCACGCGCGCCCAGCATCTTCAGCGTGCCGAGCGTATCAAAGCCCGGCATGGCGGGAGCATCAAGCCGGTTGCCATCCGCATCGCACCAGAAGGATGAGGGGCCTGGCAGAATACGGATACCGTGGTTCGGCCAGATGGGATCGTGATTTTTCACGCCCTCGGTATAGTGCCACATGCGGTCCCGATTGATGACGGTTCCACCCGCCATCTCGGTAATACCAATCATGCGGCCATCCACATGGGCAGGCACACCACAGACCATATTTTCCGGCGGCGCGCCCAACCGTTCCACCGACCAGTTGCGCCGCACCAGTTCCTGATTGCCACCGATGCCTCCGGAACTGACGACGACCGCGGAGGCCGAAAATTGGAAGTCGCCCTCGGTATTGCGGCTGCTTTTTTGGCCACGAGGAACTGGATCAGCGGTAAGCACGACGCCGGAAATGCCAGTGATGCGGCCACCGGTCTTTTCCAGGCGGTCGACCTGATGGCGAAAGCGGAAGGTCAATCGACCGCTCGCCGCCATGTCCTGCGCTTTCTTGACGAAGGGCGCCAGCACTCCGGGACCAGTGCCCCATGTGACATGAAAACGCGGAACGGAATTGCCGTGACCATCCGCCAAAGCGCCGCCGCGCTCGGCCCAGCCGACCACGGGAAACCAGCGCATGCCCATGCGGTACAACCATTCGCGTTTTTCACCGGCAGCGAAATCGAGATAGGCCTCCGCCCAGCGGCGCGGCCAATAATCCTCGGGGCGATCGAAACCGGCCGAACCGAACCAGTCCTGCCGGGCAAGATCGAGACTGTCGCGCACCCACATCCGACGCTGCTCGGGACTATCGACGAAAAATAGCCCGCCCAGCGACCAGAAGGCCTGTCCTCCGAGATTTTGCTCCCCTTCCTGATCTACAATACAGACGCTGAAACCGCGCTCGGCCGCCTCCGTGGCCGCGACCAGCCCTGCAAGACCCGCGCCGACGACAATCACATCATAGCGTTCCATCAGCCCCTCCCAGATATGACGGAATTACTTTTACGCGAACGTAAATTTACTTTCGCCAGAAGGCAACGTCCATGATGAGAACCGAGATTCAGCGCTCGGTCAGCTTAAGTTCGATACGGCGGTTCTGCTGGCGCGCTTCCGGTGAGTCGCCTTCGGCAATCGGCTGGTATTCGCCAAAACCGGCGGCAACCAGCCGGTTTGCCGGTACGCCCTTGGAAATCAGGAATTTCACCACCGATGTCGCACGGGCGGAGGAAAGCTCCCAGTTGTCGCGGTAGCGGCCGGAACCAGAGAGCTGGACATTATCCGTGTGGCCGTCGACGCGCAGCACCCAGTTGATCTCGGCTGGAATTTCCTTGGCGAGATCGAGCAATGCGGTTGCGAGCTTCGCCATTTCCGCCTGCCCTTCCGGGTTGAGGTCGTTGCCGCCTGATGGAAACAGCACCTCTGACTGGAAGACGAAACGGTCGCCGACGATGCGGATGTTTTCGCGGTCGGACAGAATTTCACGCAGCCGACCAAAGAAATCGGAGCGATAGCGGTTCAACTCCTGCACCCGCTGCGCCAGCGCGACATTAAGGCGACGGCCGAGATCGGCGATCTTGACTTGAGAGGAGGCATCCTTCGCCTCCGATGCCTGCAGGGCGGCTTCGACCGAAGCGATCTGCGCCCGCAGCGCCGCGATCTGCTGGTTCAGCAATTCGATTTGCGCGGAGGCGCGCGAATTGGCCTGCCGCTGCTCGTCCAGCTCGCCGGTCAGGCTGCCGATCCGGGCATTGGCGCTGGCATTGTTGCCCGAACCCGCATCGAGAAGTGACTGCAGGCGCGAACGCTCGTTTTCCGACGCAGCAAGTGTGGATTGCAGGCTCGCCAGCGCGTCCTCAATATCCTGCTTGTTGCCCTTTTCCATCGCCAGCAGCTCGGTCAATTCGGCGATCTGGCTGTTGAGGCGCGTCAACACCTCGTCCTTGCCGGTAATTTCCCGTGACAGCACGAATTGCGCGAGCACGAAAACCGTCAGCAAAAACATGATGGCCATCAGCAGCGTCGACAGCGCATCGACGAAACCCGGCCAATAATCCACACCCCTGTCGCGGCGGCGGTTGCGCGCAAGCGCCATGGCTACTCGCTCCCGTTATCGTGGCGGGTGCGTCCGGGGGATTTCGTATCGCCGTCGATCCGCGCCGACAGCCTGTCGAGCGTACGGCGGAGCGATTTCGATTCCTCCTGCTGCGCCTCGATCCAGTCACGCAGCATCTGCTGCTCGCTGCGCATGTTCTTCACAAGACCCTGAATACCTTCGGCGAGGCTGGTCATGGCCGCCAGCGAACGCTCGGTGCTGACCACGGCGCCCGGCTCAGCGGCCTTGAGCTCCCGCGGCCCCTCCTCCGAGGTGTCGGTTACCGAGGACAGCCAGTTTTCGAGCTGTGTGTAAAAGCGGTTCTGGGCGCGGCCGGCCTGCAAATCGAGGAAACCGAGAATCAGCGAGCCTGAAAGACCGAGCAGCGAGGAGGAGAACGCCGTTCCCATGCCCGCCAGCGGCGCGGTGAGACCGGCCTTGAGCGAACCCAGAATATCGTTGCTGTCGCCTGCGCTCGGATCGAGCGACTGGATGACATTGCTGATGGCGCCGATGGTGCCGATCAGGCCCCAGAATGTACCGAGCAGGCCGAGAAAAACCAGAAGGCCGACGAGATAACGCGACGTATCGCGTGTTTCATCAAGGCGCGTTGCGATGGAATCCAGGATGGTCCTCTGCGTGATAGCGGAAAGCCGGACTTCGCCGCGCTTGCCGATCAGCGTGCTCATCGGCGCCAGCAATTTTGGCGCACGGCCGACCTTTTCGACACTGCCGGCGGCCCGGAAGGCGTTGAACCAGCGGACTTCCGAACGCAGGCTCATGGTCTGGGTGAACACCAGAATGATGCCGATGACGAGCACGCCGAGAATGAAGCCGTTAAGCCCCGGATTGGTCATGAAGGCGGTGTGTGCCTGCCGATAGAGAATGGCCGCCAGAAAACCGACAAGGATCAGAAACAGAACCATCGTCCAGAGAAAGGGTGTGGGGCTAGACAGCTTGTGGCTGTATTGCCGCGTGGTCACCGGTTTCTCGACACCAAGATCGAGCAGCTCCGAATCCGCCATAACGTTCGCATTCCCTCTGGTCACGTATCAAGCGGAAGCTATTTGAAAATTGCGACGATTTGAAGCGAAAAGCCGGTCTTTTGTCACAGGCATTTCAGGAAACCGAATGAGAAGCCGGCATCTGAAAACAGAAACGCCCGGCGAGTATTCACCAGGCGTCTAAAACTTGCTGAAAACGGCAGGTATCCGCCGAAAAACGCATCAGCGACCCGGTACCGGCCGGTTGGCGACCTCGACAAGTGCCTTGTGGATATATTCGTTACCGGCAGCGACGCTGCCGCTGCCGAAGATATCCGTGCCGCCTGTGGCGTCCGATGCAAAGCCGCCGGCCTCACGAATCAGCACCAGACCGGCTGCCATGTCCCATGGCGAAAGATCGGCTTCCCAGTAACCGTCGAGACGACCGGCGGCGACATAGGCGAGATCGAGCGATGCCGCACCCATACGACGAATGCCTGCCGCCTCACCCATGACGTGACGAAGCTCAACCAGGAATTTGCCGTGATTGCCACGGCCAAGATGCGGCACGCCGCAGCCGATGACGCAATCCGTCAGCGCCTTCCGCGCGGCAACGCGGATGCGGCGATCGTTGAGGAATGCGCCGCCGCCGCGCTCGGCGGTGTAGAGTTCATCGGTGGCCGGATTGAAGATCACGCCGGCGACAACTTCGCCGTTACGCTCCAGCGCGATGGAAACTGCAAAATGCGGAATGCCGTGCAGGAAGTTGGTGGTGCCATCAAGGGGATCGACGATCCAGCGATGCGCGCCGTCGCTACCCTTTTCCTCGCCGCCTTCCTCGCCCAGAAAGTCATAGGTCGGGCGGGCTTTCATAAGCTCATCCCGCACGATCTTCTCGGCCTTGAGGTCCGCCTGCGAGACGAAATCGCTCGGCCCCTTGACCGAAACCTGAAGGTTCTGCACTTCACCGAAGTCACGCGACAAAGACTTACCCGCCTTGATGGCGGCCTGAACCATGACATTGAGAAGGGCTGAACGGGCCATCGATGTTGTTTCCTGGAAAGCTTGCGAACCGCCCGAAGCTTGTCAGGCAGGCACGTCATTATTTTCTTGAATTGAAAGTTTGCGGTTCAAGACCACAAAACGCGCGGAAATTCAAGGCAAAAAGCCCGAATGAGGATGTCAGCAGCAGCGGAAAGACGGCGAGATCACGTCGGGCGGAAACGATTTGCCGCATCGATCGCCTTTTTCTGCTGCTCATCGGTGATGCCGAGATAGAAATCCTCCAGCCTCGGATCCTTCAAACCGGCGCGGCGGGAAAGCACATACCACTTGGCCGCCTCCACTGGATCCGGGCGGGTGCCGAGCGCTTGGACGTAGAGATGCGCCACCTTGTTCTGCGCCACGACGTTGCCGCGTTGTGCCGCGCCATAAAGCCAGCGGAAACCCTCATCCAGATTGCGTTCACCGCCAAAACCATTGACCAGCCAGATGCCGAGATCGACCTGCGCCGTATCATAACCCGCTTTTGCCGCCCGCATCAGCCAGTCCCGCGCTTTGGCTTTCTTTTCAGCGGGGACATCTTTCACCGACCAGTAAATCTGTGACACCGCATATTGGGCGTCCGCAATGCCCTGTTCGGCGGATTTTTCATAGAACGGCAGGGCCATCAAAAGCCCCTTGGCGCCGGGATTTTCCGAAACCAGAATCTGGCCCCAGTTGAATTGCGCGGAGGCGTTGCCGGCTTCCGCAGCACGGCGCATGAAATCGTCAGCTTTCGTCTTGTCGCGGGTAACGAATTTGCCTTCCATCAGGATCAGGGCAAATTTGAACATGGCGACGGGATCGCCACCTTCAGCCGCCTGCTGATACCAGAAAGCGGCAGTCTTCTCATCGCGGGCAATGCCCAGACCACGCGACATCATTTCGGCCACAAGCGTCTGCGCGGACGCGTCGCCGTTCTGCGCGCGGCTCAGCGCCTTGTCGAGCGCCTGCACATATTCACCGCGCTGAAAATGGCCATAGGCTTCGTCCACCCGACCCTTGAATTCCTTTTCCGGCGGCAGGGCCGGCAAATCTGCGCCCATGCGCTGATAGACGTTGACGCCGGAAGACGGCTCGAGATCCTTCTGTTCTTCCGATTGCACCCTACCCTGGCGGGCAGGTTGGGCCTCATTCTCCAGCTGGCGGGACAGGGCGTTGTTTTCGCCCTGCGGTCCCGACTGGGCAAGGGCTATACCCACGGGCGCGCCAAAAGCGAGCGCCAGCAGCGAAACGGAAATGCAGAGGGAAACCGAGCGCATGAACATCGCCTGTATCAACCGCCAAACCGTGGCGCTTTTTCGTCAAGCAAAGCGTTGATTTCGGAAACAGCCTGGGCAGCGCCGGATGCATTGTCGAAAACGCCGCTGCGCATCGCCACGAACTCCACACCGGTTTCGGCCACGGCAATCACCGAAGACGGATCCGTGCCGCCCATGACGATGGCCGGAATTTCGATCATCGATGCCCACCACTCGCCAAGCGCCAGATTTTTGGGATGCGCCTCCGGCTTGATATCGCCTTCCAACTTTCCAAAGAACACGTAGTCCGGATTACACTCGCCCTGCTCCAGCGCCTTGTGGCGGTCGTCCGCATTGCCGCCGCCAACAATCAGCTTCGGCGTGAATTTTTCCACCGCCTCGGCAAGCGCCTCGGCATTACCCACCACATGCAGACCATCCGCCTTCACCCGACCGGCGACCCGGCTGTCACCGGCGACTAGCGCTGCCGCCCCCGCCTTCTGAACGACGGGTACGATCAGCTCCGCGCGTTTTTGAAAGGCGGCGTCATCCAGGCCGTATTGTGGAATGATGACCGAAGCGACATCGCCGCCCCGCAATGCTTCTTCCACCTCTGTCGCCTGCTTTTGCGCATCGTCCGCTTGCGGAACGATCAGGACAAGGCGGCAACGGTCTTCAACAATGCTCATCGTTTCGTCCATTTCAGGCAGAGAACGCTTATGACGCGATCTGCACTCGTTTTCATATGACAAATCCGATAAACCGGACCGGCGAAAGGATCAACCATACATCCATGCTGACCGATTTTCATTTTTATCTCGTCGCCATCCCCGCAGTCGTGCTTGTCGGCCTTTCCAAGGGGGGACTTGGCGGCGCGTTGGCGCTGATGGGTGTGCCGCTGATGGCGCTTGCCGTTTCACCCGTGCAGGCGGCGGCGATCTTCCTGCCGATCCTGATCGTTATGGATCTTGTGGCGCTCTGGGCTTGGCGGCATCACAATCATCGGGAAACGCTCTTTATCATGCTGCCCGGCGCCATCGCGGGCATCGCGCTCGGCTGGGCCACCTCAAGTCTCATCTCCGCCGATGCCATGCGTCTTGTCGTCGCCTCGGTCACGATCCTGTTCGTGCTGCGTTATTTCTATGAGAGCTACAAAAGCCGCAATGGCCAGGAGATCCCGGCCAAACCGCAAAGACCGGCTGCCGCCACGCTCTGGTCCAGCCTCTCGGGTTACGCAAGCTTCGTCGCCCATGCGGGCGGCCCGCCTTTCCAGATTTATGTTCTGCCGCTGAAGCTCGATCCGAAGACCTATACCGGCATGAGCGTGCGCTTCTTCGCCATCATGAACGCGATCAAGCTCATTCCTTATTTTGCGCTCGGCGCGCTGGACGCCACCAACCTCAAGACATCGGCGAGCTTGCTGCCAGTGGCGATGCTGGCGACGCTTGCTGGCGCCAGGGTGGTGAAATATCTGAAACCCGCTGTATTTTATCCGCTGATGTATGCGATGGCGCTGATAGCGGCGCTGAAACTGCTTTGGGACGGGCTGCCATTCTAAAACCGGGCAATAAAAAGCTCTGGCAACAGGTTTTCGCTGCCAGAGCTTAAAGGCTCAGATCACCGACCCTTCATTCATCGAGGGCCGGTGATCCGGCATGAATTAATGTCTTGTGGAGGCCTTGAGCCTCTGTAGTTCATCCTTCAGGCGCAGTTTTCGACGTTTAAGGTCCGCGATCTCTCTATCGTCAGACGACGGGGAAGCAAGAATACTTTCGAGCTCCTCCTCCAGAGCACCGTGTTTCTTTTCGAGCGATGCAATATGAGCCTGAATGGTCATGCGGCACGTCCTTCCTTTTTGAACCTACCTCCAGCTCTCCATCGCTGGAGTTTCAGGTTTACGACGGCAATGTGACACGGATCGCGCCGCTTGTCGAAGGCGAAATGAAGGCAATAAGTGGGCAATTTGGTCGCAACGGATAACTTCCCGTTACCGCGATTTGATGATAGAGGCTCGTAAACGATCAGATACGCGCCGGAGCCGATCCGGCTGGCATAAAATGGGGATGACGAGATGCCCGATCAGGACCAGGCGGACATCAGGCTCACGCTGGCGCGGCTGCGCCAGGAGCATGAGGATTATGACGCGGCGATCAACGCGATGATCCAGACCAGCTGCGATGCGCTGAGAATACAGCGCATGAAAAAGAAGAAGCTGGCCGTCAAGGACAAGATGACCCAGCTTGAAGACCAGGTCATTCCCGATATCATCGCCTGAGCCGGAGAGATTACGTGACAGCAGAAACGCCCCCCGTCGCCATCATCATGGGCAGCCAGTCCGACTGGGAGACCATGAAGAACGCCGCCGATACGCTGGATGCGCTCGATATTGAATACGAAGCCCGCATCATTTCCGCCCACCGCACCCCGGACCGGCTTTATGACTTCGCCAATGGCGCGAAGGACGAAGGCTTCAAGGTCATCATCGCCGGTGCGGGCGGTGCTGCCCACCTGCCGGGCATGACAGCCTCAATGACGCCACTTCCTGTCTTTGGCGTTCCGGTTCAGTCCAAGACCATGTCCGGTCAGGACAGTCTCTATTCCATCGTGCAGATGCCCGCTGGCATTCCCGTCGGCACGCTCGCCATCGGCAAGGCTGGCGCCATCAACGCCGCTCTTCTGGCTGCTGCCGTCCTCGCGCTCAGCGATGAGGATCTGGCCGACCGGCTGGATGCCTGGCGCGCGCGCCAGTCGGCTGCCGTCGCGGAATATCCCATGGACAGCGCCCAGTGACGAAAAAAGTGATGGCAAAGACGACCAACCTGACCATCGGCATCATCGGTGGCGGGCAGCTCGGGCGCATGCTGGCGATGGCCGCTGCCCGTCTCAACCACCGTACCATCGTGCTGGAGCCGCAGGCCGATTGTCCGGCGGCGCAGGTCTGCAACGACCAGATAGTCGCGGCTTACGACGACGAAAAGGCGCTTGCGGAACTCGCTAGCCGCTGTGATGTCGTGACCTACGAATTCGAGAACGTGCCTGTCGCGGCGGCCGAAAAACTTAGCGTCTCCGTGCCCGTCTACCCGCCCGCGCAGGCGCTAAGCGCATCGCAGGATCGCTTGACGGAAAAGCGCTTTCTCAACGATTGCGGTATCCCAACTGCCGATTTCCGCGCCGTGGACAGCCAGGAAGAGCTGGAAGCCGCGTTGGCCACCTTCGGCGGCAAAGGTGTGCTGAAAACCCGTCGCATGGGTTATGACGGCAAGGGCCAGCGTCTGTTTCGGGGTGGTGAAGACCTCACAGGCGCCTTTGCGGCGCTCGGCGGCGTGCCACTGATCCTGGAAAGCTTTGTCGCCTTCGAGCGGGAGATTTCCATCATTGCCGCCCGTTTTCAAGACGGCACCGTCACCTGTTACGATCCGGCCGAGAACGTCCATCTGAACGGCATCCTGCACACATCGACCGTTCCAGCAGCACTCTCGGATGCCGCAAAGGCTGTTGCGGTACAATCGGCTGAGAAGCTTCTCGCAGCGCTCGATTACGTCGGCGTTATCGGCATCGAATTCTTCGTCCTGCCGGACGGATCGCTGGTTGCGAATGAAATGGCGCCGCGCGTCCATAATACCGGCCATTGGACGGAGGCCGCCTGCGTAATCTCGCAGTTCGAGCAGCATATCCGGGCGGTGTCGGGCCTCACCCCCGGCAGCACGGCTCGCCATTCGGATTGCGTGATGACCAATTTGATCGGCGATGACATTGATGATGTACCGACATGGCTCACAAAAAAAGACTGTCTCGTCCATCTCTACGGCAAGACGGAAGCAAGGCCGGGCCGCAAGATGGGCCATGTGACGCAGCTTCTGCACACAGGAAAAGCCTAGTCTTTTAAGGCAAAGACACGGGCAAGTGTTGACAGGCAGGGCTCAAACAGGTATCTGCCTGCCAACCGAAAAGAGCGCGCCCCGTTGCGCGCTTTTGATTGTTTGAATAGCACGGCAAAATCCGTGCAAAACTGCGGACCAGTAAAATGAAGATCAAGAATTCGCTTAAAGCGCTTAAGGCCCGTCATCGCGATAACCGCCTGGTTCGCCG
>JAEXMK010000206.1 GCA_023444445.1 Pseudomonadota bacterium | reverse complement strand
CGATATTGCCGATATGTGGCCCCGGGAGGTTGGTGGTGGACGAGCCACTCGCCAACCGGGTCAGGTCCGGAAGGAAGCAGCCCTAACGAGCCCGGCACGGGTCGCCGTGCCAGCCTCCCACCTTTTTCAAATGCCGCTCAGCTTTCGCCGGGCCAGTTCAGCCCCGAAACAAACTGGCAAAACAAACTGGCGAGGCGATGAGCGATACCGTACCCACCACATCGAGCGAATCCCAGGTCGGGACCGGCTACCGGGTACTGGCGCGCAAATATCGCCCCAAGGATTTTTCCGATCTGATGGTCGGCCAGGAGCCGATGGTCCGCACGCTCACCAATGCGTTTGAGACCGGGCGCATCGCGCAGGCCTATATGCTGACCGGCGTTCGCGGCGTGGGCAAGACGACCACGGCCCGCATTCTCGCCCGCGCACTGAACTACAAGACCGACACCATCGACAAGCCGACCATCGACCTGCGCATTCCCGGCGAACATTGCCAGGCGATCATGGAAGGCCGGCATGTTGACGTCATCGAGATGGACGCCGCCTCCCATACCGGCATCGACGATATTCGCGAGATCATCGAGCAGGTGCGCTATCGCCCGGTCTCGGCGCGTTACAAGGTCTATATCATCGATGAAGTGCACATGCTGTCGACGCAGGCTTTCAACGGTCTCCTGAAGACCCTGGAAGAGCCGCCGGAGCACGTGAAGTTCATCTTCGCGACGACCGAAATACGCAAGGTTCCGATCACCGTTTTGTCGCGTTGCCAGCGTTTTGATCTGCGTCGCATCAGCGCCGCCGATCTGGTCGGACTGTTCACCGCCATCGCCGGCAAGGAGGGTTTCGAAGCTGACCCCCAAGCGCTTTCAATGATCGCCCGCGCGGCCGAAGGTTCTGCCCGCGACGGTCTTTCCCTGCTCGACCAGGCGATTGCCCATGGCGGCGGCCGTGTGGAGGCCGAAGCGGTGCGCGGCATGCTCGGCCTTGCCGACCGTGCACGCATCGTCGATCTCTTCCAGCACGTCGTCAAAGGCGATGTGGCAGCAGCGCTCTCGGAATTCAACGGCCAATATGAGGCCGGCGCGAACCCGGTTGTCGTTCTGAACGACCTCGCCGATTTCACCCATCTCGTCACCCGCATGAAATATGTGCCTGACGCAATAGAAGACCCTTCGCTTTCCGAAGTGGAGCGCGTGCGGGGCGCGGAGTTTGCCGAAACCATTGCTGTAACGGCGCTGTCGCGCATCTGGCAGATGCTTCTGAAAGGCATTCCGGAAACCGAAAACGCCTCACGCCCGGCGGGTGCCGCCGAAATGGTGCTGATCCGGCTTTCACATGCCGCCAATCTGCCGGCACCGGAAGATGCGGCGCGGCGCCTGCTGGAGCTTTCCAGTGGCGAGGGCGGTTACGCCAATGGCGGGCCTTCAGGCGGCGGCAATGGTGGTGGCGCGCGCGCCTATTCGTCGGCGCAGACCGTGGCAGCCGGAAGACCTGCAGAATTTGCCGCGCCGAGGCAGGCCGGTCCGCAGCCCTCCACAATGCTACGCGCCGTTCCGGATAGCTGGCCGCAGGAGATGCAGGTCGCTCCCCCGAAAACCGAAGAGCGGCCGGAGCCGAAGGTTCCCGTCAATTCGGTGCAGGATATTGCCGATCTCTGCCAGAAAAATCGCGATCCCGTCATGCGGGCGAAAGTGCGCAACTTCGTGCGGCTGGTGCGGCTGGAGCCCGGCCGGCTTGATATGCGCCTTGGCGACGGCGCGCCCGGTTCGCTGCCTGGCGAACTTGGTGTCAGGCTGAAGGAATGGACCGGTATCCACTGGATCGTCAGCCTCAGCAAGGAACAGGGTGAGCCGACCTTGGTCGAGGCGGAAGGCAATGCCCGTGATGCACGCCTGGTCGATGCGCGTCAGGACCCTGATGTAGCCGCGATTCTGGCGCAATTTCCCGGCGCAAAGATTACCGACGTGCGTATCCGCGCCGCCATACAGGATGAGGCGGAGAACATTGCACCGCCATCGGTTGCCGAATCGAGCGAAGGCGACATCCTTCCCGGCGACGACATCGAATTTTAAACAAGAAGAACAGGAGATTGGCACATGCGCGACATCATGGGCATGATGGGCAAGGTCAAGGAAATGCAGTCCAAGATGGAGAAGGTGCAGCAGGAAATTGCCGCCCTCGAAATCGAAGGCCGGTCGGGTGGCGGTCTGGTGACCGTCATTCTTACCGGCAAGGGTGAAATGCGCGGCCTGAAAATCGATCCTTCGCTGCTTAAGGAAGACGAGATCGAAATCCTCGAAGACCTGATCGTTGCCGCCCATAAGGACGCCAAGGAAAAGGGCGAAGCGCAGGCCCAAGAAAAAATGGCCGACCTGACCGCCGGTCTGCCGCTACCGCCCGGCATGAAGCTGCCTTTCTGATAGACGCCACCGATCCGTCATTCCGGCCTTGAGCCGGAGTGACGGGCATCACAACTTGACGAGGATACGTTCAATTCTCAGGCTTCCAGCATCGCGCGAAACCGGCTTGCGAGCGGCGTTTCAAGATAGGCCGCGCGTTCGGCTTGGTTAAGCTGCATGGGACGGAAGCGCTGTAGAATAGTCGGTATAGGCAGTTTCGTTCCCCGATACGGTTCGAACGTCACCTCCTCGCCGGCCGCAAGCATTCCACCTTTCAGCACCCGACAATAGAAGCCCGGCTGGCCTGCCTGCCGGAAGCGCGGGGCAAAATCGGGATCGCCGATGCGGGCCGACAGCGTGGCGCAGGGAATACGGGCGGCGGTCACCTCCAGCACGACGTCATTGGCCGTGAACCGGTCGCCGACATGCAGTTTTGCGCTGTTGACATCCTCCAGAACGAGGTTCTCGCCGAAGAAGCCGGGTTCGACTCGAAAGCCGAGCGTATCGGACCAGAAGTCGAGGTCGCCTGAGCCCATCACGTAGATTGCCTGATCCGGCCCGCCATGGTGTTTGCGATTGCAGACGGCATCGCTGACGATACCTTCCGCGTCTACCATGACCGGGCCATTCACAGCGTGTTTGAAGATGCCCGTCTTCGTCGACTTTCCCGGCAGGCTTTTTGCCTCGCCGCGGCATACCGCGCTAATTTTCATGGATTGCCCTTTGAGCTTCCTGATTCCCGTTTCCCGATTTATCCAGTAGAAAGCGCTCATGGCAAAACGAGTCACTGGCCCCGAAATCGAAAAACTGATCCAGCTTCTGGCAAAAGTGCCAGGGCTTGGCCCCCGCTCGGCGCGAAGGGCTGCGTTGCATCTCATCAAAAAAAAGGAACAGCTTCTCGGACCGTTGGGCCATGCCATGGGCGAGGCCTATGACAAGGTGAAGATCTGCTCCTGCTGCGGCAATGTCGACACGATCGATCCCTGCACCGTCTGCGCCGACGACCGGCGCGACCAGTCGGTCATCATCGTGGTGGAAGACGTGTCGGACCTCTGGGCGCTGGAGCGGACGGGTGCGATGAACACCGCCTATCACGTTCTGGGTGGTACGCTGTCGCCGCTCGACGGGGTCGGGCCGGAGGACCTGAACATCAAGGGCCTGATCGACCGTGTCAGCGCCGGCGGCATTCGCGAGCTCATCATCGCCGTCAATGCGACGGTGGAAGGGCAGGCAACCGCCCATTACATCACCGACCGCCTCTCCGGCCTCGACATCAAGATCACCCGGCTTGCGCATGGCGTGCCGGTAGGCGGTGAGCTGGATTATCTCGACGAGGGCACCTTGACGGCGGCGCTTCGGGCGCGCACGACGATCTGAAGCCGCCCTCCCTCCCTGTCATTCAAAGAGGAGACCGAATGCGAAACCATTTTGCCCCGAAGGCACTGGCTGCACTTCTTTCCGTTTTTTCAGCAACGACGGCCTTGGCGCAATCGGCACCGATGGGAGCAGCGGCGGCCCGATATGATGCCGAATTTAATGCCTGGCTGAAAAAGGAAATCTGGCCGGAAGCCCGCAAGGCCGGCATTTCGCAAAAGACGCTTGAGGCCACGCTCAGCGGTCTCTCGATCAGTTGGAACCTGCCCGATCTCGTCATTCCCGGGCAGAAGCCGCCAAAGGAACAGAGCCAGAGCCAAGCGGAATTCTCTTCACCGGGCGCCTATTTCTCCGAAAAGCGGCTGCAGGGGCTCGCCGCCACCGGGCGTTCGCTTGCCTCCACCCACGCGACGACGCTGCGCCGGATAGAAGCCAAATATGGCGTGCCCGGTGATATCATCGTCGCGATCTGGGGTCGTGAATCCGGTTTCGGTCGGGCAAAACTTCCCCATTCCGTGATCGATGTTTTGGCCACGAAAGCCTATATGTCGACCCGCAGGGAGATGTTCCGCGCTGAGTTGATCGATGCGCTTAAGATCGTCGAGAGTGGCGATATCGCGGCTTCTCGCATGATGGGTTCCTGGGCCGGTGCGCTCGGCCAGCCGCAATTCATGCCGTCGAGCTATCTGAAATATGCCGTGGACTTCGATGGCGACGGTCATCGCGATATCTGGAACTCCGTGCCCGATGCGCTGGCATCCATAGCAAACTATCTTTCGCAACGCGGCTGGCAACGTAATCGTGACTGGGGTTTCGAAGTTTCCATCCCCGCCAATGTCTCCTGCGCGCAGGAAGGTCCTGATCTTGCCCGGCCGGTGGCCGACTGGGCGAAGATGGGCATCACCCGCATTTCCGGAAAAGCCTTTCCTGCCAACGACCTGACCGCAGACGGCATGATGCTGGTCCCGGCTGGGCGGCACGGGCCGGAATTTGTGGTGACGCCGAATTTTTACGTCATCAAGGAATATAATAATTCCGATCTCTATGCGCTGTTCATCGGCAATCTCGCTGACCGCATCGCCTATGGGGCGGGTCCGTTCAAGGGTGAATGGGGCAATGTCGGATCGATGCTGCGCTCCGATGTTCTCACCATGCAGAAGGCGCTTGTGGCCAAGGGTTACGATGTCGGCAAGGCAGATGGGCTGGCCGGTTTCAAGACGCGCCGCTCACTCGGCGACTGGCAGGCTAAAAACGGGCTTTCACCGACGTGTTTTCCAGATGCAAGCCTGAAGGCTAAGCTGAAATAGCACGTTACGGACGACGTCTGAAAACCTCCCCGTCGTCATGCTCGGGCTTGTCCCACTGCTGTCCGGTTTAAATTTGCGGCCATTGGAAGGCCATCTGGTTTTGGTTTGTGGGTTTGTCTGGTGGCGGCTTGAGAAGCCGATCGGTGCGTCGCCGGTGCATGAGATTTGCGC
>JAEXMK010000205.1 GCA_023444445.1 Pseudomonadota bacterium | reverse complement strand
CAAGCCCACCTATAAACGATAATCTTCATCCCATCTCCGGAGAGAATACGATGCTGAAATTTACCGCAGAACACGAATGGCTGAAGTTCGAAGGCGATATCGCCACCGTTGGCATCACCAGCCACGCTGCTGAACAGCTTGGCGATCTCGTTTTCGTCGAACTGCCGGAAGTGGGCGCCACCTTCTCCAAGGATGGCGACGCCGCGACCGTTGAATCCGTCAAGGCGGCTTCCGATGTCTATTGTCCGCTGGATGGCGAAGTGGTGGAAATCAACCAGGCGATCGTTGATGATCCCTCGCTGGTCAATTCCGATCCGCAGGGCGCTGGCTGGTTCTTCAAGCTGAAACTCTCCAATCCGGCCGATGCCGAGACGCTGCTCGATGAAGCAGCCTATAAGGAGCTGATCGCGTAATGACGACGCCCACCGAATTCCATTTCACCGACTATCAGCCCTATGATTTCGCCAACCGGCGTCACATCGGGCCGTCGCCGTCGGAAATGGCCGAGATGTTGACGGTCGTTGGCTATAAGAGCCTCGACGCGCTCATCGACGCCACCGTCCCCTCCTCCATCCGCCAGAAGGTACCGCTGACCTGGGGTGCCGCGCTGACCGAGCGCGAGGCGCTCGACCGTCTTCGCGAGACGGCCAACAAGAACCAGGTGCTGACCTCGCTGATCGGCCAGGGCTATTATGGCACGATCACGCCGCCGGTCATCCAGCGTAACATTCTGGAAAACCCGGCCTGGTACACGGCCTATACGCCCTATCAGCCGGAAATCAGCCAGGGCCGTCTTGAGGCGCTGCTGAACTACCAGACCATGGTCTGCGATCTGACTGGCCTCGATGTTGCCAACGCCTCGCTGCTCGATGAAGCGACTGCTGCCGCCGAAGCCATGGCCATGTGCCAGCGCGTTGCCAAGTCCAAGGCGACCGCCTTCTTCGTGGATGCCAATTGCCACCCGCAGACCATCGCGCTGATCGAGACCCGTGCGGCTCCGCTCGGCTGGAAGGTGATCGTCGGCAATCCCTTCACGGATCTCGATCCGGTCGACGTGTTCGGCGCGATCTTCCAGTATCCGGGCACGCATGGCCATGTCAGCGATTTCTCCGGCCTGATTTCCCGCCTGCACCAGACAGGTGCGATTGCCGCCGTCGCCGCCGATCTTCTGGCCCTGACGCTCTTGAAATCTCCCGGCGAAATGGGCGCGGATATCGCCATCGGCACCTCGCAGCGCTTTGGCGTTCCGGTTGGTTACGGCGGTCCGCATGCCGCTTATATGGCCGTCAAGGACGCCCACAAGCGCTCCATGCCCGGCCGTCTGGTCGGCGTCTCGGTCGATGCGCGCGGCAACCGCGCCTATCGCCTGTCGCTGCAGACCCGCGAGCAGCATATTCGCCGCGAAAAGGCGACGTCGAACATCTGCACGGCGCAGGTGCTTCTGGCCGTCATGGCCTCGATGTACGGCGTCTTCCATGGCCCGCAGGGCATCAAGGCAATTGCCCAGCAGACCCACCAGAAGGCCGTGCTAATGGCCAAGGGTCTGGAAAAGCTCGGCTACACCATCGAGCCGGAAACCTTCTTCGACACGATCACCGTCGACGTCGGCCATATGCAGGGCGTCATCCTGCGCTCGGCTGTCGCGGAAGGCGTGAACCTGCGCAAGGTCGGCGCCACCAAGATCGGCATGAGCCTTGACGAGCGCACGCGCCCGGCAACGCTGGAAGCCGTCTGGCGCGCCTTCGGAGGCAATTTCTCGATCGCGGATTTTACGCCGGACTATCGCCTGCCGAAGGAACTGCTGCGTACCAGCGAGTACATGACGCATCCGATCTTCCACATGAACCGCGCCGAAAGCGAGATGACCCGTTACATCCGCCGTCTCTCGGACCGCGATCTGGCGCTCGATCGGTCGATGATCCCGCTCGGCTCCTGCACCATGAAGCTGAACGCGACAGCGGAAATGCTGCCGATCACCTGGCCGGAATTTTCCGACATTCATCCTTTTGCGCCGGCCAATCAGGCGCTCGGTTACAAGGAGATGATCGACGATCTCTCGGAAAAACTGTGCTCGGTCACCGGCTACGATGCCTTCTCCATGCAACCGAATTCCGGCGCGCAAGGGGAATATGCGGGGCTTCTGACGATCCGCAACTATCATCTTGCCAATGGCGGCACACATCGTGACGTCTGCCTCATTCCGACTTCCGCACATGGCACCAATCCTGCCTCCGCGCAGATGGTTGGCATGAAAGTCGTGCCGGTGAAAGTGCGCGATAATGGTGACATCGATATCGATGATTTCCGTGCAAAAGCAGAGCAGTACGCCGAAAACCTCTCGTGCTGCATGATCACATACCCGTCCACACACGGCGTGTTCGAAGAGACGGTTCGCGAGATCTGCGAGATCACCCACAAGCACGGCGGCCAGGTCTATCTGGATGGCGCCAACATGAACGCCATGGTCGGCCTTGCCCGTCCTGGCGATATCGGCTCCGACGTGTCGCACCTTAACCTGCACAAGACCTTCTGCATTCCGCACGGCGGCGGTGGCCCGGGCATGGGGCCGATCGGCGTCAAGGCGCATCTGGCTCCCTATCTTCCCGGTCATCCGGCAACGGACGGACGCGAGGGTGCGGTGTCTGCCGCCCCATTCGGTTCGCCTTCGATCCTGCCGATTTCCTGGAGCTATTGCCTGATGATGGGCGGCGAAGGGCTGACGCAGGCGACCAAGGTTGCGATCCTCAACGCCAACTACATCGCTGAACGGCTGAAGGGTGCATATGACGTGCTCTACAAGTCCGAGACCGGACGTGTGGCGCATGAGTGCATCATCGACACCCGACCGCTCGCAGATAGCTGCGGCGTGACTGTTGACGACGTCGCGAAGCGCCTCATCGACTGCGGTTTTCACGCACCGACCATGAGCTGGCCGGTTGCCGGCACGCTGATGATCGAGCCGACGGAATCCGAGACCAAGGCGGAAATTGACCGTTTCTGCGACGCCATGCTGGCCATCCGAGAGGAGGCCCGCGACATCGAGGAAGGCCGTGCGGACAAGACCAACAACCCGTTGAAGAACGCGCCGCACACGGTGGAAGACCTCGTCGGCGAATGGGATCGTCCCTACAGCCGAGAAAAGGGCTGCTTCCCGCCCGGCGCATTCCGCATCGACAAATACTGGTCGCCGGTCAACCGTATCGATAACGTCTATGGCGACCGCAACCTCATTTGCACCTGCCCGCCGATGGAAGCCTACGCCGAAGCGGCTGAGTAAGTTCGTTTTGCTCAAGACAAAAGCCCGGATCGCTCCGGGCTTTTGTTATATAAGAAATGACTGGTGCCACCGGCGGGCAATCCAAAATCGCTGGGCGCCTGCATGGCGGCTCTGATACGCACGCAAATAAACACTATAAAAATCAAATATTTATCATTTTTCCTCGCTTGATTGAAACTTGGCGGGACAAACCTCCGTCTCTTGTGTCGCTACGGATGACCGATAGCGGCCGCTGGAAGGGCTTCCTTTCGGGGCTTTGAATGTCACCAAGGAGGAATAATGATGCACAAAGTTTCTGTTCGCGCCCTGACGCTGGCCGCTGCTCTTTCCATCGGCATGGCTTCCGCTTATGCCGCGAACCCCAAAGTTGGCGGCGCCGCGATGTTCGAGAACAAGAACATCGTTGAAAATGCGGTAAACTCGAAAGACCACACCACGCTTGTCGCAGCGGTGAAGGCTGCGGGTCTTGTCGACACGCTTCAGGGCAAAGGTCCGTTTACGGTCTTCGCGCCGACCAACGAAGCTTTCGCGGCCCTTCCCAAGGGCGCGGTCGACGATCTTCTCAAGCCGGAGAACAAGGAGAAGCTGGTCAAAGTGCTGACCTGCCATGTGGTTGCCGCCAATGCACTGTCACCTGCCATCGAAAAAATGATCAAGGATGACAAGGGTGAGCACGACGTGAAGACGGTCGGCGGCTGCGTGCTCAAGGTAAAAGAAAGCATGGGAAAAATCACACTGACGGATGAGAATGGTACGGTTGCTCACGTCACCATCGCCGACGTCAAGCAATCCAATGGCGTCATTCATGTCATCGACAAGGTGTTGCTGCCGAAGATGTAATTGGCGCTGCGTGACACAAAATGGCCGAATGAGACATTCGTCTTGAACCCGCATCAAAGGCCCGGAAACATCCGGGCCTTATCATTTCGTGCGACGACGCCTCCAATCCCAAAATGGTGAGACATGATTGATCGCCATCGGTTCTATGCTAAACGGGATTATGCAACCCTGCGGCGGTGGAGTGTAGATGCGCCTGATTTGCCTGAATGGTTGGGGTGGAAAGCTTCACGACGAGATTGTTCCCTATATCGCCTCTTCCGACCCGGATATTTTATGCCTTCAGGAGGTGGTACACACGCCGGCCGCCCTGGAGGACTGGCTGAGCTATCGCGATCATGGCATAGAACTGCCGCAGCGGGCGAACTTCTTCCGCGACGTCACCGAGGCCTTGCCGGATCATGTGGCGATATTCTGCCCGGCGGCGCAGGGCGACCTCTGGCATGGCGAGACACGATATCCTTCCCAATGGGGGCTTGCGACCTTCGTTCGCAAATCCCTAGCCATTATTGCGCAGGCGCAGGGCTTCGTACACGGCGTCTTTTCGGCTGACGGATATGGCGATCATCCGCGATCACGCACGGGCCACGCCATCAGGGTTTTCGACTTCACAAGTGGTCAGCCTGTCGTCATTGCCCACATGCATGGGCTGCGCGACCTCGACGGCAAGCATGATACGCCAGCGAGGCTAGAACAGGCAAAACGTCTTGTCCAACTCGTCAAGAACATTGCGCAGGATGGCGACCGGGTCATTGTCTGTGGCGATTTCAATGTCCTGCCTGACAGCGCGACCTTCGCCGTGTTGAATGAGCTCAATCTTGTCGAGCTCGTCACGACCCGCGGTTTTACCGATACGCGGACGTCGCATTATGCCAAGCCGAACAGATATGCGGATTACCTGCTGGTCAACCCGGCTGTGAAGGTCGATCACTTCGATGTCGTGGAACAGCCTGAAGTCTCGGATCATTGCCCATTGCTGCTTGAATTCAGCTGACGAGCCGCGTGCCGCCTTGCGGCCGCTCGTCAGCGCATAAGCCGAATGTCGCTTGTCACCACCGTCTTGCCGGTCCTCCCATCCCTATCGGTGGTGCGCAGGCGCAGGCCGTTGGTTCCAATCTTTTCAATGGTCATGGCGGCAGTACGGTCGCCGTTGATGTCGCGGTTCCATCGCACCGTCAGGTTGATGGCGTTTCCCTTCCTTGTGCCGGAAAGTGCTGATGGCCGGCCGGAAGGGCCGGTGTAAGTGCCACTGTAGCGTCCGCCCTTCGCGGAGAGATCGGCCGCGATTGCGCGCCTGACCACAAGAAGGCCGCGGCACGTGCCGGACATATTGAGCGAAGATGCCCCCGCATTGGAATTCAGCGTGCAACTCACATTGATCGGCGGCGTACCGATCCGGGTGATCACGGTTCCCTTGCCCGCCCATGTGCCTTTCAGCGATGAAAGGAACGCGCTTTCATCCGCATGTGCGGTTTGCGTGCCGAGCAATCCGGCCGAAAATAAAATTGCGATAGCCTTAATCTTCATCTTGATCGTCATGGCGAGTATCCGGTTTTCCACTAAGACTAACTCACCGGTGCCGTCAAACGTTCCTCCAGCCTATGCCGCGACAGCCAAAATATTTAGGATTCGTGTTGATGTCGTGCCAATGCAACCAAATACGGGCACAGATGTTTCTAGCCAGCCTCGATCAATTCCTATTCATTCCTTCATATTTTTCGGAGCATATTTCATGACGACTATCGGCGCTTCGGCAACACCCGGTGGCCTTCCCTCCAGTGGTTTGCCTCGGAGCGGGGGCATCTCGGACCGCACGCTTTTTGCCCTTGCAACGCTGAACTTTTTTCTCGCCGATGCCCGAGATGGTCTCGGGCCGTTTCTGGACGCGTTTCTGGCGACAAAGGGCTGGTCCTCGCTTTCGCTGGGCATGATCGCCACGGTCGGCGGCCTCGTCGGTCTGCTTGCCACACCGCTCTGCGGCGCGCTGGTGGATGGCACGACGTGGAAACGAACGTTGATTGCCATTCCCGTCGTGCTCGTGACCGTCGGAGCACTGATCACACTGATCTTTCCGGATGTTTGGATCGTCTGGACCGGCCAGATCATGACGGCAGTGGTTGGCGCCGTGATCGGCCCGGCGCTTGCCGGCCTCACACTTGGCCTTGTGGGTGAGCGCCTGTTTTCCCATCAGATTTCACGCAACGAGTTCTGGAACCACGGCGGTAACTTCGCGTCGCTTTTCGCGACGTATGTGGTTGTCACTTTCTTTGGCATGAATGGGATCATCGGTCTGATGCTGTTGACCGCCGCAGGCGCTCTGCTCGCGACGGCGGCTATCGATCCCGATAGAATCGATCACAAGGTTGCGCGTGGCCTTGGCGAAGACAAGGGAGAGCCCGGTCCCTCAGGCTTCAGTGTGCTGCTGCACGAACGCGGGTTGATCTTTCTCGCCATCATTCTACTCGTCTTCCACTTCGGCAACGCGCCGATGGGTCGGTTGATCGCGCAGGATTTCGCCATCGAACTGCAGACTCCCTTCCGCACCACCGCGATCATTACCGGCGTCGCGCAATTCGCGATGATTTTCGTCGCCGCCATGGCGCCGTGGCTGATACGCCGTTTCGGTCTTTCGACTGTGTTTATCGTCGCGCTCATCGCCCTGCCCATACGCGGCCTTCTCGCTTCGGCCTTCTCGGACTTCTGGGTCATCTTTCCGGTGCAGTTTCTTGATGGGGTTGGCGCCGGCCTGCTCGGCATTGTCACACCGGTAGCCGTGGAAAGGATATTGAAGGGAACCGGCCGTTTTAATGTCGGTCTTGCCAGTGTCATGATGGTTCAGGGCATCGGCGCGTCATTCAGCAATGTCGTTGCAGGCTGGCTGGTGACGAAGGGCGGTTATTCGCTATCGCATCTTGTCGGCGGCGGCATTGCGGCAATCGCCATCGGACTTTTTCTTCTCTATCGCAACGAAATCGCGCCAAAGCAGGATGAAGACGCCGTTTCCCAATAGCGGCAATGAAGTGCACAAACAAAAAGGAGGCCTGACGGCCTCCTGAAATCTCTTAGTCTGTATATGTATTCAGCCGACGAAAGCGCGCTCGATCACGAATTCGGCGGGCTTGTTGTTGGCGCCTTCGGTGAGGCCAGCCTTCTCAAGCAGCTCCTTGGTGTCCTTCAACATTGCCGAGGAACCGCAGATCATGCCGCGATCAATGGCGGGATCAAGTGCCGGTACACCGAGATCGGCAAACAGCTTGCCGTTTTCGATCAGCGTGGTGATACGGCCCTTGAAGGGATAATCCTCACGGGTCACCGTCGCGTAGTGCTTGAGCTTGTCGCCGACGATCTCGTTCAGGAATTCGTGGTTGCGGATTTCTTCGACCAGATCGAAACCGTATTTCAGCTCGGCCACGTCACGGCAGGTGTGGGTGAGGATGACCTCTTCGAACTTCTCGTAGGTCTCCGGGTCGCGGATCAGGCTCGCGAAAGGCGCGATGCCGGTTCCGGTCGAGAACATGTAGAGCCGTCGGCCTGGTGTCAGCGCGTCCAGAACGAGCGTCCCTGTCGGCTTCTTGCGCATCAAAACCGTGTCACCGGGCTTGATCGCCTGAAGATGCGAGGTCAGCGGGCCGTCCGGAACCTTGATGGAGAAGAACTCCAGTTCCTCGTCCCAGGCGGGGCTGGCGATGGAATAGGCGCGGTAGATCGGCTTTTCGCCAACCATCAGGCCGATCATGGCAAACTCGCCGGAACGGAAACGGAAGCCGGCAGGACGCGTCATGCGGAAACGGAACAGGTGATCCGTATAGTGCTCCACCGACAAAACCGTCTCGGCGTAAACACCATCAGGTATCTTGATCGCGAAATCTTCCGTCTTGGCTGGCGCGTTCATTATCAGGTTCCGTCCATTCTCATTCGGTAAGCGACATTCTACAACCCGGCAATTATACCATTTTTACCGCGGTTTGAAGGTATGAGAATGTCACAACTGCTATGTGCTCAGGAAATATGTATCAAAAAATCATATTTCCGCGCAACGTGTCACGCCGACGCACGACGGCGCCAGCTATAGGCCTCACCGCCCGCCGCCGGCCTGGCCGTCGGCTGGTAATAGACCGGGATTTCCGGCAGACGATTTTCGGAGAGACGGCGGATTGCCGTCTCGTTCGTCACCGCAAAGCTGGTAAAGCCGGTACGCAGCATCAGCGGCACCTGGTCGATCAGCACATCGCCGACCGCCCTCACCTCGCCGGTAAAACCAAGGCGGCTGCGCAGGAGCGAAGCGTGGCTGAAACCACGACCGTCATTGAAGGCCGGGAAGCTAACCGCGACAAGGTCGATACGATCGAGATAAGGCTCAAGCCGAATGACGTCATCAGCCGGTGAAATCAGCACGCCGAGGCCGATATCATTGCTTTCAGCGGCGCGAACGAGGAAATCGGCAAGTGAAAGCACAGGCTTCTGCTCGCCTGTTGCCTTCACCTCTTCCGTTTCAATCACCCACTGATCATTGTCCACGAAGCCGTCGCGGTTCCAGATTTTCGTCATGTCCATCTCCTCAGGCGGCTTCGGCGGCGGAGCCGTAGAGCGCGTCCTTGAACGGCTGCGGTCCGACACGGCGATAGGCTTCGAGGAAGTTCTCTTCCTTCGAAAGGCGCAGGCCCAGATAGGTATCGACGATGGTTTCCACCGCGTCGGTCACTTTTTCCGGCTCGAAACCGCGACCGATGATCTCACCGATCGAGGTGTTTTCGTCGCCCGATCCGCCAAGCGTGATCTGGTAGAGTTCCGCACCCTTCTTTTCCACGCCCAAGAGGCCGATATGGCCGACATGGTGATGGCCGCAGGCATTGATGCAGCCCGAAATCTTGATCTTCAGTTCGCCGATTTCCAATTGGCGTTCATGAGAGCCAAAACGGGTGGAGATCTCCTGTGCCAGCGGAATGGAGCGCGCATTCGCAAGCGCGCAGTAGTCCAGCCCGGGACAGGCAATGATATCGGTGATCAGCCCGGCATTGGCGGTCGCAAGGCCCGCGCCTACAAGTGCACGATAGACCGGTTCCAGATCGGCCAGCGCCACATGCGGCAGAATGATGTTCTGCTCGTGGCTGATGCGGATTTCGTCGAAAGCGTATTCCGCGGCGATATCGGCGACCAGTTCCATCTGCTCGTCGGTCGCATCGCCCGGAATGCCACCGATCGGCTTCAGCGAGATCGTCACCATACCGTAATCCGGATGCTTGTGCGGCGCGACGTTCTGCTCGACGAAACGCGCAAAACCTTCATCGGCCCGCTTCCAGCGAGCCACGCTTTCCCAGCCTTCCGGCCGGTCCTTCAGCGCCGGAGGTGCGAAATACGAAGTGATTGCAGCGATATCGGCATCAGGCAACTTCAGCTCGGTGTTTTTCAGCTCGGCGAATTCCACCTCCACCTGGCGAGCAAGTTCTTCCACACCGGTCTCGTGCACGAGGATCTTGATGCGCGCCTTGTATTTGTTATCGCGGCGGCCATGCAGGTTATAAACGCGCATGATGGCGGTGGTGTAGGACAGAAGGTCCTCTTCCGGCAGAAAGTCGCGGATTTTCTTGGCGATCATCGGCGTACGGCCCTGCCCGCCGCCGACATAAACGGCAAAACCGATCTCGCCCTTGTCGTTCTTTTTCAGATGCAGGCCGATATCGTGGACCTGAATGGCGGCGCGGTCGCGCTCGGCGCCCGTGACAGCAATCTTGAACTTTCGCGGCAGGAACGAGAATTCGGGATGCACGGAAGACCATTGACGCAGGATTTCCGCATAGGGACGTGGATCGGCGACTTCGTCTGCGGCAGCGCCAGCAAAATGGTCGGCGGTGACGTTGCGAATGCAATTGCCCGAAGTCTGCAGCGCGTGCATTTCCACGCTTGCCAGTTCGGAAAGGATATCCGGCGTGTCCGACAGGCGCGGCCAGTTGTACTGGATGTTCTGGCGGGTGGTGAAGTGGCCATAACCACGGTCATATTTGCGGGCGATATGCGCCAGCATCCGCATCTGCTTCGAATTCAGCGTACCGTAGGGAATGGCGACGCGCAGCATATAGGCGTGCAGCTGAAGATAGACACCATTCATCAGGCGCAGCGGCTTGAATGCGTCCTCGGCCAGCTCGCCGGACAGCCGGCGCTCGACCTGATCGCGAAACTGCGCCACGCGGCCTTCAACAAATGCGTGATCGAACTCGTCGTAACGGTACA
>JAEXMK010000053.1 GCA_023444445.1 Pseudomonadota bacterium | reverse complement strand
GGACCATTCCACGAAAGCGGTTCCAACCGGAATGCAGCCCTTCCCATAAACAAAATGCGGGCTGAATGCGAGATGAGGCAGATAAAATAAAAGAGTGCGGCAAATAT
This sequence comes from Pseudomonadota bacterium, assembly GCA_023444445.1. Taxonomy (GTDB): domain Bacteria; phylum Pseudomonadota; class Alphaproteobacteria; order Rhizobiales; family Rhizobiaceae; genus Agrobacterium. The sequence continues at coordinate 12,449 of JAEXMK010000053.1, read as the reverse complement.
GGCCGCACTCTTCTTTCGTTATTCCAGACGTCTTCAGAGAATGTAACGCGACAAATCCGTATCGGCGGCAAGATCGCCGACATGTTTTTTGACGTATTCCTGATCGATCTTGACGGCAGAGCCGCCACGATCCGGTGCGTTGTAGGAAATCTCGTCCAGGACGCGTTCCATTACCGTCTGCAGACGGCGGGCACCGATGTTTTCGACCGACGAGTTGAGATGAACGGCGACATCCGCCAGCGCATCGATGGCATCGTCAGTGAAATCGAGATCGAGTTCTTCCGTCGCCATCAGCGCCTTGTACTGGCGGATGAGGCTTGCTTCCGTCTCGGTCAGAATACGGCGGAAATCCTCCTTCGTCAGCGGCTTCAGCTCAACGCGGATCGGCAGGCGGCCCTGAAGCTCCGGCAGAAGATCGGACGGCTTTGCCACATGGAAAGCGCCCGATGCGATGAAGAGGACGTGGTCGGTTTTGACAGGTCCGTATTTCGTCGAAACCGTCGTGCCTTCGACCAGCGGCAGAAGATCGCGCTGCACGCCTTCGCGCGAGACACCGGCACCCATGCCGCCATCGCGGGCGGCGATCTTGTCGATCTCGTCAAGGAAGACGATGCCGTCATTTTCGACCGACTTCACCGCCTCACGCTGAATCATTTCATTGTCCAGCAGCTTGTCGGACTCATCGCGGATGAGATCGGCATAGGATTTCGACACCGTGGTGCGCACTTTCTTGGTGCGCCCGCCCATGGCTTTGCCGAACATTTCCGACAGGTTGAGCACGCCGATATTGGCGCCCGGCATGCCGGGGATTTCGAAACCGGGCATGCCCGATCCGCTGTCGGCCACCTCGATGTCAATTTCCTTGTCGTCCAGTTCGCCGTCGCGCAGCTTCTTGCGGAAGCTCTCGCGCGTGCCCGGCGATGCGGTCGATCCAACGAGCGCATCAAGCACCCGCTCTTCGGCGCTCTGATGTGCCTTGGCCTGCACTTCGGCGCGCTTTTTTTCGCGCACGAGGCCAATGCCAATCTCGACCAGGTCACGAATGATCTGCTCGACATCACGGCCGACATAACCGACCTCGGTGAACTTGGTGGCTTCAACCTTGATGAAGGGCGCGCCGGCCAGCTTGGCGAGGCGGCGGGAAATTTCCGTCTTGCCGACACCGGTCGGCCCGATCATGAGAATGTTTTTCGGCATGACTTCGTCGCGTAGGCTCTCATCAAGCTGCTGGCGGCGCCACCGGTTTCGCAGCGCAATCGCGACCGCACGTTTGGCATCGTGCTGGCCGATGATGTGGCGGTCCAGTTCCGAGACGATTTCCCGGGGAGAAAAAGTGGTCATTCTGTCCTCTCGGCTTTCCTGTTCCGGCCGGCCGTTCGGCCCGGCCCACAGGACCCATTGGTGAGAAATAGGCTTACTCGGCGTCGAGCGTTTCCACGACGAGATTGTGATTGGTATAAACGCAGATATCGGCGGCGATATCGAGCGCCTGCCGGGCCACGTCTTCGGCGGATTTGTCGGTATCCATCATCGCGCGGGCGGCGGCGAAGGCGTAGTTGCCACCCGAACCAATGGCGATCGCGCCATGTTCAGGTTCCAGCACATCGCCGTTGCCGGTGATGGCAAGCGTGGTGGACTTATCAGCGACTAGCATCATCGCTTCGAGATTGCGCAGATATTTGTCCGTCCGCCAGTCCTTCGCGAGTTCCACGGCGGCACGCATGAGCTGGCCTGGATATTGTTCGAGTTTCTTTTCGAGACGGTCGAGCAATGTGAACGCATCCGCGGTTGCACCGGCAAAACCGGCAATCACTTCACCCTTGCCGATACGGCGAACCTTGCGGGCGTTGCCCTTCATGACGGTCTGGCCAAGGCTTACCTGCCCGTCGCCAGCCATGACGACCTTGCCGCCCTTTCTGACTGTAATAATTGTTGTCATCAAACACCTGTCTGCCCTGCCGGGCCTGGAGTTAACGGGCCGGGTTGCGGCCCTTTTCGGGTTCTATGTAAGTCTGGTTTTTGCGATTGCAATCATCGGGATCACACCCGGTTTTCCGCAGGTCAGCCAAGACGATGGAACAACTGGATATTTGTGTCCCGTGCTGATAAGGAACGGCAACATTTCCACGGAGCGGCCAAAATGGCAGAACGTGAAGGCGAGATTATCCGCAAGACCAACGAAACCTCGGTTTCGGTCCGCGTGGATATCGACGGCACCGGCAAATCGAAAATTTCCACCGGCGTGGGATTTTTCGACCATATGCTGGACCAGCTCAGCCGCCATTCGTTGATCGACATGGATATCGAGGTGCAGGGCGACCTGCACATCGATGACCACCACACTGTGGAAGATACCGGCATCGCCATTGGCCAGGCGATCGCGAAGGCGCTTGGCGACCGGCGCGGTATTGCCCGCTACGCCTCGCTTGATCTTGCCATGGACGAGACCATGACCAAGGCTGCCGTCGATATTTCCGGCCGGCCGTTCCTGGTCTGGAACGTCAATTTTTCCGCGCCGAAGATCGGCACCTTCGACACGGAGCTGGTGCGCGAGTTCTTTCAGGCGCTCGCCCAGAATGCCGGCATCACGCTGCATATCCTGAACCATTACGGCGCCAACAACCATCATATCGCCGAGACGTGCTTCAAGGCCGTTGCCCGCGTTCTTCGCACGGCAACCGAGATCGACCCCCGGCAGGCAGGCCGCGTTCCCTCCACGAAGGGCATGCTGGCCTGACGCCCAAGCTGTCAGGAAGCCCATGACAAGCTATCTCGTTCTGGAAGCCCCCAACGGGCCGGACAGGGACCACAAGACGACCCGCTTCATTGCCGATCGTTTCGTTTGGCTGGCTCTCATTGCGCCATGGTTATGGCTTGCGATCAACCGGCTGTGGCTGGCGACGGCCATCGTCGTCATCGCGCTCATCCTGGCCGGGCAGATTTCGATATTAGCCGGATTCGAACCGGTTGGCCTTCTCTGCGGTTTCGCCATCGGGCTCATTACGGCGCTGGAGGGACGCAATTTTCTCGTCCGGCACCTGATCCGCACAGGCTGGACGCTGAAGTCAGTCGTTTCCGCCCCTGATCTTTCGAGCGCCGAAGACATATATTTCTCCGGTCTCTCGGAAAACAATGACGCGCCGGAGCAGCTGTCGCACCCGGTCTGGACCCCTTCGCCGCAAAAGAGCGGTGACAAAAACTTCGTCAACGATCCCGCCGGATCGTTTCTTTTCGACTTGAATGGAAGGCGCTGACATGCGTGTCGCGATCATCGACTACGGTTCGGGCAATCTGCGTTCGGCCACAAAAGCTTTCGAGCGTGCCGCCCGCGAAGCCGGTATCAATGCAACCATCGACCTGACCGACAAGCCGGATCATGTCGCCTCGGCGGATCGCATCGTTCTGCCGGGCGTCGGCGCCTATGCGGATTGTCGTGCCGGTCTCGATGCCGTTCCCGGCATGCATGACGCACTCATCGAAGCGGTGGAGAAAAAAGCCCATCCGTTCCTCGGTATCTGCGTCGGCATGCAGCTCATGTCATCCCGCGGGCTGGAAAAGACTGTTAGCACCGGGCTCGGCTGGATCGAGGGTGACGTCGTGGAAATGACGCCTGCCGATAAGAACCTGAAGATTCCGCAGATCGGCTGGAACACGCTGGAAATCCTCCACGCACACCCCCTGTTCGATGGTATCAAGACCGGCGCGGACGGGTTGCACGCCTATTTCGTGCATTCCTACCATCTGGCCGCCAAGCACTCGACGGATGTCATCGCCACCACCAATTACGGTGGCGCGATGACGGCTTTCGTCGGCCGCGACAATATGGCGGGTGCGCAATTCCACCCGGAAAAAAGCCAGACGCTCGGCCTTGCCCTGATTTCCAATTTCCTGCGCTGGAAGCCCTGACATGATTCTTTTTCCCGCAATCGACCTTAAAGACGGCCAGTGCGTTCGCCTGAAACTCGGCGATATGGACCAGGCGACCGTCTACAACACGGACCCCGGCGCACAGGCGAAGGCCTTCGAGGATCAAGGCTTTGAATGGCTGCACGTCGTTGATCTCAACGGTGCGTTCGCCGGCCAGACCGTGAATGGCGCGGCGGTCGACGCCATTTTGAAAGCGACGAAAAACCCTGTGCAGCTGGGCGGCGGCATACGCACTCTCGATCATATCGAGGCGTGGCTGAGCCGTGGGCTTGCCCGGGTCATTCTCGGCACCGTTGCGGTGCGCGACCCGGTTCTGGTCATTGAAGCCTGCAAGCGTTTTCCCGGACAGGTCGCAGTCGGCATCGATGCCAAGGGCGGCAAGGTTGCCGTCGAAGGCTGGGCGGAAGCCTCCGAACTCGGCGTGATTGAGCTTGCCAAACGTTTCGAAGGTGCTGGCGTCGCGGCCATCATCTATACCGATATCGATCGTGACGGCATTCTGGCCGGCATCAACTGGGCTTCGACGCTGGAACTGGCGGATGCCGTTTCCATCCCGGTCATCGCCTCCGGCGGTCTCGCCTCCATCGACGACATCAGGCGCATGTTGCAGCCGGATGCCGCAAAGCTTGAGGGCGCGATTTCAGGCCGCGCCCTTTATGATGGTCGCATCGATCCCGCCGAGGCGCTTGACCTCATCAAGGCCGCCAAGGAGGAACGTGCATGACCCTTAAAGCCCGCGTTATTCCCTGCCTCGATGTAAAAGATGGCCGCGTCGTCAAGGGCGTGAACTTCGTAGACCTCATCGACGCCGGCGATCCTGTCGAGGCGGCAAAAGCCTATGATGCGGCTGGGGCGGACGAACTCTGCTTCCTGGACATTACCGCCTCTTCTGATAATCGCGACACGATCTTCGATGTCGTTTCACGCACCGCCGATCATTGCTTCATGCCGCTGACCGTCGGTGGCGGTGTTCGCGCCGTCGCCGACATCCGCAAGCTGCTTCTGTGCGGCGCGGACAAGGTCTCAATCAATTCCGCAGCGGTCAAGGATCCCGACTTCGTGGCGCAGGCGGCCGACAAGTTCGGCAACCAGTGCATCGTCGTTTCCATCGACGCCAAGCGCGTTTCGAAGGACGGGGAAGAAGGCCGCTGGGAAATATTCACCCATGGCGGACGCCAGCCGACGGGTATCGACGCCGTCGAATTCGCCATCGGGATGGTCGAACGCGGCGCTGGCGAATTGCTCGTCACATCGATGGACCGCGACGGCACAAAGAGCGGTTACGATATCGGCCTGACGCGCAGCATTGCCGATCAGGTCCGAGTCCCCGTCATCGCTTCGGGGGGCGTCGGCACACTGGACGATCTGGTGGCAGGCGTTCGTGATGGCCATGCGACTGCGGTGCTTGCAGCCTCCATCTTCCACTTTGGCACTTATTCGATCGGTGAAGCCAAGAACTACATGGCCGAGCATGGCATCGCCATGCGTCTCGACTGATTGCAGGATTTCCCCATGAGCGCATTTTCCCTTTCCGATCTGGAGCGTATCGTCGCAACGCGCGCCGCTGCCTCTCCTGATGAATCCTGGACGGCCAAGCTGGTTGCTGCCGGCCAGGACCGCGCCGCCAAAAAACTCGGCGAAGAGGCCGTGGAAGCCGTTATCGCCGCCATCGCGAAAGACCGTGATGCGCTGAAAAACGAGGCCGCCGACCTGCTTTACCATCTGCTGGTGGTGCTGAAGATTGCCGAAATTCCCTTGAGTGACGTTTTTGCCGAACTGGAGCGCCGCACGGGTCAGACCGGCCTTGCGGAAAAGGCGGCGAGGCCGACATCATGAATGTCACGGCAGGCAGCGGGGAGAGAGGCATGCCAGGCACACTCGATCATTTCAGGCCGGATGAATATTCGCCATACCACTTCTTCAGTTCGGAAGAATGGGCGAAGTTTCGAGCCGATACGCCACTGACACTTTCCGCCGACGAGGTCAAACGGCTGCGTTCGCTGGATGATCCGATCGATCTGGATGAAGTGCGACGCATCTATCTCTCGCTGTCGCGCCTGCTGTCATCCCATGTCGAAGCGTCGCAGTTGTTATTCGAACAGCGCAACCGCTTCCTCAACATGGGTGACGTTAACAAGACGCCTTTCGTCATCGGCATTGCCGGTTCCGTTGCTGTCGGCAAATCCACGACGGCACGTATTCTGAAAGAGCTCCTGGCGCGCTGGCCTTCCAGCCCCAAGGTCGACCTCATCACCACTGATGGATTTCTTTATCCGAACGAGGTATTGCGGCGCGAGAACCTGATGGAGCGTAAGGGCTTCCCGGAAAGCTACGATATCGGCGCGCTGCTGCGATTCCTCTCAGCCATCAAGGCGGGCCAGCCGAATGTGAAGGCGCCGCGTTATTCGCATTTGACCTATGACGTGCTGCCGAACGAATTCACTGTCGTCGACCAGCCGGATATCCTCATCTTCGAAGGCATCAACGTACTGCAATCGCGCGACCTGCCTGCGGGTGGACGGATCGTGCCAATTGTTTCCGACTTCTTCGATTTCTCGATCTATATCGATGCCGACGAGGACTTCATTCACAACTGGTACGTGAACCGGTTCATGAACCTGCGGCAGACCGCCTTCCGCGACCCGAATTCCTTCTTCAACCGTTATGCGTCGATCAGCGAGGAGGCAGCGCTCAGCATTGCCGAGGGCCTCTGGCAGAACATCAACCTGAAGAACCTGCGCCAGAATATTGTTCCAACGCGCCCGCGGGCGGATCTCATTCTGCGCAAAGGTAGGAACCATCTGATCGACACCGTTGCGCTTCGTAAGCTCTGAGAATCAAGCACCTTCGGATTAGTCGCCGGAGGGCTTGCCGCGCATCTTCTTGATATCCGAGCGGCCGGACTTTGCCTTCAGACGACGCTCGACCGAGCCTTTTGTCGGCTTGGTGGCCTTGCGAACTGGTGGCGGTGGGGCCGCCGCCTCCAGGATCAACTCCTTAAGCCGCTCGCGTGCATCGTCGCGATTGCGCTCCTGGCTGCGAAACCGGCTGGCCTCGATCATCAGTACGCCGTCTTTCGACACACGCCTGCCACCGAGACGCAGCGCATTGGCCTTCACCCGGTCCGAAAGGGATGGCGAATTGGCGATGTCGAAAAACAGCTGAACCGCGGTCGAGACCTTGTTGACGTTCTGGCCGCCCGGCCCGCCAGCCAGCACGAATTGCTCCGTCAGCTCCCAGCCGGCGATGGTTATGCGGTTGCTGATGTAAAGTGGGTCGCTGGCCATGATCTTTCTCCGCGCCGGTGATGCCACAGAACGCAAAAAATGAAAACAGCGGGGAAAACGAAAGATCCCGGCAAAAAGAAACCCGGCACTCAGGCCGGGTTCCCCTCCTCCTCATATATGAGGCTTCATTCATTCAGCCGCGAGCAAAAGGCCCGGCGCTGCGTCGCGCACCTTGCTGTCGACGTGGTCTTCGAACTTGGTGAAGTTGGTGACGAACATCGACACCAACTTCTTCGCTTGCGCGTCATAAGCTGCGCCATCGGCCCAAGTGGAACGCGGATCGAGGATCGCGCTGTCCACACCATCGAGCGACTGAGGGACGGCGAAGCCGAAATTCGCATCGGTGCGGAACTGTGCGTTCTTCAGATCGCCCGTGAGAGCGGCGGTCAGAAGCGCGCGGGTGGCCTTGATGGGCATACGCTTGCCGATGCCGTAAGCGCCGCCGGTCCAGCCGGTGTTGACCAGCCAGCAATCCACACCGTGCTTGCCGATCAACTCACGCAGCAGGTTGCCGTATTCGGCCGGATGGCGCGGCATGAAGGGGGCGCCGAAGCAGGTGGAGAATGTCGCTTCCGGCTCGGTCACGCCCTTTTCCGTACCGGCGACCTTGGCCGTATATCCGGAGAGGAAGTGGTACATGGCCTGCTCCGGTGTCAGCCGGGCAATCGGCGGCAGCACGCCGAAGGCGTCGGCCGTCAGCATGATGATCGTCTTTGGATGGCCGGCAATGCCCGTCTCCGATGCATTCGGAATGAAGTGCAGCGGATAGGCGCTGCGGGTATTTTCCGTCAGCGAGTTGTCGTTGAAATCAGGGACGCGGTTTTCGTCCAGCACGACGTTCTCGAGAACCGTGCCGAAACGGCGGGTCGCGGCGTAGATTTCCGGCTCGGCTTCCGCCGAAAGCTTGATCGCCTTGGCATAGCAGCCGCCTTCGAAATTGAAGATGCCGTGTTCGCCCCAGCCGTGTTCGTCATCGCCGATCAGCGTGCGCGACGGATCAGCCGACAGCGTGGTCTTGCCGGTGCCGGAGAGGCCGAAGAAAACGGCGGAATCACCCTGCGGACCGACATTGGCCGAGCAATGCATAGGCATGACGCCCTTTGCCGGCAGCAGGTAGTTCAGCACCGTAAAGACCGACTTCTTGTTTTCACCGGCATAGGACGTGCCGCCGATAAGAACGAGGCCGTTGGTCAGATCACAGGCGATGACGGTTTCCGAACGGACACCGTGACGGGCTGGATCAGCCTTGAAGCTCGGCAGGTTGATGATGGTGAGCTTCTGCTTGAAGCCTGCCAGTTTTTCCTGCTTCGGACGGATCAGCAGATTGCGGATGAACAGCGAATGCCAGGCAAGCTCGGTGACGACGCGTGTCGGCAGAGCGTTTTCCTCATCGGCGCCGCCGATCAGGTCCTGAACATAGAGCGTCTTTCCGGCGGCATGGGCCAGCATGTCCTTGTGCAGCAGCTCGAAGTTTTCCGGCGACAGCGGCTTGTTATTGTCCCACCAGATGGTGTTCTCGGTGGAAGCGTCGCGGACGACGAATTTGTCCTTCGGAGAACGACCCGTGTGCTGGCCGGTAACGGCGCGCAACGCGCCATCAATGGTCAGTTCTGCTTCACCATTGCGGATAGCCTCTTCGTATAATTCGCTCTCGTTGAGGTTATAAAAGACGCGGGAGGCCTCGCCCAGTCCGAGTTCCGCAACTCCGTTGGCAGGATTATGAACCCCAAGCTCGTTCATGACGCGTTCCTTGTTGATGACGATAAGGCCGTTGAAATTTCCTCGGAAAATACGTGGCAGCTTTTAGAAACGCAAGAGCATGACTTTAAAAAACTTAGTGATTTCAATATATTAATCGATTTAAAAGATTTTATTTCTTTTTAAATCGGTTGAAGTCGCATTAAAATTCAGCTGCGGCGTCTTTACGAAATCTCCTCGCCCTGCGCTTGCGATTTTGGGGCGAGTTTTCCTTTGCCACAATTTGTTCCACCTTTATACTCAAGAGAGTGGCTCGCGGCGCACAACCTGGCTGGGTGAATGTCGGGAGTTACGAGAAAATGACCATGGAGACCAACTACATGCAGACGATCGCGCTTGTCGACGATGACCGAAATATCCTGACTTCGGTATCGATCGCGCTCGAAGCCGAAGGCTACCGGGTCGAAACGTATACGGACGGCGCTTCAGCGCTTGACGGGTTGATCGCCCGTCCGCCCCAGCTCGCCATTTTTGACATCAAGATGCCGCGCATGGACGGCATGGAGCTTCTGCGGCGCCTTCGCCAGAAGTCGGATCTGCCGGTTATCTTCCTCACCTCCAAGGATGAAGAGATCGACGAATTGTTCGGGCTGAAGATGGGTGCGGACGACTTCATCACCAAGCCATTCTCGCAGCGCCTTCTGGTGGAGCGCGTCAAAGCAATCCTTCGCCGCGCCAGCAGCCGCGAGGCGTCTGCCGCGACCGGCAACGTTCTGAAGCCGACTGCAGACCAACAGGCACGCACACTGGAGCGCGGGCAGCTCGCCATGGATCAGGAACGGCATACATGCACCTGGAAGGGTGAACCGGTAACGCTGACGGTGACCGAATTCCTCATCCTGCATTCGCTGGCGCAGCGTCCAGGCGTGGTGAAAAGCCGCGACGCCCTGATGGATGCGGCCTATGACGAGCAGGTCTATGTGGACGACCGCACCATCGACAGCCACATCAAGCGTCTTCGCAAGAAGTTCAAACTGGTCGATGGCGACTTCGATATGATTGAAACGCTTTATGGCGTAGGATATCGCTTCCGCGAAGCGGCCTGAACGAGCCGCGCCGCGCAGAAGGGACCGCCCGATATGGGGCGGTAAGGACTTGAATACGTGTTGAAGAAAACGCCGGAAACCGTCTCGGACAGTGACGATGCCGAAGAACGCGGCAGCGAACGCCGCCATCGTATCCATCCGCTGACGATCATCCGGCGCATTTTCGGCAATGCGGTGTTTTCCAGCCTCACGCGCCGCATCCTGTTCTTCAACGTCGCGGCGACGGTGGTTCTGGTCGGCGGCATTCTCTACCTCAACCAGTTCCGCGAGGGGCTGATCGACGCCCGCGTGGAAAGCCTGCTGACGCAAGGCGAAATCATCGCCGGCGCCGTTTCCGCTTCCGCCTCCGTCGATACCAACTCAATCACCATCAATCCGGAAAAGCTGCTGGAACTGCAGGCGGGACAGAGCATCACGCCTGCCCCCAATGATGAGGACCTGAGTTTCCCCATCAATCCGGAGCGGGTGGCGCCGGTGCTGCGGCGGCTGATTTCACCGACGCGCACACGGGCGCGGCTTTTCGATGCCGACGCCAACCTGCTGCTCGATTCCCGCCATCTTTATTCGCGCGGTCAGGTGCTGCGCTTCGACCTGCCGCCAGTAACGCCGGAGACGCAGACTTGGGGCGACTGGTTCACCAGCATGTTTAACCGCATGCTGCAGCCGAGCAGCCTGCCGCAATATAAGGAAGCGCCCGGCGGCGACGGCTCGATCTATCCCGAAGTGATGAATGCGTTGACCGGCGTGCGCGGCGCGGTCGTGCGTGTCACGGAAAAGGGCGAGCTAATCGTTTCCGTGGCCGTACCGGTGCAGCGCTTCCGGGCCGTGCTCGGCGTTCTGCTGCTTTCGACGCAAGCGGGCGATATCGACAAGATCGTGCATGCCGAGCGCCTCGCCATCATGCGCGTCTTCGGCATCGCCACGCTGGTCAACATCGTCCTGTCGCTGCTCCTTTCCTCGACCATCGCCACGCCACTACGGCGGCTGTCCGCCGCCGCAATCCGCGTACGCCGCGGGGCAAGGACACGCGAGGAAATACCGGATTTCTCGGCGCGTCAGGATGAGATCGGCAACCTCTCGATTGCGCTGCGTGAAATGACGACAGCGCTTTACGATCGTATCGATGCGATCGAAAGTTTCGCCGCCGATGTCAGCCATGAGCTCAAGAACCCGCTGACCTCGCTGCGCAGCGCCGTGGAAACCCTGCCGCGCGCGAAGACCGAAGAGTCGAAACAGCGTCTGACCGAGATCATCTTCCACGATGTGCGCCGCCTCGACCGCCTGATCAGCGACATTTCGGATGCGTCGCGGCTCGATGCCGAACTGGCGCGCGTCGACGCCTCACCGGTCGATCTAGATGTGCTGATGAAGGGTCTGGTGGAAATATCCCGCCAGATAAGCACCAAGAAAAAAAGCGTGACGATCGACTATGTTGTCGACCGGAAAGCGGGCGCAAAGACCTCCTTCGTGGTAAATGGCCACGACCTGCGTATCGGCCAGATCGTGACCAACCTCATCGAGAATGCGCGCTCCTTCGTTGCCGAAGAAAGCGGCCGCATCACCGTGCGCCTCTCCCGTCACAAGGATCGTTGCATCGTGCAGGTGGAGGACAACGGGCCCGGTATTCAGGCGGAAGATATCGACCGGATTTTTGAGCGTTTCTACACCGATAGGCCGGCAAGCGAAGGTTTCGGACAGAATTCCGGCCTTGGCCTTTCCATCAGCCGCCAGATCGCGGAAGCCCATGGCGGCAGTCTGCGGGCAGAGAACGTGGTCGACAAATATGGCGTGATCTCAGGCGCGCGCTTCACCCTGTCGCTGCCCGCCGCCGAAACCCATGAACGCTGAACGCTTCAACCTGCATGCATCCGCCATCGTTGTTCAAAACACCGGCATCCTTTTCACCGGGCCGTCGGGAAGCGGCAAAAGCGAGCTTGCCTTCAGCTTCCTGACGGAGGCGGAACGGTGCGGGTTGCCCGCCGCATTGATCGCGGACGATCAGATTTTCGTGTATCGCGAGGGCGAAACCATCATCGCCGAGCGGCCGGAAGCCATCGCCGGCCTGCTGGAATTGCGCGGCAGCGGCATTGTTTCCCTTAAAAGCATTGCGCGCGCGCCACTACATTTCGCCGTCACAACAGTTGTTTCGCCCGAAAATCCAAGACTTCCCGAAGATGACGAGATGTTGTCGCTGCCCTGCGGCGGGCAGCTTCCACTTCTGCGCATTCCGCTTTCAAGTCTTACGCCCTATGGAAAATTTGCTGCACTTGCTCAGAATCTTTTTAAAACGAATGTGAAGTGACCATGATTCGGGCGATTTTAGGCTTGCGATTCGCATTTTCCTCATCAAGATGAAATCCCACCGATGGACAGGATTGCCGCGTTGCGATAGTCGGCAATGAGAGTGCGTGTGCAAGGGAGCATTTCATGA
>JAEXMK010000044.1 GCA_023444445.1 Pseudomonadota bacterium | reverse complement strand
TAAGCGACGACGATGGCGCTGACATGGGCATTGATCTCTTCGACTTCCGACACGATGAGCTCGAGAGCCTTGCCGGTCTCATCGACCAGATTGACGCCGTTTTCCACCTGCTGGCTGGAAGCGCTGATCAGCGCCTTGATTTCCTTGGCGGCATTGGCGGAGCGCTGGGCAAGTTCACGAACTTCCTGCGCAACGACCGCAAAACCCTTGCCGGCATCACCGGCGCGTGCGGCTTCTACACCGGCATTCAGCGCCAGAAGATTGGTCTGAAAGGCGATGTCATCGATAACGCCGATAATATTGCCGATTTCGCCCGAAGACTTTTCGATTTCGCGCATGGCGGCGACAGCCTTGCGAACCACGACGCCGGATTTTTCGGCACCGGCGCGGGCGCGCTGGACCAGGCTGCCGGCATCTTCCGCTCCGCGGGCGCTATCGCGCACCGTGGTGGTCACTTCTTCCAGTGCTGCTGCAGTTTCCTCGATGGAAGCGGCCTGCTGTTCCGTGCGGCGCGACAGGTCGTCGGCGGCAGAAAGCATTTCCGAAGCGCCGGCGTTGATGGCGGCCGCGTTTTCGCCAACCGTGCGCAGCGCCTGCTGCAGCTTTTCGACCGCGCTGTTGAAATTCACGCGAACCGGATCAATGGCGGGCACAAAAGGCGTTTCGATGCGATAGGAAAGATCGCCGTCGGCGAGAGCGGCAAGGCCCTTGCCCAGCTCGGCGCTCGCAAAGGCGCTGGCGGCTTCATCGCGCGCCTTTTCCTCCTCGTTGCGGCGGCGTTCCGCCTCGGTCGCGGAGCGCATCCGGTCAGTCTCCCCGGCAAGGCGGGATTTTTCGAGACCCGCCTCCTTGAAGACCAGAACGGCCTTCGCCATCTTTCCGACTTCATCACCACGATCCGTGGCGGGAACTTCCGTCGTCAGGTCGCCATCGGCAAGGCGGCTCATCGCCGCCGTCATGCCGACGATCGGCGTGACGATGGAGCGTGACAGAGCCCAGATCAGGATAATGGCGAGAAGACCGGCGACAGCACCGCCGCCGAGAAGCGCGTATTCCAGATTGCGGGCGGCAGCCTGCTGTTCAGCGGCGTAGACAGTGGAGAGGCCGTTCAGCTGCTCCTTGATCTTGGCGGCGGAAGCGCGGAAGCCATCAAGCTGGCCCTTCGCCTGGTTGCGGCCGATCTCGATGATGTCGGAAATTGGCGCTTCCGTGGTCTTGCGGGCAGCGATCTGCGGTTCCGCCAGTTCCTTGAAGAAGACGGTGGCGGATTTTTCCATATCGTCGATGGACTTCAGGATATCCGGCTGGCCGGCGGCCAGAGCGCGGGCTTCATTGAGCTTCTTCAGCATCAGCTCGCGCTGGGCGAAGACATCGCTATAGGTGCTGTCGCTGCGGAACAGCAGGAAGCCGCGCTGGTTGACGGCTTGCTCAAGCATGGCGGCCGTCGCCCCATCCACCGCATGCATGATGTTGTTGGTGCGATTGTTCTCGATTGCGACTCGCTCGCTCCCCAGCGTCTGCCAGAACACCACCGCAGAGGCGAGCAGACACACGCTCATCAAGGCGCAAAAGGTGGCTATGAGCTTCAGATTAATGGGGAGGTTTTTCAGCGACATCGCAAACTCTCTCGGCGACCCGATGCCACGGAGCAAACGTCTGCGCTGCAACGGCCGCAATTTCTGGGAAATGGGGGAGACGCCGTCATGGCAGGTTCCGAGGGCCACACGGGCCTTGCGGACAAAGTGCCTCACAAGGCTTTATATTGGATTAATCTCACATGTCGTTTTCCTGCTACCCAAGGCGTATTTCTTCACCCGCCCGTATGGCCTGTCCGCGATAAATTGCTTGCATCTGCGGGGTTTGGCGGTCATTGACACGGGATCATGTCCAAAACATCTGAAAATGAACGGCTAGACCAGCTACTTGTGTCGCGTGGCCACTTTGCCAGCCGCTCGCGTGCGCGCGATGCGGTGTCGCGCGGCACCGTGAGCGTGAACGGCAAAATCGTCACCAAACCAAGCCAGACCGTGGCTGCAAACGTCAAGATCGCCATTACCGATCCGGCGCAGGCTTACGTCTCGCGTGCCGCCCTCAAGCTCACGGCAGCGCTCGATCATTTCGGGCTCGATCCGAGAGGCCTTGACTGCCTTGATGTCGGCGCCTCGACCGGTGGCTTCACCGAGGTTCTGCTGCATCGCGGCGCGAAACATGTCGTCGCCATCGATGTCGGCCACGGGCAGATCCATCCAAGGATCGAGAACGACCCGCGCGTGACCAGTCTGGAAGGGCTGAATGCGCGGTTCCTCACCTCCGATGATATCGATGAACGACCCATTGGCTTCATCGTTTCCGATGTGTCCTTCATTTCGCTGAAGCTGGCGCTTGCCCCCGCGCTTGAGCTTGCCGAGCCGGGTGCGCGCGCCGTCCTGCTGGTCAAGCCGCAATTCGAGGCGGGGCGGGACGCCATCAGCAAGGCCGGACTTCTCAAGGAGCCGGAAACCGCGCCCGCCGTGGCGGCAGAGCTGGAACGCTGGCTCGTCGAGGACATGGGCTGGAAAAGCCTCGGTCTCATTCCCTCGCCAATCTCCGGCGGTGACGGCAATGTCGAATTTCTTCTCGGAGGCGAAAAGCCATGAGCACCCAGACCGTCACCATCAAGAGCCTCGGTGCGCAGGGCGATGGCATCGCGCACTGTCCCGACGGCCCGGTCTATGTGCCCTTCACATTGCCCGGCGAAACAGTGGCGATTGCCAAGGTGCGGGATCAGGGCACCGTCATGTCGATAACACAGGCCTCGACAGACCGACGCGAACCCGCCTGCCGCCACTTCGGTCCCGAGGGAAAGAACGGCACCTGCGGCGGCTGTTCGCTGCAGCATTTCGCCGATGCGCCATACCGCGCCTACAAGCGTGAATTGGTGGTTTCGGCGCTGAAGTCGAAAGGCCTGACACCTGATGTCGACGATCTCGTCATCTGTCGCCCCGGCGAACGCCGTCGTGCGGTGTTTGCCGCCCGCAAGACGGAAAAGGGCCTGCTGCTCGGTTTCAGCCAGGCAAACAGCCATCACATCGTCGCCATCGAGGAATGTCCCGTCACCTCGCCCGGCATAGTCTCGCGGCTCGATGCTATCAGAGCCATCGGGCTTTCGATGGTGGCGAATGCAGAGCCGTTCCGCATCACCGTTCTTGAAACGCTCTCCGGTCTCGATATTTCCGTCGAGGGCATCAAGTCAGTCAACGACAAGCAACGGCGGACGCTCACGGAAACGGTGCTGGCCATGCGCGGCATTGCCCGCGTTTCGCTGTCGGGTGAAATCCTGATCGAACCGCAGAAGCCGATCATCGAATTCGGCGGCGTTCCGGTTTCGCCACCGGCCGGCGGCTTCACGCAGGCGACGAAGCAGGCCGAAGACGCCATGGCGGAGCTGGTGCTTGCCCATGTCGGCAAATCCAAACGTATTGCCGATCTGTTCTGCGGTTCCGGCACCTTTGCACTGCGGCTTGCGCGTGTCGGCAAGGTGCATGCGGTGGAAGCGGAAGAAAAACCGTTGAAGGCACTCGATTTCGCCGCCCGTAACACGCAGGGCCTGAAGCCGGTCAGCGTCGAGAAGCGCGATCTCTTCCGCAGGCCGCTGATGACAAGCGAACTCAAGAATTACGACGCGGTCGTGTTCGATCCGCCACGCGCCGGTGCGGAATTCCAGTGCAAGGAGCTTGCCCGCAGCACGGTGAAGAAGATCGTTGCCGTCAGCTGCAATCCGCTGACGCTGGCGCGCGATCTCGCCATCCTCACGGAGGGCGGCTATCGCGTTACCCTCGTCACACCGGTCGACCAGTTCCTGTGGTCGCCGCATGTGGAAGCGGTGGCAGTGCTGGAAAAATAATCACCAGGCCGTATCGACCGTGCCGTTGCCGACTACGCCCGAGCAGCGGCAGGAGCCGCCAACGCGGCCCCGTTCCAGCGGGCAGATATAGGGTCGGCGGCGATTGGCGCTCTCCGGCGGGGTGATGACGCAGACGAAACGCGCGCGGCGCTGTCGATCGTAATTTTTGCCGGAGTAGTAGTCCTGGCTGCCATCATCGTATGACTGCGCCAGAATGATATCCTTTCCGGAAGCCACGGGTGGGGGCGCAATTGTTGCCGCTTCGCCAATCGTTGTGGCGGCCAGGAAGACGGACAGGGAGAAAACGACGTGACGCATGCGGAGGCCTTCAGACGGAGGGTTGCGATCCGTCTTTACCGGACCGGCTTGATCGACCATACATAATCCGCGTTCGCAAGCACAGCGGCTTCCAGCGCGTAACGGTGCCGCTCGTTTCTTCTCCCCGCCGGGGAGAAGGTGGCCCGAAGGGTCGGATGAGGGGGCAACGGCAGAGACGAACCGAAAGCTTGCCCCCTCATCCCGCTGCCGCGGACTTCTCCCCGGCGGGGAGAAGAAACAAGGGGCACGCTCCCAGATTCCCGAAACGCTTAACGCCGCATGAAGGCCTCAAACGCCGCACGCGCTTCGGCACTTTGCAGCTGTGCGATGAAATGGCGGCCTTCCTCTTCGATGCGGGCAAGTATGTCCTGCGGGTTGCCGCGGACCAGATCGCGGGCGATCTTCAGTGCCTGCTGCGGTTTGGCGGCAAGGCGGGTGGCGAGCGCCAGCGTTTCGGTTTCGACATGCTCTGACGCAACGACTTTCCAGATCAGCCCGGCCTGCACTGCCTGTTCGGCGGAAAACCCCTCGCCCATCGCAAGCAGCGCAAAGGCGCGCTGGTGACCGATGAGTTTTGGCACGAGCAGGCTGGAGGCCGCTTCCGGCACCAGCGCCAGATCCACGAAGGGTGTCTTGAACAGGCTGCGGCTGGAGGCAACCGTGAGATCGCAATGAAGGTTCAGCGTTGTGCCGATGCCGATCGCGAGCCCGTCCACGCCTGAGACCAGCGGCTTTTCGAAGGCAACCAGCGCTTTCAGAAGGTCGAGTGCGGCAAGCTTGCCCTTGCCACCCGACATGGCGAAAGCGAGAAAATCGGCCATGTCGTTGCCGGCGGAAAAGCAGCCTTCCGTGCCGAGAAACGCTACCACCCGGATTTTTGGGTTCGCATTGGCGGCATGGAGAGCATCCGCCATGCGCAGATACATGGCATCGGTGATGGCGTTTTTCTTGTCCGGCCGGTTGAAGCGGATGGTCAGAACCTCAGGCGCATGGCCAACCGGCTCGACAAGAATGTGATTGTCCGACATCTGAAACTCCTCAAGCCAAAAGGGCGCGGGCAGCGGCAAGGCTGGCCGCACCAGCGATGACGCGATCCTTCAGCGCCGCCGTTTCCGCCAGCAGGTTTTCCGCAGCGAAACGGCAGAGCGCCGCACGATGTGCGCCCCTGCCATCATCGACGTTGGCCAAAGCGCCCTTGGCGAGATAAGCACCGGTTAGCGCCAGACCAAAGAGGCGTTGATAGGCCGTCGCGCCGGCGAGTGCGGTTTCGGTTTCGCCCGCCGTGATGCGCGCAAGCAGCCATTCGGTCGTCGCTTCCAGATCGGTAAGACTTGCTTCAAGATAACGGGCCGTTTCGCCGAGATCGTCGCGGTTTGAAGCAGCGGTCCGGGCAGCGATCTCACGCAGTTCGGCAATGAAGCCACGCACCTGCGTACCCTCGGAAAGCGGCAGCTTGCGCAGCACCAGATCGATGGCCTGAATGCCGTTGGTGCCTTCGTAAATCGGGGCGATGCGGGCATCCCGCAGATAACGCGCAGCACCTGTCTCCTCGATGAAACCCATGCCGCCATGCACCTGAATGCCCATGGATGCGACATCGACACCGGCATCGGTGGAGAAGGATTTGGCGATCGGGGTGAGAAGGGCAGCGCGCTCCTGCCAGTGAGCGCGCTGGGAGGCGTCTTCGCTCGCATGCGCCATGTCGATGGCATGAGCGCAGCTGAAGGAAATCGCCCGTGATCCCTGTGTCAGCGCCTTCATCGTCAGCAGCGTTCTGGCGATGTCAGGGTGTTCGATGATCGGGCTCATGCCGGAGCCCTGCCAGCCGGGCGCCTTGCCCTGCGTGCGTTCTTTGGCGTATGTGATCGCTTTCTGGGTC
This sequence comes from Pseudomonadota bacterium, assembly GCA_023444445.1. Lineage (GTDB taxonomy): Bacteria > Pseudomonadota > Alphaproteobacteria > Rhizobiales > Rhizobiaceae > Agrobacterium. The sequence continues at coordinate 3,569 of JAEXMK010000044.1, read as the reverse complement.
GCTGCTTCGCAGATCGCCACGCCCTGCATGCCGACGGCAAGGCGGGCGTTGTTCATCATGGTGAACATGCAGGCAAGGCCCTTGTTCTCCTCTCCGATCAGCCAGCCGAGCGCGCCCTTTTCATCACCGAACCTGCCGTCACCGAAGATCATCGTGCAGGTGGGCGAGCCATGGATGCCGAGCTTGTGCTCCAGCGAGTGGCAGAAAAGGTCGTTGCGGCTACCCGGCGCGCCGTTCTCATCGGGTAAGAATTTCGGCACGAGGAACAGCGAGATGCCGCGGGTGCCGGCCGGCGCATCCGGCAGACGGGCGAGAACGAGGTGGATGATATTGTCGGCCGCGTCGTGTTCGCCCCAGGTGATGAAAATCTTCTGCCCAAAGATGCGATAGGTGCCGTCGCCATTGCGCTCCGCCCGGGTCTTCAGCACGCCGAGGTCCGATCCCGCATGCGGTTCGGTGAGGTTCATCGTTCCGGTCCATTCGCCGGAAACGAGCTTGGGAAGATAGAGGCGTTTCAGATCATTGCTGCCGTGGGCGACAAGCGCTTCCACCGCGCCCATGGTCAGCGTCGGTGCCAGCGCAAAAGCCATGGAACCGGAATTCCACATTTCAAGCGCTGCGACATTGAGCATATGCGGCAGGTTCTGGCCGCCAAATTCTTCCGGCGCCGTCAGGCTGTTCCAGCCTGCTTCCGCCCAGCGGCGATAAAGATCGGCCCATCCGTCCGGCGTCGTCACCTTCCCGTCGGCGAGCTTTGCACCCTGGCGGTCGCCAACATCGGCAAGCGGCGCAACCTGTTCGGTCGCGAAACGGCCGGCTTCCTCAAGAATGGCATCGACGAGATCTTCACTAAGGTCTCCCAGAACACCCTGTGAGAGCGCGCCATCAAGACCCGCCACATGCTTGAGTGTAAAGGCGATATCATCCACCGGCGCGCTATACATGCTGCCTCCTCCCGAAGCTTTTGTATCCTGCTACTGATTTCGGGCTAAATGATTTTTACGTAAACGTCAATTTGAAAATTTCCATCATTTCGGCGGGATTGTTATAAAACTGTCATGTGAATTTGCTCAGCATGCGCAGACAGGCGCCTCGCCGCTGCCGCTCCCACGCCGGAACGACGGACGCCTCCCCTCCTCCCATCCAGCCGGTCAGGACTGCCACGATGGATCTCATAACGCCCACCATTCCCGGCCTTGTCTGGGCCTATCACTTCCATCCGGGTCAAGCCCCTTGTCGGCGGCTGGCGCCCGATGCCGGTTTCGAGGAAATGGCCGGATATGAGGGGTTCTACTGGCTGCATCTCAATCTCGCCGACCAGCGGGTTGCGGGCTTCCTTGAAACGATCGTCGGGCTTGATCCGGCGGCAAGGGCAAGCCTCACCACGCATGAGACACATCCGTCCATCGTGGTCGATGAAAAATCGCTCTATGGCACGCTGGTCGATTTCCAGCGGGAGTTTGACCAGGAAACACGCAATTTCGGCTGGCTCCATTTCGCCGTGAGTGACCGCTTCATCATCACCACCCGCCTGCAACCGCTTCACTCGGTAGACCGGCTGAAGGCGGCGGTCGACAAGAATTCCAACCGTTATCTCACGCCATCCCATGTCTTCGAAGGTCTCGTTGCCGAATTCCAGCGCTCTCTCATCAATCTGGTGATGGAGACGACGGAGGAGCTGAACGCCATCGAGGATATGGTCTATGACAGCGAGAACCGCGACGAGCGACGACGCCTTGCGCCGCTGCGCCGAACGGTCGTGCGCCTGCACCGGCATTTGCGCACGGTGCTCACCCTGATGCGGCGCGCCTCGGCCGCCGATGACGACGAGATGCCTGATGGTTTCGAGGATGTCGCCTCTCGTCTGATGGGAAGGCTTGAGGCCGTCGATCACGACGTCTATGCGCTGCAGGAGCGCGCAAGGCTGCTGCACGAGGAAATCGATTCCAAACTCTCGTCCGAGACCAACCGGCACCTCTACATCCTGTCACTGATGACGGCATTTCTGCTGCCGCCATCGTTGGTGACCGGTTTCTTCGGCATGAATACGGACGAGCTGCCGTTCACGGTCGGCACCGGTGGCACCATGGCAGCCAGCATCTTCATCGTGATTTCGGTGGCGCTCGCCTGGTTCGTCTTGAAGCGCGCCCGCATATTATGACAGCAAAAAGCCGCCCGGTCGTGACCGGACGGCTCTGTCGATCTTAGCCTGGTATTTCTATCAGCCGTATGGCGAATAGCAGGTCTGACGCGGGCCGTTATAAGGCTGGAACGTGTTGCTATAGGCATCGTACGAACGATAACGACCGTAGCACCAGTTGACATGAGCCTGGTTCATGTTGCCGCGGCGGACCGGGCGATATTCGCGATAGACGGGGCGCGGACGATATTCCGGAACCGGGCGGTAGACTTCACGCGGCTGCGACAGCGCGCCGCCAATGATGGCGCCCGTTGCAAAGGCTGCGAGCGGGAACCAGTAGCCGTCATGATGACGATAGCCCGGACGGTAATCACGATAACCACGGTGGCCGCGATACCAGCCGCGGCGATCGCCCCAGCCATCGCGATCACGCCAGTATTGGACGTTGACGATATTCTTGCTGGCGTCGTTGCCGGTGGATTCAACGCTCTTCGGCGCGACGGGCAGCGGCATTGCGGCTTCGGCCGGAACGATCGCGCCTGCAACCACGATTGCAGAAAGACCGACAGCCAGGATATTCTTCACATAGCTATTCATCTGACTTCCTCCATTCACGACGGTCGACAGGCCGTATAACGTGAATTTCTGTTGTTCTGATTTCCGCCTTTGTGTGGGCGGTGTCGTATACTTCTACAGCCTAGGGACGTGTGGCTGAACCCACGATTAACGGAGCGATCACGCTTCGTTTATCAAAACCCCGACAATTCCGGGCTCAGACAAAAGCCCGGTAAAGACCGGGCTTTTGCTTTTGCAATTAACGGCTGTATGGCGAGACGCAGATGCGACGCGGGCCGCTGTTGGGCTGATAGGTGTTGTCGTAGGCGCGGTAAGAGCGCCAGCGGTTCTGACACCAGGACACATGGCTGCCGCCATAGGCCGGACGCGGCTGCTGCATCGCGCCACCGATGATAGCGCCGGTGGCGAAAGCAGCGAGCGGGAACCAGTAACCATTGTGATAACGGTAGCCCGGGCGACGGTCACGGTAGCCGCGGTGACCATTGTAAAACCCGTCGCGATGCGGGGGCGGACGACGCATATGGCGACCGTCCCAATGGCGGCGGCGATCCCACTCACGGTACTGTACGGGCACGACGTTTTCGGTCGCTACCGCCGGCTTGGAGATTGGCACCGGCACCTGAAACGCCTGCGATGGCGTGAAGCTGGTGAAGAACACGACAATCGCTGTAGCGACGCTCGTTGTCCGGAAATTCAGCATGATCTTCCTCCATTTGCTTTGACGCCTGGACACCTCGATTTACCGCATTTTCTATCGCCGACGGGACGATTTGAGGCCCACCGCTGAGTTTGGCGGCCCTTTCAACGTGGGGATTTCGGCATTCCTGCTCCTTTCGGAGCCACTGCGCATCAT
>JAEXMK010000020.1 GCA_023444445.1 Pseudomonadota bacterium | reverse complement strand
CAAAAATGGAATGGTGCCCAGAAGAGGACTCGAACCTCCACACCCTTGCGAGTACCAGCACCTGAAGCTGGCGCGTCTACCAATTCCGCCATCTGGGCGACGGAGAGCGATGTACGAGGGCAGCCGCCCGGTGTCAACAGGCTTTTTGAACTTTTATGACGATCATTGATTTTAAATGGAAAAAACTTGGTTGGGGCTGTTGAAACATGTCGCCGGGTCAGGTGTCGAGTCCTTCATGCTTCGTTCTGTCCACATGACCGAGGTCGCGCTCCGGGTCGATGATGTCACGGATTCTCTGTTTGAGTTCTTTTGGGCCGGGAAAACCGCCATCGCGTTTGCGTTCCCATATGGTCGTGCCGTTAACGGTGATCTCGAACAGGCCGCCGGTTGAGGGAACGAGGCTGACTTCGCCGACATCGGAAGCGAAGGTCTGCAGGATTTCCTGCGCCATCCAGCCTGCGCGAAGCAACCAGTTGCATTGCGTGCAATAGCGGATGGTTATGCGGGGTTTGGTCTCGGTCATCCTCACGTCTCCTTCACCGCTTGGCGGCAATAATGCTCACGGTAATGTCAACTTTGTTACTCATGTTTTTACCGGGCGCATGCTTGTTCTTATCATGTGGCTTTGCGAACAGAGAAGCTGTCGAAAGCTGAAACGTGGAGATCCTATGGCCCAGTTCGAGAATAATCGTCAGCGTCTTTTCGTGCCGGTGGTGGCGCCGCTTTATAATTCGACCCATGATCTGGTTGAGACCATTCTGCGCGTCGCAGCCGGGATTCTTCTTGTCACCCACGGATTTGGCAAGATCGTCAATCCTTTCGGCGCTGTCGGCATGGTGGAGAGCCTCGGCTTTTACCCCGGCGTCTTCTGGTCGCCGCTGCTTGCCGCCACGGAATTTTTCGGCGGCATTTTGGTTGCTATTGGCCTGTTCACCCGGCCGGCATCTTTCGCGGCCATGATCGTCCTGTTGGTGACGGTCTATTTTCACGGTGTCGTAAAGGCGGAAGGTCTGGGCGGCGCGGAAAAGTCGATTCTCTGGGCCGCGATCTTCCTCTTTTTCGCCGTGCGCGGCGGAAACCGTCATTCGGTGGACGCCAGGATGGCCCGTGAATTCTAAGGCTTAAGTCGTGAGGCTGCCCGCTATCGCCTTGCAGACGAAGCTACGCTCTTGAAAATCGATTTTTCCCGTGGTGAAAGCTGGATTTGACCGGCAATCCTTGCCGATTGAGTCCATCGTCGCCGCCAAGAGGTCTTATGCGCGTAGCAATCATAGAAAACATGGCGGGTACGCCGCATGGACAAATCGGCATTGCCCTGCAAGAGGCGGCAGCGGAAATCGACGTCATCCGCGCCTATGCGGGCGATCCTCTACCTGAAGATGCGCATAATCATGATGCGCTTATCGTTCTAGGCGGCGAACAGAACGCGTTGGACGATGTGCTCTATCCCTATCTCCCGGATCTGGCGCGTCTGATGAAGACATTCGGTGATGCGGGTAAGGCGGTGCTGGGCGTGTGCCTCGGCAGCCAGTTGCTGGCGCGCGCCTATGGCGGAGAAAATATTCTCTCGGGCCCGCCGGAATTTGGCTGGCAGGAGGTGTCGCTGACGCGAGAGGGCGCGTCAGATCCGCTTTTGGCCGGACAGCAACAGACCTTCCCGATCTTTCAATGGCATTGCGACACTTTTACGCTTCCGCCTGGCGCCACGCGCCTTGCGACCAATGCCATGACACAAAACCAGGCCTTTCGTATCGGCCGCGCGGCCTATGGCACCCAGTTTCATTTCGAGGCCTCCATTGATGTTGTCGACGAGTGGTGCCGGACATTCCCGGTTTCCGTCGAAAGAATGTCGCCGGGCTGGCTGGAAAATTACGGTCACCACCGTGGCCCGCGGGCGCAGATGGCCAACACGGCCGGCCTGGAAATAGCCCGCGCCTGGATCCGGCTGATCTGACCGCAGCGATTTTTGGTTGCGAATTGAACGGGGTCTGCTCAAGATCACCGCGGGTTCACCCCGATTTGCAACAGAGGCGCAAAGATCATGTATAAATTCGAGATCTATCAGGACAAAGCCGGCGAATATCGCTTCCGCTTCAAGGCATCCAATGGTGAGACGATGTTTTCGTCGGAGGGATATAAGGCGAAGGCATCGGCTATCCATGCGATTGAATCGATCAAGAGAAACGCTGCCGGTGCCGACACCGTTGATCTGACCACCATGACGGCCTGAACGCCGCCCTTGCGCGAGAACCCGAAGCGTTTCGTCTGTCATAAATGACGGGCGTATTGGCAGATGCCGGCGTAAAGATAAGATTCAGTCTTTTTTGATAATCTTCCGTTAGCATTTGTCTTTCGAGGTTTGCGGGTGGCGTCTGAGTGCCCCCCGATTTGTTTTGCGTACGGGTTCTCATGCGTTCATCGGCTGTGCCAGCACTTCTTTTCGGTTGCCTTCTGCTTGGGGGCTGCACGTCCAGTTCCGGGCCGGAAAGCCTGATGGCCGGCTTGCCGTCGAAGGAAACCACGAGTTCGGTCAAGCCATCCGCGCCGGTGCCGCAGGCAAGCGTCGGCACCCAGCCCATTTCAGCACAGCCACGGCAGGAAGTTTTGGCATGGGGTGGTCCGGTGCCTGATGAGCCCAAAGCCTTTTCCGCCGTCACGCCAAGGGCATCCCTGCCGCAAAGTGCGCCGGAGATCCGTCTGCCGGTTCCCTCGCAGACCGGAATGGTGCAGCCGCCCGAAAGGCCGATGGAGCGCCCGGTGCAATTGGCCATGGCTGCGGCTCCGGCGGCGAGCGCTGGCGCGCAGATCCGCTCCCGTATCTTCCGTTCCAGTTTCAGCGACGCCAAGCCCATCAATTTCGGCCGGGTTCAGCCGCGCCATTTCCAGGTCCATGGGGTGGATGTCTCCCGCTGGCAGGCAAATATAGACTGGCCGCTGCTGCGCACCCGCGGCGCGAACTTCGCCTTCATCAAGGCGACGGATGGCGGTGATCATCTCGATCCGATGTTCCGCACCAACTGGCAGCGCGCGAAGGAGGCGGGCATTCGCCGCGGCGCTTACCACTTCTTTTATTGGTGCCGCAACGCCAGCGAACAGGCCGACTGGTTCATTCGCAACGTGCCGCGCGATCCGGACGCGCTGCCTCCAGTCATCGACGTGGAGTATAATGGCGAATCAAGCTGCAAGATGCGCCATTCCCGTGAGCGTGTTCTGGAAAAGATGCGCGTCTTCATGGACAAGCTCGAGCGCCATTACGGCCAGCGGCCGATCATCTATACGGCGCCCGATTTTTACAAGGATAACCTCCAGGGCGAGTTCCAGGATTATCCATTCTGGTTGCGCGCTGTCGCCCAGCATCCATCAGTGGTCTATCCCGGTCGCAAGTGGCTGTTCTGGCAATATTCCGGCTCCGGCCTCTCGCATGGCGTTGATGGCCGCATCGATCTCAATGTCTTCAACGGCAGTGAGGAATCCTGGCATCGCTGGGTGGGCCGTCGTTCAAGCTGATGATCAGCGCGCGAATTTTCGCGCGCCGGCAACACACAGCACCACCACCAGCGTAACGCCGATCATGGCCGGGCTCACGTCCTCGTGCAGCAGGGTTGCGGCGAGCGCGAGCCCGAAGAAGGGCTGGAGCAATTGCAGCTGCCCCACCGCAGCGATGCCGCCAAGCGCCAGCCCGCGATACCAGAATATGAAACCGATCAGCATGCTGAATAGCGAGACATAGGCAAGCCCGCCCCAGGCTTGCGGTTCTATGCCGCCAAGGGTTTCCGGCCCGGTAAAAAAGCCAAGCGGCAGCATCACGGGCAGGGAAAGCACCAGCGCCCAGGAAATCACCTGCCAGCCGCCCAGCTTGCGGGAGAGCGCGGCGCCCTCTGCATAACCGAGCCCGCAGATGATGATTGCACCAAGCATCAGAAGATCGCCGGCAAGCGAGGCTTCTATCCCGGCGGCAAACGAATTCGACAGGGAGAAACCCGCAACCAGCGCGCTGCCGAGACAGGAGAACAGCCAGAAAACGGGGCGCGGGCGTTCCCCGCCACGCAACACGGCAAATACGGCAGTTGCAAGCGGCAGCAGCCCGATGAAGACAATGGAATGTGCGGAAGTGACGTGCCGCAGGGCGAGCGCGGTCAAGAGCGGGAAACCCACCACGACGCCAAACGAGACAATAAAGAGTGACGTCAGATCACCGCGCGCCGGGCGCTTCTGCCTGAACAGATATAGCAATCCGAGCGCCAGCAGGCCCGCAATGCTGGCGCGGGCGGCGGTCAGGAAAACAGGGTCGAAACCCGTTACCGCAAGGCGTGTCGCAGGCAGAGACCCGCTGAATATTACCACGCCCGTCAGCCCGTTCAGCCAGCCGCTTGTCGTCTTGTCCATGATCGTCTCCTGCGTTTCGCCTTTATTGGTCCGGAACGGCTGGCAGGAACAGCGACAATCCGATACAATATCGATAAACTGTTATGGTATGCAAAGCAGTACGGTTGGAGGTGTATGTGGACGTGCAGGTCACGGCGGGAACGCGCATCGAAATGGTAATGGCGAATATCCGCCAGCGCATCGCCGCGCGTAGTCTCGTTCCGGGCGCTCGCCTGCCGTCCGTGCGGGCACTCGCAAAGACCATGCAGCTTTCCACCTCTACCATTGTGGAGGCATATGACCGGCTTGTGGCGGATGGAACGATAAGCTCTCGTCCCGGCTCCGGCTTTTTTGTTGCCGGCCCGCTCGCGCCGCTCTCCCTTGCGGATATCGAACCACGGCCCGACAGGGCGGTGGACCCTCTTTGGGTGTCACGGCAATCTCTGGATGACGGGTCCGCGCTCGCCAAGCCCGGTTGCGGCTGGCTCCCGGCATCGTGGATGCCACAGGAGGCCTTGCGGCGGGCGATGCGGGGTCTGGCCCGCGCCGATGACGCCTTGCTGACGGATTACGGCAGCCCGATGGGGCTGTTGCCGTTGCGTCAGCTTCTGTCACGCCGGCTGGCCGAATATGGTGTGCAGGCGGGGGCGAGCCAGATCATGCTCACCGATTCCGGCACGCAGGCGATCGATCTTCTCTGCCGTTTCCTGTTGCAGCCGGGGGATACGGTCGTCGTCGATGACCCCTGTTATTTCAATTTTCACGCCCTGCTGCGGGCGCATCGGGTGAAGATCGTCGGAGTGCCTTATACGCCTGCTGGTCCTGATCTGCCGCTTTTCGAGCAGGCGCTGAAAGACCATCAGCCTCGGCTTTATATTACCAATTCCGCGATCCATAATCCGACCGGCGCAAGACTATCCGCTGTTTCCGCCCATCGCCTGCTGATGCTGGCCGAACAGGCGGGCCTGACCATCATCGAGGATGATATTTTTGCCGATTTCGAAACGCAGGCGGCTCCCAGGCTGGCGGCTTTTGACGGTCTGAACCGCGTCGTCCAGATCGGCAGCTTTTCTAAGACGCTGTCCGCCTCGGTGCGGTGTGGTTTCATCGCAGCACCCCAGGCATGGGTGGAAGCTCTGACCGATCTCAAGATCGCCACCGCTTTCGGCGGAACACATTTTTCGGCGGCGCTTGTTCTGTCGCTTTTGACGGACGGAAGTTACCGCAAGCATGTCGAGGCACTCAGGCAGCGTCTTGCGGCAGCGGTGCCGGAAGTTGCGACCCGTCTGCGATCGATCGGATGTGTGCCGTGGATCGAGCCGCAGGCGGGCATGTTCCTGTGGTGCCGCCTGCCGGAAGGGATCGATGCCGCCGATGTGGCGCGGCGGGCGCTTGCGCGGCAGGTGGTGCTGGCCCCCGGTAACGTCTTCAGCTCGTCGCAGAACGCCTCTGGTTTCATGCGTTTCAACGTGTCGCAAATGGCCGGCTCGCAGGTCATGACTGTGCTTGCGGATGCCCTTCGGTGAGTGACTGGCCATCCCCGTTTATTGGCATTTGAAGGAAATCGGAACAAAATGCCGTGAACGTGGTTTTCTCCGCAGAATGAAGAGGAGGAAACACCATGACATTCGATCCCAACAACCCGCGTCCGGACCGCGATCTCCGTCCGGAACTGAATATCAGCAATGAACCGCGTGCCAGCACGTCGTCGTCCTGGGTGCCGTGGTTGGCGATCATCGTTGTCGTTCTGGTCGGCGTTTTTGCCTGGTCGCAAATGAGCGGTCCGACCACTGATCCGGCAACGACGTCCTCCACCACGCCGCCAGCAGTAACGGATCAGGCGCCGGCGCCCATGGCTCCGACTACGCCTGCAACGCCGCCGGCGAACAACACGGCACCGGCAAGCCCGAATACGGGTGGCACGCAGACCCAGCCTTAACAGGTTGAATGATATAATAAAACCGCCTGCTTTCCAGTGGGCGGTTTTTCTTTGTGCGACGCCAATCGCGCTTAAAGCTGCTCCATGGCGGAGGGGCAGTTGGACAGCTTCGACCAGCGATTGATCGACTCCTCCGCGAGTACCGATAGCGAGATGCTTCCGAAGCGGGACAACAGGATGGTTTCGGCCTCGTTCATGGCGTCGTAAAGTGCAGCGTTGACCGCCTGTTCGATGACGCAATTCGGATTATCACCGGCCAGTCCTATCGAAAACAACTCCGGTGCGCCGAGTGCCCGATAGATGTCGAGCAGCGTGATCTCGCTAAGCGGCCGTGCCAGCACCCACCCGCCGCCATGGCCTTTTTCCGACGATACGTAACCGTGCTCCCGCAAGCCCGCCATCGTGCGACGCACCACCACAGGATTGGTCTGCAACATTGCTGCGATGCTTTCGGAGGTCGCCGCGCGCTCGTGTTTTTCCATATGGATCAGAATATGCAGCACCCGAGAAAGGCGCGTGTCGTGTCTCATCGCTCACCCCATCCATTTCTCTCGACACTATCAGGCTCGACGTGACGTAACAATATAAGTTGCGTGACTATTGACTTCGAAAATCACGTAACAATATAAGTTTCATGAAATTAAGTGCGCTTCCGTTTTATTCCCTGAACAATGGGTGCTTTATGAAATTCGACGTGATCATTATCGGCGGCAGCTATGCTGGCCTTTCCGCGGCCCTTCAGCTTGGCCGAGCCAGAAAGAACATCCTGATCGTGGATGCCAGCGAGCGCAGAAACCGGTTTGCCAGCCATTCCCACGGTTTCCTCGGGCAGGATGGCAAGGCGCCGGGTGAGATTATCGCCGAGGCACGCCGACAGATCGAACGTTACCGGACGATACATCGGGTCGAGGGCACGGTGACTGATGCCGACGGGTCCTTTGGCGATTTCATCATCGAGATCGACGGCAGCCGTCGGGAGAGGGCGGATCGGCTTATCCTTGCCATGGGAGTGACCGATGAACTTCCGGAAATCGCCGGGCTGAAGGAGCGCTGGGGTTCTGCGGTCTTCCATTGCCCCTATTGTCATGGTTATGAACTCGACCAGGGAAAAATCGGCGTCATCGCCGCTTCACCTATGGCCATCCACCACGCATTGATGCTTCCGGACTGGGGCAAGACGACCTTTTTCACCAATGGCATATTCGAGCCGGATACGGATCAGCATGCGATGTTGGCCGCGCGGGATGTCCGGGTGGAAACAACCCGTATCACGCAGATTGCTGGCCATGCGGATGTCGTTCTGGCGGACGGCCGCAGCATCGCTTTAACCGGTCTTTTCACCCAGCCTAAATTGCGCATCACTTCGCGATGGATCGAAAAACTCGGCTGCGCGATTGAGGAGGGACCGATGGGATCGACAATCGTGACGGACCCGATGAAACAGACCACCGTTCGCGGCATCTTCGCCTGCGGTGATATCGCGCGACCGGCCGGATCGGTCGCCCTTGCGGTGGGCGATGGCGCCATGGCGGGCGCTGCGGCGCACCAATCAATCCTGTTTCCGGAAATCCACTAGGACGAAATAAGGTTCAGCCAGCGTCCCGGCGGCATGCCGAACGCATTCTTGAAATGCCGGGTGAAATGCGCCTGATCCGCGAAACCGCAGGCAATCGCCGTTTCGGCAAGGCTCGTACCCGCGCGCATCATGTCCTTGCATTTTTGCAATCGGCGCATGATGAGATAACGGTGCGGGCTGGTTCCGAACAGGCAGCGAAACTGCCGGAAGAGTGTGAAGCGGTCGAGGCCGCTTATCTCTTCCAGCTCCTGTGACCCAACGGTGTCGGCGCTGTTCTCCAGCAGATAGTCCCGACATCGCAGAACGGCTGCACGGTCGATCCACTTGATGGGTCTGGCGCTTCCGTTCGAATGTTTCCAGAGCAGATCCGAAAGCCGCGATTGCCAGTCGGTGAGCAGCAGACTGCCAGGTTCGCCCTCGAGATTGCCGAGCGCCTCGGTCAGACATTGCTGGAATTCTTCGTCCTCGATGACGGCGCTTTGGGCAAAAGGCAGCGTGTTATACCCCGCCTCTGTCGTTTTCTCCGGCGGAAGGTAGAGCATGCGATAGTGCAGGCCTTCGTCCGTGCCTGCGCCGCCATCGTGCACTTCGTCGGGATGCAGCACGATTACATTTCCAGGCATGCTGAAATGCGACGATCCGCGATAGGAAAAGGTCTGGACGCCGTAAAGCGTGACGCCGAGCGCATAGGTATCGTGGCGATGTGGCGCATAGGCGTTGCCGTGAAAGCGCGCGTCTATACGCTCTATGCCCTCGCTGGAGCGAGCCTGTACGATCCCTTCGAATTTGCACGAACGTTCAAGATCGCTGCTGCTCTGAGGCGCTAGGATCGCTTCTCTTTCGTAACCACAGCCAGATTGAGTTCGCATGTTTGACACCAAGATCGCCATCATTCTTCGTGATGACCTTGCCGTATGGCAAAAACTGAACGTTACCGCGTTTCTCATGTCTGGCATTGTCGCCCAGACCCGAGAGATCATCGGTGAACCATACCTCGACGCAGCGGGCAACGTCTACAATCCCCTGTCCATCCAGCCCATCGTCGTGATGGCCACAGATCAGGAGGCGTTGCGCAAAATCCACCAGCGTGCCCTCGAGCGTGACGTTACGACCTCGCTCTACATCGAGGAAATGTTCTCGACCGGTCACGATGCGGCCAACCGCCAGGTATTCTCGGAGTTTTCTCCCGATGATGCCAAGGTGGTCGGCATGGCGCTGAGGGCTGACAAGAAGATCGTCGACAAGATCACCAAGGGTGCGAAGCTGCACGCTTGAGGATGGGCCTTCAAACGCAAAAGGGAGGCTGTGAGCCTCCCTTCAATAATAACGGCAGATATGCGGCTTATTCGTCGTTCATCTTCAGAGCGGCGATAAAGGCTTCCTGCGGAATTTCCACCTTGCCGAACTGGCGCATGCGCTTTTTGCCTTCCTTCTGCTTGTCCAGAAGTTTGCGCTTACGTGTCGCGTCGCCGCCGTAGCACTTCGCCGTCACGTCCTTGCGCAACGCGCGCACGGTCTCGCGGGCGATGACCTTGCCGCCGATGGCAGCCTGGATCGGGATCTGGAACATGTGCGGCGGAATGAGTTCCTTCAGCTTTTCGCACATGCCGCGCCCGCGCCGGTCGGCCGCAGAGCGGTGCACCAGCATGGAGAGCGCGTCCACGGGATCGCCATTCACGAGGATCGACATCTTGACGAGATCGCCTTCGCGATAATCGATGATGTTGTAGTCGAACGAGGCGTATCCCTTGGAGATCGATTTCAGACGGTCGTAGAAATCGAACACCACTTCGTTCAGCGGCAACTCATAGGTGATCATCGCGCGGTTGCCGACATAGGTCAGCTCCGTCTGCAGGCCACGCCGGTCCTGACAGAGTTTCAGGATGCCGCCGAGATATTCGTCGGGCGTCATGATCGTCGCCTTGATCCACGGCTCGCGGATTTCCTTGATCTTCACCACGTCGGGCATGTCGGCCGGGTTGTGAAGTTCCTTTTCCGTGCCATCCGTCAGCGTCATTTCATAGACAACCGAAGGGGCGGTGGCGACGAGATCGAGATTGAACTCGCGCTCAAGGCGTTCCTGAATGATTTCGAGATGCAGCAGGCCAAGGAAACCGCAACGGAAACCGAAACCGAGAGCGGCGGACGATTCCATTTCGAAGGAGAAGGAGGCATCGTTGAGGCGAAGCTTGCCCACCGCTGCGCGCAGGTCTTCGAAGTCGGCAGCATCGACCGGGAACAGGCCGCAGAACACTACGGGCTGCGCGGGCTTGAAGCCGGGCAGGGCCTGCGCCGTCGGGCGCTTGTCGTCGGTGATGGTATCACCGACGCGTGTATCGGCCACTTCCTTGATCGAGGCGGTGATGAAGCCGATCTCGCCGGGGCCGAGGCTATCGACATTGACCATCTTCGGTGTCAGCACGCCGACACGCTCGATGCCGTATTTCGCGCCCGAACCCATCATGCGGATCTGCTGGCCCTTACTCAGCACACCATCGATGACGCGCACCAGAACCATGACGCCGAGATAGGTGTCGTACCAGCTGTCGACCAGCAGCGCCTTTAGTGGCCCGTTTTCGCCGACTTCGCTCTTCGGCGGCGGCAGACGGTTGACGATGGCTTCCAGAACATCGGGAATACCAAGACCGGTCTTGGCTGAAATCATCACGGCATCGGAAGCATCGATGCCGATGACTTCTTCGATCTGTTCCTTGATGCGGTCAGGTTCGGCCGCCGGCAGGTCGATCTTGTTGAGAACCGTGACCAGCTCGTGATTATTGTCGATCGCCTGATAGACGTTGGCGAGCGTCTGGGCTTCCACACCCTGCGATGCATCGACCACCAGCAGCGAGCCTTCGCAGGCCGAAAGCGAGCGGGACACCTCATAGGCAAAGTCGACATGGCCGGGCGTGTCGATAAGGTTCAGCACATAGGTCTCGCCGTTATTCGCCTTGTAGTGCAGGCGCACGGTCTGGGCCTTGATGGTGATGCCGCGCTCGCGCTCGATCTCCATGTTGTCGAGCACCTGCTCGCTCATCTCGCGGTCGGCAAGACCGCCGGTCGACTGGATCAGGCGGTCGGCCAGCGTCGACTTGCCGTGGTCGATATGGGCCACGATCGAGAAGTTGCGGATATGGTCAAGCGGCGTGCGGGTCGAATTTGTGCTCATGGCTGCGCCATATAGCAGCGGCCAAAGCCCCCGCCTAGCCGGAACTTCGTCGCAAATCGCATAAAATGCTACGTTTTGCCCGGATCAGCCGGCGCGCAGATCGCGGATCCAGAAGGACATCGGCTTGGGGCTCTCTTCCGCTTCGTCAAGATCGCGCCAGCTGAAGGCGGTGCGCAGCTCGGGAACGGCGCGATAGCCGCGCTTCGTCCAGAAGGCGTCGAGGGGAACATAATCCGCAGGCCGGCGCGGGTGATCGCCCGGGCGCTCGACGGCGCAGAAGGTGCAGAGATCGAGACCCAGCGCCTTGGCCTGCGCCTCGCGCCCGGCGAAGAAGGCGACGCCGACGCCCCGGCCACGATATTGCGGCAAGAGCACGCTTTCGCCGAAATAGAAGAACAGTCGCGGGTCGAGCCCGGCAGCGAGGAAGGGCGCTTTCACCTCGGCCGTCTCTCCCGCCAACGGCGTGCCGGTTGCCGCTCCCACCACGGTGTCGCCGTCGAAGGCGAGCACGAAAACCGAGCCTTCCGAGCGGGCATAGGTGGACAGATAGCCGCGCTCATAGGCAGGGTCGCCGTCGTAAAGATACGGGAAGGCGTGAAAGACGCTGATTCTCAGCCGCGCCAGGTCGTCGACATAGGGGGCGGCGTCCACGCCGGAAAAGGATTTGATTTTCAGGGCCATGAGGATTTTCACATCGGTCGGCTTTGGTTATACCCATGCCATCGATTTGAGCAAGCATCACGCGTGTCCGGGAAGTGGGAACCGGTTTTCCGTCCGGACATGCGTCAGAACGAGGAGAGGGAGACCAGCATGACCGCCACCGAAACCATTCGCGCCTATTACGACGCCTTCAATGCGGGGGACATGGACGCCTTCCTGGCCCTGCTCACCGACGATGTCGAGCACGACATCAACCAGGGCGAACGCCAGACCGGCAAGGCCGCCTTTGCAAAGTTCATGGACCACATGAACCGCTGCTATAAGGAAACCCTGACCGACATGGTGATCATGGGCGCAGGCGACACGCGCGGTGCTGCCGAATTCATCGTCAACGGCCAGTATCTCGCCACCGACGAGGGCCTGCCGGAAGCCAAGGGTCAGACCTACAAGCTGCCCGCCGGTGCCTTCTTCGAGCTGCGCGACGGCAAGGTCGCCCGCATCACCAACTACTATAACCTCAACGACTGGATCGCCCAGGTCAACGCCTGAGCTTTTCGCGTCGTATGAACGAGAAGGCGGCCGCGTGCCGCCTTTTTCAGAACACTTGACTCCATTATAAGATCATTTAATTCTCGGATAATGGAAAATGCGGATGAAACATTCGAAAAAAATGTCGGCGAGCGCATCCGCCGCCTGCGGATCGAGCAAGCGCTGACGCTCGACCAGTTGGCCGATCGCTCCGGCGTCAGCCGGGCGATGATTTCGCGCGTCGAGCGTGGCGAGGCCAATCCGACAGCGGCGCTGCTGGCGCGGCTGTGTTCGGCGCTGAACATGACGCTGTCGGTGTTCTTTGCCGAGTCGCAGCCGGAGGTCTCGCCGCTCGCCCGTCGCACCGCCCAGCCGGTCTGGCGCGATCCGGAAAGCGGTTATCTGCGCCGCGTGGTCGGCCCGCCCAGGGTTGGCGCACGGGTCGATCTGGTCGAGGTGGAGTTTCCGCCGGGCGCAGAAGTCCTGTTTCCGGGCCGCCAGACCAACCGAAATCAATGGCAGCATGTCTGGCTGTTCGAGGGCGTCATGGAATTGACGGTCGGCGAGACGGTCCATCGGCTGGAAGCCGGCGATTGCCTGTTCATGACCGTCTGCGACGTCAAGGCGTTTCGAAACCCGGGCAAAATGCCCGCCCGTTATGCCGTGGTCATCGACCCCGGCCCCCGCTAACCCGGAGATTTGTGCATGCCCGTCGTCCGCCTTCTCGATGAGAGCCAGACCCTCGATGTTTTGGCCGATCTCAACGCCATCCTCGCCGATTGCGTCGAGGGTGGCGCGTCGGTGGGCTTCATGTCGCCATTTTCGCCTGCCGATGCCGAACCGTTCTGGCGTGGCGTTGCGGCGGCGGTCGGGCGCGGCGAGGTGCTGCTGTTCGTCGCCGAGGTCGAGGGCCGCGCGGTCGGCACGGTGCAGATCGGTTTCGCGCTGAAGCCGAACCAGCCGCACCGCGCCGATCTGATGAAGCTGCTGGTGCATCGCGATGCCCGCGGGCGCGGCCTGTCGAAACGCCTGATGCAGGCCGCCGAAACCGAGGCGGCGCGGCGCGGGCGCAACCTGCTGGTGCTCGACACCGCCACCGGCGAGCCGGCGGAGGCGCTTTACGAAAAGCTCGGCTGGCAGCGCTCCGGCGTCATCCCCGACTATGCCCTGTTCCCGGATGGCCGCTCTTGCGACACCACCGTTTTTTACAAGCGGATCGGCTGATCGCCGGCTTGCGTCCCGATTGAAAAGGACGCTAGGTTGATTTGATCAAATTTCCGGATTTTCTTTCAGCGATCAGGACGGGGAAGATATGCGCGTCATCTATTCCGAAGACCATAAATTGCGGGATGCCAAGACCGAGCTGCATGGCGGCCTGCTGGTAAAACCCTTCGAAGGCCCGTTTCGAGCCGAATGGATCCTGCAGGCCGTCGTGGAGGAAGGCTTTGCCGATGTGGTCGCGCCGCAATCCTACGGGCTGGAAACGGCTGAGAAGGTGCATGACAGCGACTACCTCTCCTTTCTCGAAACAGTCTGGGACCGCTGGGTGGCGGAAGGTTATGAAGGCGAGGTGATCCCCACCGCCATTCCCTATCGCCGCGCCCGCCAGGTCAAACCGCGCGCCATCGACGGCCTTGTCGGCTATTATGCCAACGCCATCGAGACCGCGATCACGCAAGGAACCTACAAGGCGGCGATCTCCTCGATGAATGTGGCGCTGACTGGCGTTGACTGGATCAATGCCGGCAATCGCTTCTGCTTCTCGCTCTGCCGCCCGCCGGGCCACCATGCCGGCATCGATCTCTATGGCGGCTATTGCTTCATCAACAATGCCGCCGTCGCCGCCCAGCGTTTCCTCGATCACGGCGCGAAGAAGGTCGCGATCCTCGATGTCGATTTCCACCACGGCAACGGCACGCAGGATATTTTCTACCGGCGCGGCGACGTGCTGTTTGCCTCGCTGCATGGCGATCCCGCCGATGCCTTCCCCTATTACCTCGGCTTTGCCGACGAAAAGGGCGAGGGCGCCGGCGAGGGTTCCAATCACAACTATCCGATGCTGCCAGGCACCGCCTGGGATGTCTGGTCGCAGGCGCTCGACGATTCGCTGGCGAAGATCAAGGCTTTCGGCGCCGAGGTGATCGTGCTGTCGCTGGGCATCGATACCTTCGAGCGCGACGCCATCTCCTTCTTCAAACTGAAGACGCCGGATTACATCACCATGGGCGAGAAGATCGCCAAGGCCGGCCTGCCGGTTCTGGTCTGCCTCGAAGGCGGTTACGGCGTCCAGGAGATCGGCATCAACACCGCCAACGTGCTGAAGGGGCTGGAAGCCTGAGCCTTGTCCGACATGAAGCGGTATGGCTTCGGCGCCGGACAAGGCGGCAGGAACAGAGTCAGGGCGTGCGCGCGATTTGAGGAAAAGCGAAACCGCTCCGGCCCGTCCCGTGCGCTGACGCGGGGAGGGCGCGGATAGGCTTGTGTCCGCGCGGTCGGTGTTTGGGAGAGATGTTTTGGAAAATGCGGAAAGCGGCGCGCCCGTGAGAAACGGTCTCGCACTCGGTGCGCTCATGTGCCTGACATCCATGGTGTCGATCCAGTTCGGCGTTGCCTTGTCGGCGCCGGCAATCGCGTTGCATGGGCCGATGGGCACCGCCTGGCTGCGGCTGGCCTTCGCGTCAGCGATGCTGCTCGTGCTGGTTCGGCCGAGATTCCACCGCTACAGCCGTCGCCAATGGACGATGGCGCTGGCGCTGGGCGCGACGACGACGGTGATGAATATCTGCCTCTTCTCCGCCATGCAGCGCATTCCGCTCGGGCTCGCCGTCGCCATCGATTTTCTCGGGCCGCTGGCGGTCGCGACGCTCGGCTATGGTCTCGGCTGGCGTCTGGCATGGCCGCTTCTGGCCGGCGCCGGGGTGCTGTTTTTGTCCTATGACGGCGTCGGCTGGGTCGGAAACCTGCCGGGCGTACTGTTCGCCGGCGGCGCGGCGGTGTGCTGGGCGACCTATATTCTCCTGACCAAGAAGGTCGGCGCCGCTTTCGAAGGGCTGGACGGGCTGGCGATGTCGCTGGCGGCCGCCGCGCTGGTCGCAACGCCCTTCGGCCTCGTCCAGGGGTTGTCGGGATTGACGCTCGAAGGTGTGGCGACGATGGTCGGCATCGCCATCCTCGTGCCGCTGATGCCCTATGCACTGGAAATGATCGCGCTCCGCCGCATGCCGACTTCCGCCTTCGGCATATTGATGAGCCTCGAGCCCGCCTTCGGGGCGTTGGCCGGCTTTCTCATCCTCGCCCAGCCGATGACCGCCTCGCAGATGGCCGGCATGGCGCTGGTCGTCGCCGCCAGCATCGGTGCGACGGCGTCGGGACGTGGCGAATAGCAGCCGGTTTCGGGTGGCGCGTGGCTGTCGCGCGCTGCTATCCTGACGCCGGCCGGGAGGGGCGAGGATGAAGAAACCGCAATCGATGCGTGGGCTGGAGGATCTCGGCCGGGTGCGGCTGTCGCCCAATTTCTTCCTGCGCGACTTCTTGTATTCGGAAATCGCCGTCATCCACGGTATACCCAACATTCCCGACGATCCCGATCTCGCCATCGCCGCCGGCCGGAAGCTCTGCGAGGAACTGTTGGAGCCGCTGCAGGCGACATTCGGGCGCATCGCCATCCGCTCCGCCTATCGCAATGCCGCCGTCAACGAATTCGGCAACCGCAACGGCCTGAACTGCGCCTCCAATGCCGCAAGCGCCGCCGACCACATCTGGGACCGGCGCGATGCCGAAGGTTTCGTGGGCGCGACGGCGACGGTCGCCATCCCGTGCGTGTGGGACCGGCGACACGAGATCGGCGGCTGGCAGGCGCTCGCCTGGTGGATCCACGACCACCTGCCCTATGCCTCGCTCTGCTTCTTCCCGAAGCTCTGGGCCTTTAACATCCAGTGGCACGAGCGCCCGCGCCGCACGATCCGCAGCTATGCTGAACCGCGCGGCCTGCTCACCAAACCCGGCATGTCCAATCACGATGGCAGTCATGCCGCGTTCTATGCCGGCTTCCCGATGCCCGGCTGCGTCAATGGCGGATCTGCTGGCGCGTGAGATCGGCGATCAGCGAGCGATAGTCGCGCACGATCGCCAGCGTCGCCCGCGCCACCACCGGTGACAGCGGCTCGTTGTGGCGGGCGGCGCGGCCGATGCGGAACACGCCCTGCATCTCGCTCGGGCTGACCTTGCCCGGAAAGCGGCGTGCGAAAATATTGGTCAGGGATGCTGTCCTATTATCCACTTTGCCCAGTTCTGCGGCACAGGCCGAAAGCAGGGCTTTCAGCTCGGCTTCGAGCGCCCGGGTGCTCCACGCTATTTCCTTGAGAGTATCGAGCATCGATTGTCCCCTCTTCGTCGTCAGTCGCGTCACGCGCATGATTATCCATGCAAGACTGGTGCCAGACTGAAGAGGCGGAGAAGGGTGCGGCGAAGCGGCTCACGCGAGAACGCGCGCCGTGCCATACATGCCGATGGCGAAGACAGTGTGGGCGGCGAGATTGAGGATGCGCGCCCGTGTCGGATCGGGCAGGCGCGAAGCGGCCCAGCCGATGCCGAGCCCCGGCTGCAACAGGAACCAGCCGGCGGCGACCGTGAGGATGCCCCAGACGAAAGCCGGCAGGAAGGTCGGCGCCGCGAGCCAGCTCGAGCCCATGAACGCTGCCAGGAGGACGCCATAGAGGATGCCGACGGCATAATGCCCGATCCAGCCAAGCGCCAGCTCGTTGGCGAAGGGCTCGGCCTCGGCGATGGAATCGTGAAACACGCGGCCCTTCGGCAGATGCCAGAACCAGCGCCCCACCGGCGCCCAGTTCGGCAGATCATGGCCGAGAAGCTTGTGCAGCAGGATCGCCCAGAGATCCATCAGAACCGTGCCGCCGATGCCGATCAGCGCGCCGCGCCAGAGAATGTCAGCCATGCCCATTTCATAATACCCCAATGCTCAATACCCGAGCGCCAGCCCGTCCTTGCGATGGTCGGTCGCGCCGAGCAGCACGCCACGCCCATGGTCCATCCAGATCGCCTGGCAGGAGCCGAGCGGTTCGTCGGCCCACTCCACCTGGTGCCCGCGCTTTTCGAGATCGGCCTTGACTGCTTCGGAAT
>JAEXMK010000102.1 GCA_023444445.1 Pseudomonadota bacterium | reverse complement strand
CGCCCGTATAGGGATCGGTGGTGGTGCAGGCGGAAAGATAGGTGCCGCAAAGGGCGACGATCGCGATTTTTTTGATCATGTGTTTTGATGCTCCGAGAGGTTCAGGAGGTAGAACAGTGGAATTCCGGCCTTTTCACGGTCGTTTTACTCCGCCGCATCTTTGTGGCCAAAACGCTTTTCGATGTAGTCGATCACAAGCGCTTCAAAATCGGCGGCGATGTTGGGACCACGCAGGGTGAGAGCCTTTTCGCCATCGATGAAAACAGGCGCGGCCGGGCTTTCGCCGGTTCCGGGCAGCGAAATGCCGATATCGGCATGTTTGCTTTCGCCGGGCCCATTGACGATGCAACCCATGACGGCAACGTTGAGCGCCTCGACGCCCGGATATTTCTCACGCCAGACCGGCATATTCTTGCGAATGTCGTTCTGGATGTTCTGGGCAAGTTCCTGAAAGACGGTGGACGTGGTGCGCCCGCAGCCGGGACATGCCGCAACGACAGGAATGAACTGACGGAAACCCATGACCTGCAGCAGTTCCTGCGCCACCTGCACCTCCCGGGTGCGGTCGCCATTCGGCTCAGGCGTCAGCGAAACGCGGATCGTATCGCCAATGCCGTGTTGCAGAACGTAACCCATGGCGGCAGACGAGGCGATTATGCCTTTCGAACCCATGCCCGCTTCAGTGAGGCCGAGATGCAGGGCATGGTTGGAGCGCTCAGAAAGCATCGAATAAACGGCAATCAGATCCTGAACCTGACTGACCTTGGCAGACAGGATGATGCGATTGCGCGGCAGCCCGATCTCTTCGGCAAGCTCGGCGGAAATCAGTGCTGACTGCACGATCGCCTCACGCGTGACCTGACGGGCGGAGAGCGGAAAACCCTGCTCCTTGTTCCTGTCCATCAGGGTCGTCAGCAGTTCCTGATCAAGCGACCCCCAGTTGACGCCGATGCGGACGGGTTTGTCATAACGGATCGCCATTTCGACGATCTCACCGAACTGCTTGTCCTTCTTGTCCTTGAAACCGACATTGCCGGGGTTGATGCGGTATTTCGCCAGTGCTTCGGCGCAAGCCGGATGATCGGCCAGAAGCTTGTGGCCGATATAGTGGAAATCGCCCACAAGCGGCACATCAAGCCCAAGGCGCAGCAACCGCTCACGGATTTTCGGCACGGCGGCCGCACTCTCGTCGCGGTCGACGGTGATGCGCACGATTTCCGAACCGGCCCGGAAGAGCGCCGCCACCTGTTGCACGGTGGCGTCGATGTCCGCCGTATCGGTGTTGGTCATCGACTGCACGACGACGGGTGCGCCCCCGCCGACGATGACGCCGCCGACGTCTACGGCGACGGAGGAGCGGCGGGGCTTCGGGTCGTAATCGGCATGTGACGTCATGGCGGTCTCTGGAGCTTGCGGCAAGGTCTTGCAATTGAGGTGAAACAGGCAAGCCTGCTTGTCAACACCCAACGCGCTGGAGCTTCTACTTTACCGCAATCATGGCAAAATTCGAGACGCCTATTCCTTGCCCGCACCATCCGCATGGCGGGCGAGCCGCGAAAGCAGGAGAACCACCACATGAAGAAGCGGCAGGAACAGGAAAACGCTGGCGAGGCCAGTATGCTCAGCAATGAAGCCAATTGCCGACGGCGCTACCAGAATGCCGGAATACCCCATGGTGGTGACGACCGAAAGACCAATCCCGGGTGCCAGCCCCGGCATGTTGCCCGCAGCCGAGAAGGCAATGGGCACCATGTTGGAGATGCCGATACCAGCGATCGCAAAGCCGATGATGGCGATGGTTGAATTGTCCGCAACACCCGCAATCAGGAGACCTATGATCGACATGGCCGAACAGAAGCGCAGCGTTGTTACAGCGCCGAAGCGGTCACGCACCAGGTCGCCGGCAAAACGCATCGCGGCCATGGTCATGGAGAAGGCTGCAAAGGCGAAACCGGACTGCGATACCGAAGCGCCGAGTTCATTGCGCAGATAAAGCGCGCCCCAATCGAGGATGGCGCCTTCAGGGATCATCGAGAACAGGGCCATCAGGCCGATGATCCAGGGCAGCGGCGTCAGCGGCAGGCCACCTTTCGGACGCTCCTCCTCGGGGTGCGGACGATCCGCCAGAACCCGCGGCCACGCAATGACGAGGAGCACAAGCGCGATGACGGTGAGTGCAATGGCGTGGCCCTGCACGCCGATGGCCGTGATGAGATAACCGCCGAGACCGGCCCCGATGAGGCCACCGAGGCTCCAGAAGGCATGACAGGACGACATGATCGCCCGGCGCATGTCACGCTCCACAGCCACGGCGTTGGCATTCATGGCAACATCCATCGCCCCCGTCAGCCCGCCAAACAGGAAAACCGCAATCACCCCTGCCCAGACGGTGCCGGCCCAGGAAATGAAAAGCAAGGTCGGCAGAAAGATCGCGGCGGTGACGAGGCTCACCGTACGCGAGCCGAAACGAGCGATCTGCGACCCGGCAATCGGCATGAAAACCAGCGATCCGACACCGAAAACCAGAATGATCAGGCCAAGCGCACTTTCGCTGAGAGACAGGCGCGCGGCAAATTCCGGAATCTTCGGCGCCCATGATCCCATCATGAAGCCGTTCATCAAGAACAGCAGCGAAACGCCGAGCCTGTGTCGCGTCAGATAGGACGAGCGTGTGCCTGTCGGCGAAAATGTCGTGGGGCCATTCATCGGCAATATCCTTCAGACTTGACCATGAGAAAACAGGGCAGCGTCATCGTCGCCGCAATAAACGTCTACACCTTGTGCCGAGAGCGACTCGACCAATGCTCGGTCGGCATCCCGTTCCAGCACGAGGCAAAGCGGTGGGGAAAAATCATGGACGTGGAAAGCAGCCTTATGGCCGAGCTTTTCCGTGGTAATTGCGGCGATGACCCGCTGGCTGGCGCTGCAGGCAAGCCGCTTGAACACCGCATCCTCGAAAACATCCGCTGACAAGCCCGTCTCGGCCGCAACACCGCAAACACCGAGAATGCATAGATCGGGCCGCATCAGTTCAAGCTGCCGCAACGCCATCGCATCGATCGCTGCACCGACTGCGGGATCGACCTTGCCGCCGATCAGCACCAGATCGATATCGGGCCGCCCCGTCAACTCGGCAGCTATGGCGGGCGTGTTCGTCACGACGGTCAGATTGAGGCCGGCCGGGATCGCCCTTGCAATGGCGAGATTGGTCGAGCCGGCATCGATGAAAACCACCATGCCCGGTTCAAGAAGGGGAACGACGGCGCGGGCCAGCATGGCCTTGCGGTCGGCGTCCTCGGCAATCCGCGTTTTCAGCGGCACAGTCGTGCTGTCGGAAAGCAGCGCCCCGCCGTAAACGCGCAGGCATTCCCCGCGCGCTGCCATCTCGCGCAGGTCGCGGCGCACCGTGTCTTCGGAGACGCCGAAATTCTGGGCCAGATCCTGCGCCAGCACCCGGCCACTTTGCCGCAACTGCGCAAGGATGAGCGCCTGCCGCTCACTGACGAAATGATCACTCATAGGGGCTCATGCATAAACAGGAACAAACGTGCACGAACATGCATAATCAAGTTTCTGCCAGAGTGCAATAAAAAACGCCCGCCGAGAAGGCGGGCGTCTGTAGCTCTGTGCCGGGCAGAGTTACGCCGTTATTCGGCGTAGGAGACCAGCAAATCCTTGGCATCGATCTGATCACCGGGGCGCACCAGAACCTCAGTGATCTTGCCGTCGCGTTCGGCATGCAGCGCGGTTTCCATCTTCATGGCCTCAATGGAGAGCAGCACGTCGCCGGCCTTGACCTCCTGACCCTGATTGACAAAGACGCGGCTGATGACGCCCGGCATCGGTGCACCGACGTGGGAGGTGTTGCCGGGTTCTGCCTTGCGGCGCACGGCGGAGCCGGAGGTGCCATGGGCGCGATCCGGCACCTTGATGCGGCGCGGCTGGCCGTTGATCTCGAAGAACACCGTGACCATACCCTTGTCATCAATGCCTGATGAAGCCTGATTGACGATAACAAGCGTCTTGCCGCGCTCGATATCGGCAAAAAGCTCTTCGCCATCCTCCATGCCGTAGAAATAGGCATGGGTCGGCAGCACGGAGACCGGGCCATATGTCTCAGCGGTTAGCGCAAAATCGGTGAATACCTTCGGATACATCAGATAGGATGCGAACTCGAAGTCATCAATCTTACGCTCCAGCTTGGTCTCGATCACCTTCCGTTCGGCATCGAGATCGGCATCCGCCAGCAGCGAGCCCGGACGCACGGTATAGGGTGCTTCACCCTTGAGCGCCTTTTTCTGCAGCGCTGCCGGCCAGCCGCCCGGCGACTGTCCAAGATCGCCTTTCAGCATCGACACCACAGAATCCGGGAAGGACACTTCGCGGTCAGGGTTTTCGACATCGGCCACCGTCAGATCCTGGCTGACCATCATCAGCGCCATGTCACCGACAACCTTGGAGGACGGCGTCACCTTGACGATATCGCCAAACATCCTGTTGGCATCCGCATAGGCCTGCGCCACCTCGTGCCAGCGGCTTTCAAGACCCAGCGAACGCGCCTGTTCCTTGAGGTTGGTGAACTGGCCACCCGGCATTTCATGCAGATAGACTTCCGAGGCCGGTCCCTTGAGATCGCTCTCGAAGGCGGCATATTGGTTACGCACAGCCTCCCAATAGAAGGAAATGCGGCGGATCCATTCCGTATCGAGACCCGTATCACGTTCCGAGCCGGCGAGTGCTTCCACGATCGAGCCGAGGCATGGCTGCGATGTGTTGCCGGAGAAGGCATCCATCGCGGCATCCACAGCGTCAACACCGGCATCAACAGCGGCAAGAACCGTCGCGGCGGAGATACCCGACGTATCGTGAGTGTGGAAGTGAATGGGCAGACCCGTTTCTTCGCGCAACGCCTTGAAAAGAACCTTGGCCGCCGCCGGCTTCAACAGGCCCGCCATATCCTTGACGGCAATGATATGCGCGCCGGCCTGCTCCAGTTCCTTGGCAAGATTGGTGTAATATTTCAGATCGTATTTCGGACGCGCCGAGTTCAGAATATCGCCCGTGTAGCAGATGGTCGCCTCGCAGAGCTTGTTCTCCTCGGCAATCGCATCCATCGACACGCGCATATTCTCCACCCAGTTCAGGCAATCGAAGACGCGGAAAAGATCAACCCCGCCCTTTGCAGCCTGACGGACGAAATATTTCACGACGTTATCAGGGTAGTTTTTGTACCCGACGCCGTTCGCGCCACGCAGCAGCATCTGCAGCAGCAGGTTTGGCGCGCCTTCACGGATAAGCGCCAGCCGCTCCCAAGGGTCTTCCGTCAGGAAGCGCATGGAAACGTCAAACGTCGCTCCTCCCCAGCATTCCAGCGACAGAAGCTGCGGCAGCGCCTTGGCATAGACACTCGCGACACGGGCGATGTCATGGGTGCGGACGCGGGTGGCCAGAAGCGACTGGTGCCCGTCACGCATGGTCGTATCGGTGACCAGAACGCGCTTTTCGTTGCGCATCCACTCCGCAAAGCCCTTCGGGCCGAGCTTGTCCAGCAGCTGCTTGGTGCCATCTGGGGTCGATGCATCGATGTAAGGCACGATAGGCTTTGCGACCTTTTCGGGCGGTCTCGCGCGACCCTTGGTTTCCGGGTGACCATTGACGGTCACATCGGCCAGATAGGTCAGAAGCTTGGTGGCGCGGTCCTGACGCTTGACCTGCGCGAACAGCTCCGGCGTCGAATCGATGAAGCGCGTCGTATAGGTGTTGTTGCGGAAACTGTCGTGACCAATGATCGCTTCAAGGAAGGTGAGGTTGGTCGCAACGCCGCGGATACGGAACTCGCGCAGCGCACGGTCCATACGGCTGATCGCCTCATCCGGCTGCGGCGCCCAGGCCGTGACCTTGACCAGCAGGGGATCATAGTAGCGGGTGATAACGGCGCCCGTATAGGAAGTGCCACCATCCAGACGAATGCCGAAGCCCGAAGCGGAACGATAGGCGGTAATGCGACCGTAATCCGGAATGAAGTTGTGTTCCGGGTCTTCCGTCGTGATGCGGCACTGCAGTGCATGGCCGTTGAGGCGGATATCTTC
>JAEXMK010000159.1 GCA_023444445.1 Pseudomonadota bacterium | reverse complement strand
GGGCGATACCTCTGAGAACCTGATCGGCCTGCTCGAGTCGCGTCTGGACGCCATCGTCTACCGCGCCAAGTTCGTTCCGCCCGTTTTCGCGTCGCGCCAGTTCATCAACCATGGCCACGTCACGGTTAACGGCGTTCGCGTCAACATCGGTTCTTACCGCTGCAAGCCGGGCGACGTTATCGAAGTTCGCCAGAAGTCCAAGCAGCTCGTCACCGTTCTGGAAGCCGTTCAGCTCGCTGAGCGTGACGTTCCTGACTACATCGAAGTTGACCACAACAAGATGGTTGCGACCTACGCCCGCGTTCCGGCTCTCTCCGACGTTCCGTACCCGGTCGTCATGGAACCGCATCTGGTCGTCGAATTCTACTCGCGTTAATCGACGCGTTTCAGTATTCAGGAAGCCGCCCTTCGGGGCGGCTTTTTTGTTTGCTGGGGAAGGCTTTGCATGCAGGACATTCAGGGTATCGTCGATTCCATTCATGACAGCATGCTGCCGAGGCTGGGCGAGGGGAAGGTTGCGGATTACATTCCCGAGCTCGCCAAGGTCGATCCCAACCAGTTCGGCATTGCCATCACCACCGTCGATGGAACCACCTATACAGCCGGCAATGCGCTGACGCCGTTTTCGATCCAGAGTATCTCCAAGGTCTTCATGCTGACGCTGGCGCTCGGCAAGGCCGGTGAGACGGTGTGGAACCGGGTGGGGCGCGAACCATCGGGATCATCGTTTAACTCCATCGTCCAGCTGGAGCATGAGCACGGAATCCCGCGCAATCCCTTCGTGAACGCCGGTGCCATCGTGGTGACGGATATCGTGCTGGCCGGCCACCAGCCGCGCGAGGCGATCGGCGAGTTTTTGCGCTTTGTGCGCTACCTTGCTGACGATGACACGATCAGCATTGACGATACGGTGGCGAAATCCGAGCAGGCGACGGGTTTCCGCAATTTCGCACTCGCCAATTTCATGCGCTCCTTCGGTAATCTGCACCATCCCGTGGAATATACGCTCGGCGTTTATTTCCATCAGTGCGCACTATCCATGACCTGCGCGCAGTTGTCCCGGGCTGGCCTGTTTCTGGCCAATCGCGGCCGCAACCCGCTTACCGGCCACACGGTCGTATCTGACCGCCGCGCACGGCGCATCAATGCGCTGATGCTGACCTGCGGTCATTATGACGGATCGGGCGATTTCGCCTATCATGTCGGTCTGCCGGGCAAGAGCGGCGTCGGCGGCGGCATCATGGCGGTGGCGCCGGGCAAGGCTTCGATCGCCGTCTGGTCGCCGGGCCTCAACAAGGTCGGCAATTCGGCGCTCGGGTCACAGGCGCTGGAAATGCTGGCGACGAAAACCGGCTGGTCCGTATTCGGGGCTTGATATTGCCGGCGGATGGGGGCATTGCCTGCATGAAGAACGGCAGTCGAGCCGGAGCGAGCGGATGATGAATATTCTCACCAGGATCGATGATTTTGCAGATCAGGCCGGAACTGACGATGTCGGGGCGGATCAGCATGCGTCCGAAGAAAACGGCAATTCGCATCCTCTGTTCTATCATGCGCCGCGCTCGGTTTCCTTCAACAAGCTGCGCAAACGGCTGCTGCGCAATGTGCGCCAGGCCTTTGAAGATTTTGACATGCTGAAAGGCCAGAAGCGCTGGCTCGTTGGCCTGTCCGGCGGCAAGGACAGCTATGGTCTTCTGGCGCTGCTGCTTGATCTGAAATGGCGTGGCCTGCTGCCGGTGGAACTGGTGGCCTGCAATCTCGATCAGGGCCAGCCGAATTTCCCCAAGCATGTGCTGCCGGAGTATCTGGCGAAGATCGGCGTTGCCCATCGCATCGAATATCGCGACACCTATTCGGTGGTGAAGGAAAAGGTGCCTTACGGGGGCACTTATTGTTCGCTCTGTTCGCGGCTACGGCGCGGCAATCTTTACCGCATCGCGCGGGAGGAGGGCTGTGACGCACTGCTTCTTGGCCATCACCGTGAGGATATTCTCGAAACCTTCTTCATGAACTTCTTCCATGGCGGCCGGCTGGCCGGCATGCCCGCGAAGCTTCTGAATGACGAGGGCGACCTGATGGTCATGCGCCCGCTCGCCTATTGCGCCGAAGAAGACATGGCGAAATTCGCTGCGGCGATGGAATTTCCGATCATTCCCTGTGACCTCTGTGGCTCACAGGACGGGCTTCAGCGCAATGCCATGAAAGAGATGCTGGCGGATATCGAACGGCGCATGCCAGGCCGCAAGGACGTGATGTTGCGGGCGTTGGCGCATGTGAACCCCTCGCATCTGCTCGATCCAAGGCTTTTTGATTTTTCGGCGCTTGCTGTCACCGGGGCGTCACCTGAAGAGCGTAGGGAGGCCAGCCCTCCCTGATGAAGAAGTGCCCCGCGCCATGAGCCTTTCCGATAAAGACATTGAATTCCTTGTTTCCACCGTCGCCGCTGCCGGCCGGCAGGAAATCATGCCCCGCTTCCGAAACCTGAACGCAAGCGCCATCGCCGAAAAGACCTCCGCTGTCGATCTCGTCACCGAGGCAGACGTTCTGGCCGAGAAAGCGATTACCGCCGCGCTGCTTGAGCGGTTTCCAAAGGCCCATATTGTCGGCGAAGAGACCTATGAGGCGGATCCCTCCGTCATTCCAGCCCTTGCCGATGCGCCGTTTGCTTTCGTGATCGATCCCATAGACGGCACGTTCAATTATGCCTCCGGCTTTCCCGCTTTCGGCACGCTGCTTTCGGTCACCGTCAAGGGCGAGACGGTGGCGGGCATTATCCACGATCCTGTCATGGGTGATACCATCGTTGCGCTGAAGGGCGAGGGGGCCTATCTCCACCGCAAGAACGGCTCGCACGCCAAGCTCAAGGTCGCCGATCCCGTGCCATTGTCCGAAATGGTCGGTATCTTTTCTTGGGGCCATAGCCATGAGGATCGCCGTCCTGTCATCGCCGCCAATATGGCCAAGATAAAGATGGCGCTTTCAGTCAATTGCTCGGCACATGAATATTGGCTTGCGTCGGCCGGAAAGCTGCATTTCATCGGCCATGAAAAGCTGATGCCGTGGGATCATCTCGCCGGCGTGCTTGTTCATCAGGAGGCGGGTGGTTACACGGCCCGTTTCGACAATACGCCCTATCGGCCCGGCCAGACGACGGGCGGCATCCTGTCGGCTCCCGACAGGGAGAGCTGGAAGATGCTGCGACGGGAAATCGTCGCCTTATAAGATTGATGCTCACATAGAAGGATATCGCCCATGGCTCTCGAACTCGACATCGCCTCTCTCGCCAATGCGCTGCAGGAGGCGGCGGCAGTGGAGATCCTGCCGCGGTTCCGCAATCTGGGCGAAGGCGACGTGAGGATCAAGACCGAGGCGATCGATCTCGTAACGGAAGCCGACGAGGCTGCCGAGCGGTTAATCCGCGCTCGCGTTCAGGAAATCATGCCTGACGCCCTGTTCATCGGCGAAGAGGCGGTCGCGGCGGATGCCTCGCTGCTTGGCAAACTTGCCGATGCCGATCTGGCCGTGGTGGTCGATCCCATCGACGGCACCTATAATTTCGCTTCCGGCCTGCCGCTCTTCGGTGTGATGATGAGCGTCATCTCCAAGGGCGAGACCGTTGCCGGCCTGATCTTCGATCCGATGGGCAATGACTGGGCGATTGCCGAAAAAGGCTCCGGCGCATGGCTGTGCAGTGCCGATGGCGCGCAGACGCAAATGTCGGTCGTGCCGGCCCCGGAACTATCGCAGATGGTCGGCATCGCCAATACCGGCTATTTCGACGTGGAGACGCGCCGCAAGATTTTGATAAACCTTGCCGATGTGCGGCTCTTCACCAGCTATCGCTGCGCCGCGCATGAGTACCGCCTGTTTTGCGGCGGCCACATGCATTTCCTGATGTATAACAAGCTGATGCCCTGGGATCACCTGGCCGGCACGTTGATCTCGCAGGAATCGGGCGCCTATGCTGCCCGTCTCGACGGTTCGCCCTATCTGCCGAGCCATGTGGACGGCGGGCTGCTGCTCGCGCCGGATCAGGAGACGTGGGAACTGCTGCGGGAGAAGATTTTTACGGTGTGAAGCGGTATTGTGTAAGGGACAGGGCGGAAAGGTTTTTGCCCGTCATGCCGGACTTGATCCGGCATCCAGTAGCCGCGCGTCTGCGTGGTGGAATACTCTTCTCAGCCCAAAGACTTGGGCTGGCTGGACCCCGGATCAAGTCCGGGGTGACGGAATGCGTATGACGTGAACCGTCAATCAATAAAAAGGGCGCGGAACAGAATTCCGCGCCCTTTCATTTTTCTATCGCCCCTCACCGCGTCGGCTTGTTGTGCGCCTGAAACAGCATGCCTTTTTCGCCGATCAGCACGAAGATCAGGCCGATGATGGAAACAACGAAGAAGCCGGCGACCATTGGCAAAGCCGTGCCGTCAAACGCTTGGCCGATAGCCGCGCCGATCAGCGAGCCGCCAACCGTTCCCATGAAGCCGATGACGGATGAGGCCGTGCCGGCGACGTGGCCGAGCGGCTCCATAGCGAGCGAGTTGAAGTTCGAGCCGATCCAGCCGAACTGGAACATTGCGAGCGCGAAGAACACGATGAAGATGGCAAAAGGCATCGGTTCCGGCCCAAGCACCTGCACGACCAGCCAGACGAAGGTGATGGCGATGAAGCCGAGCAGCGAGCCATGCGATAATTTGCGCATGCCGAACCGTCCCACCAGCTTTGCATTGATGAACGACGAGAAGGCCATGAACAACGCCACGCCCGCAAACGCCGCCGCAAACCATGCGCCAAGGCCATAGATGCCCTTATAGACCTGCTCTGCCGAGTTGATGAAGCCGAAGAGCGCGCCAAAGATGAAGGTGCTCGACAGCGTGTAACAGAGCGCGATGCGGTTGGTGAGCACGATCTTGAAACCGGCGAATACCGAGCGGGCGGTGAAGGGCCTGACATCATCCGGATGCAGCGTTTCCGGCAGGCGGAAATACATCCAGGCCGTCACGATGGCAGCAATGCCGGCCATGAAGGCGAAGATAAGGTGCCAGTTGCCGAAGAAAAGCACGATCTGGCCGGTGCCGGGCGCGATGACCGGAACGACCATAAAGACCATCATGATCAGCGACATGACTTCCGCCATCTGGCGGCCGCCGTAGATATCGCGCACGATCGAGATGGTGATGACGCGCGTTGCCGCCGAGCCGATTCCCTGAATGAAGCGCAGGACCAGCAGACCGGAGAAGGATGGCACGAAGACGACGGCGATGGCTGAAACGATGTAGATCGCAAGGCCGAAAAGCATTGGCTTGCGACGCCCGAAGCGATCGGAGATCGGTCCGTAGACGAGCTGGGCTATCCCCAAGCCGAGAAGATAGGTGGAGATGACGTACTGGCGATGGTTCTCATTCTCCACGCCCAGCGAGGCGCCGATTTCCTGAAGACCGGGCAGCATGATGTCGATTGCGAGTGCATTCATTGCCATCAGCATGGCTGCCAGCGCAATGAATTCCGTGCGCCCCATCGAGCCAGCGCGCGACGTGGTGGATTGTGAAAGTTCTGTCACAGGATTGCCCCAAAAAGAACGGCAAAGGCGTTGCATGAAGCAACGCCTGGCATAAATTTCTGACAATCAGGGTGGGCCGGTTAAACCGGCCGAAATCAGGCCGCGCCGCGGACGCTGATACCCTGTTCTTGGAGGTGGCTTTGCAGTTCGCCGGACTGGAACATCTCTCTCACGATGTCACAGCCGCCGACGAATTCGCCCTTGACGTAGAGCTGCGGGATCGTCGGCCAATTGGAATAGTCCTTGATGCCCTGACGGATGTCGCCGTCGGCAAGCACGTTGATGCCTTTGTACTCGACGCCGAGATAATCGAGGATCTGTACCACCTGGCCGGAAAAACCGCACTGCGGAAATTGCGGGGTGCCCTTCATGAAAAGAACGATATCGTTGCTCTTCACTTCGCTGTCGATCATGTCGTGAATGCCGCTCATAGGCCTATTCCTTTCACATGCGGTTCAAGGCCGCTGCTTTCTGTTAGCCTCTAAATAACATGTCGCGGCGCGATTTCCACCCGGAAAGCGTAAAAAATACACTGATGTGGCATTGCTGATTGCAGCTCGAAGCTCGGGCTACCAGCGTGTCATCCCAGACGGATCAGAAAAGTTGAGCATGATCTTTCCAATCGGCTCACGTCGCCTCCAGACTGACTTCAGTATGGCGCCTGTTTTGCCATTGTAGAAATCAAGTTCTTTTTTGTTCTCGAATGTCACGGTTTCGTGGCCGCTGTTAAACGAGCAGTCATTCTCGCACTGGATTTCGATCTCGCTATAGGAGCGACCCGCTTTAAGATCGATAATTAATTTTGGGCTTCCCTGTTCTACGAGCCGGCAAGTTTTGCCGGTTTTGCAGAAGGCTGTGCCAGATATCCTGTCAGCACCAGCGAGCGTGACGATGAAGCGGACCTTAACGTCTTTCCCGTTGTCAACTTCTGCGGTGCCTTGCAGCGGTCCCGAAATCGCCAGCAGTAAAAAAATGGGGAGCAGGCGGAGACGACCCATCATTTATATCTCTGCCGGCTACGCGCTGCGGCGGTGCGTCTTTTGCTCACCTGTTTCTTTGTCGGCTTCGGTTTGACGGCGGCGTTGATTGCGGCTTCCAGTACCGAGCCGAGGATTCCGCCGGCCGCAGAGCCGGTGCTTTTCGTCCGGCGCGCGCGGCGTGTCTTGCGGATGCCGGTCTTGGTCAGCACCTCAGCCAGAGCGCCTTTCACGACGCCGTTGAGCAATTGATCGACGATGCCAGACAAATTTCCCTCACCGATAAATAAATCATATTTCCGTCGCGATTTTTACTATACGTGCATCGCCCACTGTATCAAGCGATGCTTTCGGGTATCTCCAACCTGAAGGTTTATGCATGCCGCGCGTCAAGTCACGACTTGTTCTTTATTTCCCCGGGTTCGATCCGCTCGATGCGGCGGCGCATCATCTGCGTTATCAGCGGGCGGCGGCACTGGCTGGCAAGACGTGGGATGTGAATTATACGGTGGGGCCGCTGAAGAATGCGCCTGCGGGCGAGACATTCGCGGTCGAAGCTTCGGCGAATGACTGGCGGACGCGCTCCGACGTTTTCGTTTATGATCATAATGCGGTGATATCGCAGCTGCGGGATGCGCCGGTCTGGCGGCAAATCGGGCTCGGTTTCAAGGCGGGCGCTGGTATTGTCGGTGAGGGCGCTGCGACGCGTTATTTCCGCCATGCTTGGCGTTTTGGCCTGTTCTTTATCTTTCCCTTCCTGCTGATGCTCGTCGGTGGTGCGCTTGCGGCGACGATTGCACTTTCGCCCTGGCTTTTCGCTTTGCCGCTCTGGCTCTTCGCGATCAGCCTTCCCGCCGCCGCCCTGTTTTTCGTGAAGGCGTTCCTGCCGTTTGCGGAGCGGTTTCACACCCTGCATCTGTACGCGGACTGGCGGTTTGCGCTTGCGGTCGGTCGTGATGAGCCGATTGCCCGTGACTGGATCGAGGAGAAGGCGGCGCTCGTCCTGACGGCGCTGGAGCAGCCTTCGGACGAGGTTCTGGTTGTGTCCCACAGCATGGGCGCAAGCCTTGCGCTGGCGGTCATCGGCCGCGTGCTGGAAGTGAAGCCGCATGCACTGGATGGCCGGAAACTATCTTTTACGACTTTGGGTGGCGCAGCGCTGCAATGTGCGTTCCTGTCGAGTGCCGACAGGCTCCGCCAGAGTATTGGTGTCATTGCGCGTCACCCCGAGGTGACATGGTTCGATATTCAGTGCCTGACCGATCCCATCCATCTTTATCGCTGCAATACGGTGACGCTGACGGGCCACCGCGACGCGCCGCAGCCAACGATCGTGCCGATCCGTTTCAAGCATTCGCTTTCGCCGGAGCGCTACAAAAAGAACAAGCGCAATTTCCTGCGCATGCACCGGCAATATGTTCTGGGGCCGGATCGCAAATCCGGTTACGATTTTACCCTGCTGACGGCGGGGCCTTTGCCGGCCGCGTCCTTTGCGGATCTGGAGTCGCAGAGCCCACCTGCCTTGTAGGCCGCGTTCGCCATCTTGCCTGATATGAAAAGGCCCGCGTGAGACTGTCACGCGGGCCTTTGATTTAGTCTGGATCCTTTATGCGGTTAGGCAGGACAGTGAAACTGCCTTGCCGTAACCGCTTTCATGGCCATAATCATTCCGGCGCCGAGGTCTGCAGGGCAAGGGCGTGCAGAACGCCGCCCATATTGCCCTTCAGCGCGTCATAGACCATCTGGTGCTGTTGCACGCGGGTCTTGCCCTTGAATGCATCTGCCACGACTTCCGCCGCGTAATGATCGCCATCACCGGCCAGATCGCGGATCGTGACCTTTGCCCCGGGAATCCCCGCCTTAATCATGTCTTCAATGTCGCCGGGTTTCATGGGCATGGTGTTTCTCCTTAGTTCATTCTGCGGCAACTAGAGTTTCGCCGTCCATGAACTGAGGGAACCACGATTCATAGGCCGAGTGCAATTCTTTAATCTCGACAGCGCGCGCCGTGCCCAGCTTTACAGCGGAGCCGCCGGTAACACCGATGACAGGGCAGGAAACGCCTGCCGCCTTGGCGGCAGCCTGCACCTTGTCGAGATCGGTTTTCTTCACGGTCAGGACGTAACGACCCTGGTCTTCGCCATAGAAGGTTAGGACCGGGTTGTGGCCTTCGACAGCGTCAATGGTCGCGCCGATGCCGGAGGCAATCGCCATTTCTGCAACAGCGAGGGCGAGGCCACCGGACGAGCAATCGTGGACGGCCGAGGCGAGGCCATCGGTGATGATGCCGCGGACAAAATCGCCGTTCTTCTTCTCAGCGGCGAGATCGACATGCGGGGCAGGGCCGTCAATACGGCCATGGATATCACGCATATACACCGACTGGGCGATGTGGGTGCCGAGGCCGGCAGGAGCGCCGACAAGCAGCACCGCTTCGTCAGCGGCAGCAAAACGGATGCGCGCCATGCGTCCCCAATCCTTCAGCAGACCAACGCCGCCGATGGTGGGGGTGGGCAGGATCGCCTGACCGTTCGTTTCGTTATAGAGCGAGACGTTGCCGGAAACGATCGGGAATTCCAGCACGCTGCAAGCTTCGCCGATGCCCTTGATGGCATGAACCAGCTGGCTCATGATTTCAGGCTTTTCCGGGTTGCCGAAATTCAGGTTGTCGGTGGCCGCGAGCGGCAGGGCACCGGTTGCGGTAATGTTGCGCCAGCATTCGGCCACCGCCTGCTTGCCGCCTTCGAAGGGGTCGGCCTCGACGTAACGCGGCGTCACGTCGGAGGAGAAGGCGAGCGCCTTCTTGTCATGGCCTTCGACGCGGACCACACCGGCGTCGCCGCCCGGCAGCTGCAGGGAGTTGCCCTGGATCAGCGTGTCATACTGCTCGTAGACCCAGCGGCGTGAAGAATTGTTGGCCGAACCGACGAGCGATACCAGCGCATCCGCGATATCAGCAGCGGGGACGTCGTTTTCCGCAAGCGGGGCGGGCACCTTCGCGGGCGTCCACGGGCGGTCATATTCCGGGGCCTGATCGCCCAGTTCCTTGATCGGCAGGTTGGCGACTTCCTCGCCATTGTGAATGACGCGGAAGCGAAGGTCGTCGGTGGTCTTGCCGACAATGGCGAAGTCCAGACCCCATTTCACGAAGATCGCCTTGGCGACTTCTTCCTTGGAGGGCTCGAGAACCATGAGCATGCGCTCCTGGCTTTCCGACAGCATCATTTCGTAAGCCGTCATGCGCTCTTCGCGCACCGGTACGGCATTGAGGTCGAGTTCGATACCGAGATCGCCCTTGGCGCCCATTTCAACAGCCGAGCAGGTGAGGCCGGCAGCGCCCATGTCCTGAATGGCGATGACCGCACCGGTTTTCATCAGTTCAAGGCAGGCTTCCAGCAGGCACTTTTCGGTGAAGGGGTCGCCGACCTGAACGGTCGGGCGCTTTTCTTCGATGGATTCATCGAATTCGGCAGATGCCATCGTCGCGCCGCCGACGCCGTCGCGGCCGGTCTTTGCGCCGAGATAAACCACCGGCAGGCCGCCGCCCTTGGCTTCCGAGAGGAAGATCGCGTCGGACTTGGCAAGACCGGCGGCAAAGGCGTTGACAAGGATATTGCCGTTATAACGCGGATCGAATTCCACTTCACCGCCCACCGTCGGCACGCCGAAGGAATTGCCGTAACCGCCGACACCGGCAACGACGCCAGCCACGAGGTGGCGGGTCTTCGGGTGGTCGGGCGCGCCGAAACGCAGGGCGTTCATGGCGGCAATCGGGCGCGCGCCCATGGTGAAGACGTCACGCAGGATGCCGCCGACGCCGGTCGCCGCGCCCTGATAAGGCTCGATATAGGAGGGGTGGTTGTGGCTTTCCATTTTGAAGACGACGCAGTCGCCGTCGTCGATATCCACAACGCCGGCATTTTCACCGGGGCCCTGGATGACGCGTGGTCCCTTGGTCGGCAGGGTCTTCAGCCACTTCTTGGAAGACTTGTAGGAGCAGTGCTCGTTCCACATGGCCGAGAAGATGCCAAGCTCGGTAAAGCTCGGCTCCCGTCCGATCAGGTCGAGGATACGCTGGTATTCGTCGGGCTTCAGCCCGTGGGATGCAACGA
>JAEXMK010000174.1 GCA_023444445.1 Pseudomonadota bacterium | reverse complement strand
CTGGCGATGGTGCCCGGGCCGATGATGCCCCAGCGGATCGGTTGTTCGGTCGTCATGAAATCCTCGTCCTTCATATCAGTCTTGGGTGCTTGGGAAAGGGTTCAGCGCAGGCGTTCGCCCTTGCTGTTGAAAAGGAAAGCCCGGCGGGCGGAAAGGCCGACAGTCAACCGGTCGCGATTGCCGACATCGCGCGATTCAGGCCGTTCGATGATGAGCTGCTCATCGCCTTCGGTTCGAGCATAGACATAGCTGGTATTGCCGAGATGTTCGGCGACATCGACATGCACGGTGAGATCGGCATCGCCCCCTCCCGTGTCGGCAAAATGCTCCGGCCGGATACCGAGCGAGACCTTGGCGCCCTCGTCGACGCGTTCCTTTATCGGCAAAGTCAGCCGCACCGCAGGATCGCTGTCGAGAGCGAGCGTGACGCTGTCGACCCCGCTGCCGACGACGGTGGAGTCGAGAAAGTTCATCTTCGGCGAGCCGACGAAACCGGCAACGAAGCGGTTGGCGGGATCGTCATAGAGATCGAGCGGCGCGCCGACCTGCTCGATATTGCCTGCCCGCAGCACGACGATCTTGTCGGCCAGCGTCATCGCTTCGGTCTGGTCATGCGTCACATAGATCATCGTGGTGCCGAGCTGCTTGTGCAGGCGCGAAATTTCCACGCGCATCTGCACACGCAATTCCGCATCGAGATTGGATAGCGGCTCGTCGAACAGGAAGACCTGCGGTTCGCGGACGATGGCGCGGCCGATGGCAACGCGCTGCCGCTGGCCGCCGGAAAGCTGTTTCGGCCGGCGATCCATCAGTTCGTTGATCTGCAGGATTTCGGCGGCGCGGCTGACGCGCTTTTCCGTATCGGCCTTGGGGTTACCATTCATCCTGAGGCCAAAGGAGAGGTTTTCGGCCACCGTCATGTGCGGATAAAGCGCATAGGACTGGAACACCATGGCAATGCCGCGATCCGCGGGATCGGCATCGCTGACCGTTCTGCCACCAATCACGATATCGCCGCCGGAGATGTCTTCCAGCCCGGCGATCATTCTGAGCAGCGTGGATTTGCCACAGCCGGAGGGACCTACGAAAACGACAAACTCGCCGTCCTTCACCTCCAGATTGGCGCCATGGATGACTTCGAGCGCGCCGTAACGCTTGACCACGTTGTTGAGCGAAAGTTCCGCCATGCGGCCTCCTCTTACTTGACTGCCCCGGCAGAAATGCCGGCGATGAAGTGACGTTGCAGAACCACGAAGACCACGAGGATGGGCGCGGTGAGCAGCACCGCGCCGGCCATGATGCCGCCCCATGACACCTTGGTAAGCCCGATCAGGGTGCCAAGCGCCACGGGCGCGGTCATCATTCCTGGGCGGGAATTGATGAGAAGCGGCCAGAGGTAGTTGTTCCACGAGGCCAGGAAGAGAATGATGGAGAGCGCCGCCATGGTGGCGCGCGCCAAAGGCAGGGCGATGCGCAGAAAGATCTGCCATTCCTTGACGCCTTCCACCCGCGCGGCATCGAAAAGCTCCGTCGGCATCATCGAGAAGGATTGCCGCATGAACAGCACGCCGAGCGAGTTGAACAGCGGCGGCACGATGAGCGCCACCCAGGTGTTGGCGAGCTTGAACTCCCGCGCCACCATGATGAATTGCGGAATGACGACGACGGCAAAAGGCAAAGTGATGGTGCCGAGAATGATGGCAATCACCACCCTGCGCCCGGCGAAGCGGTAGCGCGCCAGCGCCCAGCCCGCCATCGATGTCAGGAACACCGAAAGAACCGTATAGATGACCGCGACGATAATAGAGATGAACATGGCCCGCAGGAAATCAGTATCCGCCTGCAGGTTGTTAAAATTCTCGATGAAATTGGTGGACGGCACCAGAACGATATCGGGGCTGAAGATGCCGTAATCCGGCATTGTCGAAAACACGAACATGATCCACAGCGGAAACAGCCAGATGATGGCAAGCGGTGTCAGCACCGCGTGCAGCGCGATCTTCTGCCAGAAAAGCGATCTCGATTTCGATCTCATTTCGGCTCCCTCCCGACCCAGAGATTGAGCAGTGAAATGGCGATGGCGAGCGCCGCCATGGTGTAGGCAATGGCCGAGGCATAACCGAAATTGAGCGAAGTGAAGCCCTGGCGATAAAGGAACAGCCCCAGCGTCTCCGTGCCGCCGCCCGGCCCGCCCCTGTTGGTGATGAGGAAGGGTTCGGCAAACAGCTGCATGGTGCCGATGACCGACAGGACAACGCAGAACAGGATGATGGGTTTGAGGAGCGGCAGGGTGATGTAAAAGAACTGCTGCCGCTTGCTGACCTTGTCCAGCGTCGCCGCCTCATAGACATCGCCGGGGATCGATTGCAGCCCGGCCAGGATGATGATGGCGTTATACCCCGCCCAGCGCCAGGTCACCGCAATGATGACCAGCGCCATGGCCGCATTGGCATTGTCGAACCACGAGATGGGCGAAAGGCCGACTGACGTGATGAGCTTGTTGATGATGCCGAAATCGGCGCTGAACATCAGCCGGAAGACGGCCGCATAGGCCACCTCGCCAACGACGACAGGCGCAAAAAAGGCAAAACGATAAAGCGGCCGCGCCTTCAGGAGCGGCGAGTTCAGCAGCACCGCCATGACGGTGGCAAGCGCAATCATCACCGGCACCTGAATGACCAGAATGATCAGCGTATTATAAAGCGCATTATAAAAGGCCGGATCGGAAACGAGCCGCCCCCAGTTCATGGAAGGCGCAAATCGCCACGGATTGACCCGCGTGTTCTGAAACGACAGCATGAACGAGCTGATGATCGGCCAGACCCAGAAGGTGGCGAAAATCAGGAGATAGGGCGCAAGGAACGCATAAGCGATCCTGTTCCTGGACGGCATGACGACCTCCATATGCCGGACGATGGCCGGATAAATGGAAAAGCTTGGAGGCCTGCCCCCGTTTGAGGGCGAGGCCATTGCACGGCGGTGCAGCCTATTTCTTCTCCCCAAGGGGGAGAAGGTGGCCCGAAGGGTCGGATGAGGGGGCTAGCTATCGGTCTATCTCGACCCTCGCCCCCTCATCCCGCTGCCGCGGACTTCTCCCCCTCGGGGAGAGGAATTTGTGGCACCCGCTCGGTTTCCAAACCGCCTATTGCGCGACCGGCAGCCCCGTCGCCGTTTCGATCTGCTTGGCCGCATCATCGAGCGCCGCTTTCGCATCGGGATAGCCACCTGCGAAATACTTCGTCTGCGTCGCCTTGTAGATCGCATCCGCATCTGACTGGAACGCCGTGCCTCGGCTCGGCACGATCTTCGGCAGGGTGGCGAGAATATCGGTCCACACCGCCTGCCCGCCCCAATAGGCCTGCTTTTCCTTGACGAAAGGATCGTCGATGGATGAAAGCAGCGAAGGAACGAGGCCGAAGGATTTCAGCATCGTCACTTGGCCTTCATTGGTGGTCAGCGCGTAATCGATGTATTTCCATGCGGCTTCCTTGTGCTCGGACGTCGAACTGATCGCCAGCGACGAGCCGCCGAGATTGGCCGCATGCGGACCATCCGCCGTCAGGCTCGGCATTAGATAGACGCCCCACTTGCCCGCGAGATCGGGCGAGCCGGAACGAACCGTGCCTTCATACCAAGCACCATACATCTGGCTTGCGGCCTTGCCGGCGGTATTGGCCTGGATTTTCTCATCCCAGATCGCCGCCGTGATGATGCCGGCGTCCTTCATGTCCTTGACCTTTTCTAGGGTCGCGACACAGGCAGGCTGGTTGATGGTGATATTCTGGCCATCGGTCGAAAAGTAACCGCATCCCTGCTCATTGGCGATCATGCGAAACCATTCGCTATCGCCGTTGAAATCGGCCTGCGCCATGACGGTGCCGGGATTGGCGGCCATGACCTTCTTGCCGGCGGCGATGAAATCATCCCAGCTTTTAATGGTGGCCGGATCGACGCCTGCCTTCTCATAGAAGTCGCGGCGATAAAATACCGCCACCGGACCGGAATCCCACGGTACCGCATAGGCGACACCGTCAACCTCCAGTTCCGTGCGCTTGAAATCAGGAAAAAGCGCCTGTTTCTCAGGCGTATAGCCAAGCTCGGTCAGATTGGCAAAACAATCGGGAAAACGGCTCCAGAACAGTTCCGCCTCGAAGTTTTCAATGGTGACGATATCAGGAAGACCATCGCCCCCGGCTGCGCAGGCAGCCAGCGTCTTGTCAAAAACCTGATTGTTTCCAAGGTCTTCAACGACAATCTTGATATCGGGATTCTGCTTGTTGAAGCCCTCTACCGTGGATTTCAGCGCGGAAGCCGCGACGTTCCAGCTCCAGATGGTGACCGTCTCGGATTGCGCGAATGCCGGGGCTGCGAGAAGCAGCATAGCCGTAGACACGCCTAGAAATTTAAAGCACATTGAAAACCTCCCTTTTTCAATTGCCGTTCTTCAGCGAACAGAGGCACATTAGTGGCGGCGAAAAATCTGTCTCGTACAAAGGGAATATCGATTTGTCGGAAAGTAAGATTGCGGAAAGAGCCTTCTACCAACCGGGCGCCAGCAGCATCGAAGGCATGCCGACAACGCTTCAGCTGTTCCACAATCATCCGCCAATCATGCTGCGTCCCCATTGGCACGCGCAGGTGGAGGTGAATTATGTGATGTCGGGATCGGTGCATTACCGCATGGGCGATCACGACCTTTCGCTCGAGGCTGGCCAGATGTGCATCTTCTGGGGTGGCCAGCCGCACCAGATGGATCGCTCCTCCGACGATTCCCTTTATGCCGGTGCGCATCTGCCACTGGTGCACTTTTTTCGCATGCGGCTGCCGGCACCTGTATCCAGTCTACTCATGAGCGGTGCGACGATGGTGAGCGGCGTAACCGACGCTGCCGACCGGGAAAATTTCGGGCGCTGGTTCCGATACGTTACGTCAGGCGATCCGGCGAAAGCGCAACATGCGGTGGAGGAATTGCTGTTGCGGGTGGAGCGGATGTTCCTCGAACCCTACTCCGTCATTTCATCCCTGACCGATGAAAAACCCGGCCGGGCGGGAGAGGATACGGCCCCGTCGATCAGCGTCGTGCGCATGTGCGATTTTATTGCCGCCAATTTTCTTGACGACATCGACGCGACTGAAATTGCCCGCGCCGCCTCGCTGCATCCGAAATATGCGATGAACCTGTTCCGCAAATCCACCGGCATGACGCTGATCAAATATCTGACGCTGCTTCGGCTTTCCCGCGCGCAGGCGATGCTGATGACCGGCAACGACAATATCCTGCAGATCGCCATGGAAAGCGGATTCGGTTCCGTCAGCGCCTTCAACAAGGCGTTCCGCCAGATATCAGGCATGTCGCCTTCCGATTTCCGCCGCGACATGCGGGCGACTGCGGCTTAGGGTATTCCGACGCAGCCGTTACCGTAGCAACGTGCCTAGTGCCGACGCGTCCTATCTCCACCCCTCATTCCTGTGCTTGTCACAGGAATCCAGCCGACGCGCGTCTGCGCGGCGGTAAAGACTCTTTTCAGCCCAAAGACTTGGGCTGGCTGGATCCCTGTGACAAGCACAGGGATGAGGAGCGTTAAGCCTAGTCTCCTATATCGTCCAAGTCGGAAAAAGCTCCCCCGCGCTGCCGCGCCGCCTGCCGATAGGCCCTTGGTGAACTGCCCAGCATTCGCCGGAACATGGTGGTGAAAGCCGGTATGTTTTCATA
Source organism: Pseudomonadota bacterium (assembly GCA_023444445.1). Classification (GTDB taxonomy): domain Bacteria; phylum Pseudomonadota; class Alphaproteobacteria; order Rhizobiales; family Rhizobiaceae; genus Agrobacterium. The sequence goes on along the minus strand of JAEXMK010000174.1, from coordinate 6,659 downwards.
ACCGGCATCCAGCGCTACATTGGTCACCGCCTCGCCCGCCGCCAGTCTTGGCAGGGAAGCGAAGATGCAGGCCTGCTGGCGCCAGGTGACGAAACTGACGCCCAGTTCGCGGCGGAAGAGCCGCGTGAACGAGCGGCGGCTGATGCCCATGGCCGCGGCCCAGTCATCGATCTCCACCCTTGCCATGGGCTTTCTAAGAAAATCACGGCAGAGCGCAGCCAGCCGCTGATTGTCTGGAAAAGGCAGGCCGAGCGGTCGTTCCGGCAGTCGGTTCACTTCATCGAGCAGAAGACCACGCACCAGACCCTGGCGATGAAACGCTGAGGGCTGCTGTTCCTCGGCCAGCAATTCCGAAATGAGGCTGGCGGCCAGTTCCGTTACTTCCACCACCCGGGGAGTCTCTGCCTGGAACAGATCGGGATGAACGTAGATCGAGTGCATCTCTACCGCGGAGATGATCTCGGCCTCATGCTGCAGCCCGGCGGGAATAAGCAACCCATGACCGGGCGGTATCATCCAGCGCCCGTCAGCCGTGCTGACCAGCACCACGCCCTGACGCGCGCACCATATCTGCACCCGGCTATGGCTGTGCGGCGGCGTTCGATGGCCCGCGGGATAGGTACGATGAAGCGCCAGCACCGGCTCGTTGGTGCCGTCGATCAATTTCAGGCTGCGCTCATGCTCGTCCAGGCTGACGCCCAGCGGCTGGCGCAATTTGATTTTTGCCATTTGGCCCACTCACAAAGAAAATCGTCCAGAACACAAATGCAGGCCAGAAACAATATGAATAAAAGCGGGAAGAAAGAAAGACATGTTTCCCGCCAGATGAGTGGGAATCTGGAAAGGATTTACCATGGCCACCGTCACCAGCACCGGGTTCAACCCGCAACGCACGGCGTTCTCAATCATCGCAGCCGCCAGCTTCTGCCATATGCTGAACGACATCATGCAATCGCTGCTGACGTCGCTTTACCCATTGCTGAAAGCCAATTACGCGCTTGATTTCGTACAAATCGGCCTGCTCACCTTCGCCTTTCAGGTTACCGCATCGCTGCTGCAGCCGGTCGTCGGCATGGTGACGGATCGCTGGCCCATGCCGTTTTCCCTGCCTGTCGCCATGCTGTCCACCTGCGCCGGCCTCATCACGCTCGCTTTTGCCCATAGTTTCGAGGTTCTGGTGATCGGCGCCTGCCTTATCGGCATCGGCTCGGCAATCTTCCATCCGGAAGCCTCCCGCGTTGCCCGTCTGGCATCCGGCGGCCGTCACGGTCTGGCGCAATCCTTCTTCCAGGTGGGCGGCAATACCGGCACGGCCATCGGCCCGCTGCTCCCCGCCTTTATCGTCATCCCGCTCGGTCAGGCGAGCCTCAGCTGGTTCTCGCTGATCGCGCTCGTCGGTTTTGGCGTGCTGTCCTGGGTCGGCGTCTGGTACACCCGCCACCGCCGCGCAACGGTCGGCAAGGCACCGGCCAGCCGCACCCTTCCCCTCGCCCGCGGCACTGTCATCATGACGCTTCTGGTGCTGGTGGTTCTGACCGCCACCAAGAACGCCTATCTCGCCAGCCTGTCCAGTTACTTCACCTTCTACACCATCGACAAGTTCGGCCTTGGCGTACAGGACGCGCAGGTTCTGCTGTTCCTTTTCCTCGGCGCTTCGGCACTGGGCGTGTTCTTCGGCGGCCCGATCGGTGACCGCTTCGGCTCGCGCGTCGTCATCTGGTTCTCGATCCTCGGCGTCATTCCCTTCGCGCTGATGCTGCCCTATGCCAACCTGTTCTGGACGGCGGTTCTCGTCGTCGTCATCGGCTTCGTCTTCTCTTCCGCCTTCTCGGCCATCGTTGTGTTTGCGCAGGAACTGGTGCCGGGACGTGTGGGCCTGATTGCCGGCATGTTCTTCGGTTTCGCTTTCGGCTTCGGCGGCATCGGGGCTGCGGTTCTGGGTGTCTATGCGGATAAGGAAGGCATCGAGTTCGTCTACCGCATCTGCTCCTATATGCCGCTGCTCGGCCTGCTCACGGTTTTCCTGCCGAAACTGCCGAGCCACCGCTAAAAGCTTAGCGTTCAACGCTTTTCATCACGGCGGTCACCTGTGATACTCAGGTGACCGCCGTATTTCGTTGAGCAAAGTCCCACCCATGCAGATACCGATAAAATCGATCCTCGTCTTCCACGCCGCGGCAAGGGCGGGCAGCATTTCGCGGGCGGCGGAGGAACTGAGCGTCACCCCTTCGGCCGTTTCCCAGCAGATCCAGCTGCTGGAAGGCCAGCTCGGCACGACCCTGATGGCGCGGACCGGCCGCAAGGTGACATTGACGGAAGCGGGCGAGCGCTATTTCTCGATGATCACCGCCCAGATCGAGCAGATATCGGACGCCACCGACAGTATTCGCGGCTTCCGCTCGGTCACCACGCTGACGATCCGGGCGACGCCGACCATTTCCAACAAATGGCTGCTGCCGCGCCTCGGCTCGTTTCTGGAGGAGCATCCCGAACTAGAAGTGCGCCTCGACGGCACCAACGAGCCAACCGATTTTTCGCAGGAACTCGTCGATATAGAGCTGCGCCATGGCGATGGCCGCTGGCCGGGCCTCTTCGTTGAAGGGCTGGTGGACGAGGAATTCCTGCCGGTGTCATCCCCAGATTACGCCGTCGCCGGAAGCCTTCAGGCCGCCGATCTGCTGGATCTGCGGCTCATTCATTCTGTTAAGGCACAGGCGCAGTGGACGCACTGGTTTCCGATGGCGGGCGTGAACTCCGACAAGAGATGGCGGCGTGTCCTGTTCGACCGTAGCCATATGGCAATTGATGCGGCGGCTGGCGGCCTGGGTGTGGCATTGGAAAGCACGCTGATGATGGAACGGGAACTTGGCACTGGAGCGCTTGTTTGTCCCGTAATCGACGCGCCACGTATCAAGCTCATCACCCAATGGATCGTCTGCCCGCATTCCCATCTACGGCAGAGAAAAGTGACACTGTTCCTGGAGTGGATGCGAAAACAACGCGACGATTGGCAAGCCCGTCGCGTTGTCTGATTTTTCGGTCGTCTTCGCGTGGACTTAGTAAAGCCCCATGAGCCGGATGGGCGCAAGCGTCAGATCGGGAAACAGAACCAGCGCGAAGATGGCAGCGACCAGAATGGCCATTGGCGCAAGGGAGCCTTTTATGACATCCTCGATCGACATTTTCGCGACTTGCGCAACGGCGAACAGGCACACACCGACCGGCGGCGTCACAAGCCCGAGCGTCAGGGTGATGACCATGACGATCAGGAAATGGATCGGATCAACCCCAAGCGATACGGCCGGCGGCAGAAGCACCGGAATGAGGATGAACATCGCCGCAATCGCGTCCATGAACATGCCGACGACGATGAGGAAAAAGAAGATAAGCACCATCGCCATGGTCGGCCCGGTGCTGATATGGCCGAGGAACACCGCCACCTGCGCCGGCAGGCCGTCAAAGGTGAAAACCCATGCAGCCAGCTTCGCGGTCGCCGCGATGAACAGGATCGAGCCGGATGTGCGCGCCGTTTCAATGAAGATACCGAGCAGCGCCGAAAACGGGATCGTGCGATATAGGATGACGGCCAGAAACAGCGTATAGACAACGGCGATGCCAGCCGCTTCCGTCGGCGTGAAATAGCCGTCGACAATGCCGATCAGCAGGATCACCGGCGTCAGCATCGGCAGGATGGCGGCGAGACCGGTCGTCACCACACGCCGGACGTTAAAAGGCGTCGGCGGATTGAAGCCGTTGCGCACCGCATAGATGTGGTTGAAAACCATGAAAACGAACGCAAGGAACAATCCCGGCACCAGCCCGGCCACCAGCAGGGTGCCGATGGAGGCATTTGCCACCGATCCGGCAATGACGATGAGGATGGACGGCGGGATGATGGAGGAAAGCGTCGACGTGCACAGCGTTAGGCCGACGGCGTAACCCTTGGGAAAACCGTGACGTTCCATGGCCTTGATCTCGATTGCTCCGATCGAGGCGATATCGGCGACGGATGAACCGGAAACGCCGCCGAAAATCACCGACGAGGCGACATTGACGTGGCCGAGACCACCGGGAAGCCAGCCGACAATGGCCTCGGCAAAGTCGAACAGTCGTTCCGCGACCTTGCCCCGCTCCATCAGAACGCCAACAAGAATGAAAAGCGGCACGGCCACCAGAAGGAAGGAATTCATGCCCGAGAACATGGTCTGCGCCAAAAGGTCCATAGGCATCGACGTATAAAGCGCGATGGAGGCAAGGCTCGCAAGACCGAGCGCAACGGCAAGCGGAACGCCAAAAGCGCTCATGAGAAGGAAAAGTCCAAGCAGCGTCAGGCTCATGGCCGTTTCTCCAGATTTCCGACAACCAGATCGGCCTCCGGCAGAGGTTGAGACGCCTCCGGCAGCTCGATGCGGTCGCGATGTTGACGCAGGGATTCCACGATAGCGGCAATGCCCAACGCGGCGCTGAGCGGGATGATGATGCCGATCATCCACATGGGCACGGCAAGCGTCGCGGCGGTTTCATTCATGGCATATTGCTGGCGCACCAGCGTCCACCCCGTAGAAATCATCAGACCGAAAAAGGCGACCGACGAGACAATGTAGATGGGTAGGGAAAGACGCCGCACAAAGGCCGGCATCAGCGCGATGAAAACCGTTACCCGCGCCATGTCGGCGGTGCGGAAGCTGCCCGCCACTCCCAGAAATACCATCCATATGAAAAGATACCGTGTCGCCTCCTCGGTCCACGAGGCCGGAGTGCCCCACATTCGGGTCGACACCTGCAAAAGCACGACGGTCAGAACCCCGACAGCGGCCAGACCGGCCAGCACGTCGGTCGCCAATCTGATGACCCTGCCGAGAAATGATGACGTTTCGTCCATATACCTGTCCTCCCGACCGGACCGGCTGCGCGCCGATCCGGAAGACCTCATTGCCTTATTTCTTGCCGACAGCGGCAATCGTCTTGTCGAAGAAAGCCTGATCCTTCACCAGCCCGGCAAAAACGGGATAGAGGCCCTTGGACACCTCCACAAAAGCCTTCTGCTGCTCGGGCGTCAGGCGATTGATCTCCATCCCGTGTTTCTGCAGTTCGGCGATCGTCGCTTCCGCGCTCGAGGCGTCGTTCTGCACCTTCCACACTTCCGCTTCCTTCGCCGCCTCCTCAACGGCTGCCTTGTGCGCATCGCTCAGGGCATTGAACTTGGCGGGGCTGATGCCCAGAACCCAGCCGTCCCCCATGTGATTGGTGATCGAGACGTATTTTTGAACCTCGTAGAATTTTGCAGATAGCGGCACATTGATCGGGTTTTCCTGGCCATCGACAACTTTCAGCTGCAGGGCATTATAGACCTCGGCAAAAGCGAGCGGAGTCGGTGCGGCCCCCATCTTCTTGAAGAATTCCACCCACAGCGGATTGTTCGGCACCCGGAACTTCAATCCGCGCAGATCATCTGGAGAGGTTATGGGGCGCTTGGAATTGGTCATCTGGCGGAAGGGGCGCGGCCAGAGATCGACCGCCTTGATGCCGATCTTTTCCAACCCAGCAATCAGCTCCTTGCCCTGCTCACCTTCCAGAAAGGTTCGAAGCTGTTCTTCATCGTCAAAAAGATAGGGAATGGAAATCGCGGAAAAACGCGGGTCGAAATTCGCATATAGCGATGTTGCCAAAAGCAGCATGTCGAGCGATCCACCCGCTAACTGCTTCACGGCGCCCGATGGATCGCCGCCGTAAAGCGAGCCGTTCGCGAAGACCTTGACGGTGACTTCGCCATTCGTCTTGGCGGAGACCAGCTCGGCGAACTTGTTGGCGGCGAGCGTAATTTCGGAATTGTCCGGATCCGGCGTCGAAAGCGTGAGCGTTTCCGCCTTCACAATTGATGCAACCAGCATGGTGGCAGCTAGAGCCAGCCCGTAAAGTTTTGAAATTTTCATGTGTTCCTCCCGTTGTTGTCTCTAAACAGTTTCGAGCGTTCCTCCGAACGCATTCATGCGCTTAATCTCAAGGATCACACCGCTGTGATCAAGCTCGCCTGCGCCATGCTCGACCATGGAGCGGAACAGCCGGTCAACCTCCTCGCCGACCGGCAAATTCAGGCCACGGCTCTTGGCGAAAGCTAGGGCCGTGGACGTATCCTTCACCTGATATTTCGCCGGCCCGCCGGGGCGGAAATCGCCTTCCACCATGCGCTTGCCGTGCTGGCGGAAAACGGTGGACTCGGCAAAACCACCAAGCAGGGCCTCGCGCACCTGTGCCGGGTCAGCTCCCCCCGCTTCAACCAGCGTCAAAGCTTCCGCAACGGCGCAGATTGTCGAGGCGACGATCAACTGGTTGGCAAGCTTGGCCAATGAGCCGCAGCCCACCGGACCGACATGGGTAACGCGGCCGAGGCAATTGAGGAGTGGCCGCAGCGCATCCACATCCTGCTGTTCGCCGCCGGCCATGATGGCGAGCGTTCCCGCAATCGCCCCTTTTTCGCCGCCAGAGACCGGTGCGTCGACATAAGCGATGCCATAAGCCTTGGCCACCTCCGCCTGTTCCCGTGCGCTGTCGACCGGGATGGAACTCATCAGCAGCAGAATAGCACCGGGCTTCATGTTGGAAACGACACCCGAGGCACCGAGCAGAACCTCGTCGCACACCGGCCCGGAACTCAGCAT
>JAEXMK010000059.1 GCA_023444445.1 Pseudomonadota bacterium | reverse complement strand
TCCATGTTCTTCTGGGCATTTTCCGGCTTCCAGCCATCGGTATAGGCTTCGCCGACATTCTTGATGTTGCCGGCGTCGATTGCCTTCTTCAGCACTTCCTGCTGACCGGCAAAAAGGAAGTCGGCATTCGGATCGGAAGACGAACCCTTGATGAAGACGTAATTGCCTTCCGGCTTGACCTTGAAGACTTCGGCAGCCTGCAGGCGACCGACTTCCTTATTGTCGAAGGTGATGTAGAAGGCGTTCTTGTTTTCGATCAGGCGGTCATAACCAACGACCGGAATACCCTCTGCAACAGCCTTTTCAACAGCAGGGCCAATCGCGTCGCTGTCCTGCGCCAGGATGATCAGCGCATTGGCGCCCTGGGAAATCAGCGATTCCACGTCGGTCAGCTGTTTTGCGGCGGACGACTGCGCATCGGCGGAAATATATTTCGCACCGGCCTTGTCGAGCGCCGACTTGATGGCTGCCTCATCCGTCTTCCAGCGTTCTTCCTGGAAATTCGACCAGGAAACGCCAACGACGAGATCAGCAGCAATGGCTGCGGTGTGCAGGGAAACGAGTACGGCCGTACCCGCCAAAAGCTTGGCAAAAGAATTCATGATGTCCTCCCGGTAAGGGCGAAGCCTGCACCTCCATGCAGGGAAAACGCCCGGAAAAAGCTGTCGGGCCCTGTGATTTCACAATTTTCTCGACAGTCGAGAAAATTAATGTCAGAGATTCCTTATGCTGTCAACAACGGCTGCGGGCAGCATCCGGGTGCCTTGATCCTTTCCGTGGCATGCGCCATCAGAGGGGATAAACACGACAGGAAAAAAGCCGTCCAGGGAGCATGCCCCAGCCCATGTCCGCCATCGCAAGCACGGAACTGGTGCGCCAGAAAAACAGCCTGTCGGTGATGGCGGCGCTGCGCCTTCACGGCAGCCTATCCCATACGGACATGTCCTCCTTCACCGGGCTTGCCTCCGCCACCGTTTCCGCAATCACCACGGAACTCGAGCGGGCCGGCCTAATCCTGCGCAAAGAGCAGCTAGCCGCCGCCGGGCGCGGGCGGCCGCGCATCCTCTTTGGGCCTGATGGTGCTTTCTGCCACGTCGCCATCGTCATCATTTCGTCCGACAGCGTGCAATATTCGTTGGTCGACTATGCCGGCAAGCTGGTGGACCGCTTCACCGAGCAGAGGATCACGGCTGAAAAAGGGTCATTCGGCGGCTCGATCCTCTCTGGCCTTGCACGGCTTGCGGACCGTTCGCGCATCGACCGGCACGACATTCTTCAGGTGTCGATCAGCAGCAAGGGGCTTGTGGACGCGGCAGCGGCGGTGCTCGTCTGGTCGCCGGTGCTCGGCACCGAAAAGATAGATTTCCAGCAGCTCATTTCTCAGGACGGCCGCATCCGCGTGACGCTGAACAACGAAACGCTTCTGGCCGCAAAAGCCATCTGGATGCAGGAGCAGGCAAAGGACGGCCCGAAACCGGAGGCACTTGTCACCCTGTCGCTCGGCCACAGCATTGGCCTCGGCATTGCCCGCGCCGCGGGTGGCGGGATAGAGGTTAGCGCCCCCAATTTCGGCCATATGCTGCACCTTGCCGATGGCGCTTTGTGCCGCTGCGGCACCAGAGGCTGTATCGAGGCCTATTCGGGCTTCTACGCGATCCTGCGCTCGGCTTTCGAAGCCCCGCCGCAGGCGGAGCCCGCAAAATTCGTACCGATCGCCGAGGTGGACAAGATCGCCGCCTCCGCCCGCGCCGGTGCACGCATGGCACGTTTCGCCTTCCGCACGGCCGGGCTTGCACTGGGCAACGGCCTTTCGCGCCTTTTCAGCCTGCACGGCCATATGCCGGTTTTCATTACCGGACCCGGCACACGTTATTTCGATCTCCTGGAAAGCGGCCTTCACGATGGCCTTGCGCAATCGCAGTCGGTACGCTTCGGCGGAATGCCAAAAATCGGCATCGCGCCCAACGAACCGGAACTGGTGTTCGAAGGGCATATGGAACACGCTCTGTCCGCCGCCGACGACTATATATTGAGCGCTGATGGCCCCCAGAAACCGGCGAAGAGTTCGGGGAACGGACGGGACAACTCGTAAAAGCTTAGGCCTGCTCCGTCACGGCTTCGCCCTTTTCCTTGACACCACTCAGCGTGGAAACGAATTCATCCAGAGCGGTAGCCTCGTCCCTGCTCAGCCGCAGGCCCTGTTTAGTGCGCCGCCAGAGAATATCCTCGGCCGAAAAGGCCCATTCATTCTCCACGAGCCAGCGCACTTCGCACTCGTAAAGCGTGCCGCCAAAATGCCGGCCGAGGCCGGAAACATCTGTGGCGGATCCGAGCAAGTCCGCTGCCTTCGTGCCGTAGTTTTTGACGAGCCGTTCGGCATGGCGTTCATCCAGGAAGGAATAACGCGAGAGCAGCGTCTTCACTTGCGCGTCAAATCGCTGCACACCGAAATCGCCGCCCGGCAGGTGGGAGCCCGCTGTCCAAGGCTTGCCCTTTTCACCGATTGCGGCACCGATTTTTTCCAGCGCATGTTCCGCCAGCCGCCGATAGGTGGTTAGCTTGCCGCCGAAGATGTTGAGGAGCGGCGCTTCGCCCTCTGCCTCCTCCACCTTCAGCACGTAATCGCGGGTGGCTTCCTGCGCTTTCGAGGCGCCATCGTCAAAGAGCGGTCGCACGCCGGAATAGGTCCAGACGATATCTTCCGGGCGCACTGGCTCGCTGAAATAGTCGCTGGCCGCATTGCAGAGATAGGAAATCTCTTCTTCGGAAATACGCACCTTGGCCGGATCGCCCTTGTAGTCGCGATCCGTGGTGCCGATCAGCGTGAAATCCCGCTCATAGGGGATGGCGAAGATGATGCGGTTATCAGGGTTCTGGAAGAAATAGGCGCGCGGATCGGAAAACTTCCGGCGCACGATGATATGGCTGCCCTGCACAAGGCGGACATTGTGGACATCGTTGCGCCCGAAGACACCGGACAGCACATTATCCACCCAGGGGCCGGCCGCATTGACCAGCATGCGAGCCCTGTGTGTGGCCGCCCGGCCGGTTTTTTCGTCCAGTGTCTCGATGAGCCAAAGCCTGCCGTCACGCCGCGCCGAAACGACCCGCGTGCGGGTCATGATCGTTGCGCCGCGATTAGCCGCATCGCGTGCGTTGAGAACGACGAAACGGGCATCATCCACCCAGCCGTCGGAATATTCGAAAGCCTTGGCGAAAACAGGCTTCAGCGGCTTGCCAGCCGGATCCTTGCGAAGATCGAGCGTGCGCGTCGGCGGCAAGAGCTTTCGGCCGCCGAGATTATCATAAAGAAACAGGCCAAGCCGGACCATCCATGATGGACGCACGCCGCCCTTCTGCATGGGCAGAACAAAACGCATAGGCCAGATGACATGCGGCGCCATGGCCCACAGGATTTCCCGCTCCATCAGCGCCTCGCGCACCAGGCGGAATTCGTAATGTTCGAGATAACGCAAGCCACCATGAATGAGCTTGGTGGCGGCAGAAGACGTGCCGGATGCAAAGTCGCCCTTTTCCGCAAGCACCACGGAATACCCTCTGCCCACCGCATCGCGGGCAATGCCGCAGCCATTAATGCCGCCGCCAATGACAAAAAGATCAAAAATGTTTTCGCCGGACATGGAGCCTCCGCGACAATGCAAGGGAAAAACCCTTTATGGAAAGACAATTCTATAAAAACGAAAATAAAACGAATGTCAAAAGAAAACAAACGAACCATGAAGGCGCAAGTGAATGCACCCCCGTGAGCGTCGCTTCAGAGAGTAAGCTTCCTACGAGATTTATGCTTCAGCCGTGTGTCTGAGAAACCTGCTCGAGCTCGTAAAGCACCCCGCCCATATCCTTCGGATGCAGGAAAAGAACGGGATTGCCGTGCGCGCCGATCTTTGGCGTGCCATCGCCGAGAATACGGACGCCTTTTTGAATGAGGTTGTCGCGCGCCGCCAGAATATCCGGCACCTCGAAGCAGAGATGATGGGTGCCGCCGCCCGGATTGCGTTCGAGAAAAGCTGATATCGGCGAGTTTTCCCCCAGCGGGTGAAGAAGTTCGATCTTGGTATTATCAGCCTGAATGAACACCACCGTCACACCATGTTCCGGCAGCGATTGCGGCTCCGAAACCCGTGCGCCGAGCGCCCGGTATCGCGAAACGGCGGCACTGAGATCAGGCACCGCAAGGGCAACGTGGTTCAATCTTCCGAACATGCTCGCCCGCCCCTCACGCATTTCGCCTGATGCCCTCGAGCAGGTCGAGCACCTTGTTGGCCGCATCCATGACATTGGTGCCGGGGCCGAAGATGGCCGAGACGCCGTGGTCGAGCAGGAACTGATAATCCTGGCGCGGAATGACCCCTCCGACAACAACGATGATGTCTTCTGCGCCCTTCTGTTTCAATGCCTCGACCAGCTGCGGCGCAAGCGTCTTGTGTCCTGCGGCGAGCGACGACATGCCGACCACATGCACCTTGTTCTCAACGGCAAGCTCGGCTGCCTCCACCGGCGTCTGGAACAGGGGACCGGCCAGCACGTCGAAACCGATATCGCCAAAGGCAGACGCAATGACCTTTGCGCCGCGATCATGCCCATCCTGACCGAGCTTGGCGACCATGATACGCGGTTTGGTGCCGATCCTTTCGGCAACTCCGGAGAGCCGGGCGGCAAGCGTGGCCAGCTCCGGTTCATCCTTGTAGGCCTCGCCGTAGATATCGCTCACCACCTCAGGCACGGCGGCGTGGTCGCCGAAGGCCACGCGCAACGCATCGGAAATTTCTCCCACCGTGGCGCGTGAACGGGCCGCGACAACGGCGGCTTCGAGAATATTACCCTTGCCGCTGCGAGCCACCTCCGAGAGCGCCTGCAAAGCGGCGGTCACGTCCTTACCATCGCGGCGACGGCGCGTGTCCTCGATGCGGCGGATCTGTGCCGCACGCACCGCCGCGTTATCGATATCGAGAACATCGATATCCTCTTCCGTTTCCAGCCTGTAACGGTTGACGCCAACGATCACCTCCTCGCCCTTGTCCACCGCCGCCTGCCGGCGTGTCGCCGCCTCTTCGATCAGCCGCTTTGGCAAGCCCTCCGCCACCGCCTTGGTCATGCCGCCAAGCGTCTCGACCTCCTCGATCAACGCCCAGGCCTTCTCGGCCAGCTCATTCGTCAGGCTTTCGACATAATAGGAACCCGCCAAAGGATCAACGACCCTGGTGACGCCGGTCTCATGCTGGAGGATAAGCTGCGTGTTGCGGGCAATACGGGCGGAAAATTCCGTCGGCAGGGCAATGGCCTCATCAAACGAATTGGTGTGCAGTGATTGCGTGCCGCCGAGCACGGCGGACATGGCCTCAAAGGCGGTGCGGACGATGTTGTTATAGGGGTCCTGCTCCTGAAGCGAGACGCCGGATGTCTGGCAATGGGTGCGCAACATCAGCGAGGACGCCTTTTGCGGCTTGAATTCCTCCATAATGCGTGACCACAGCAGGCGCGCGGCGCGCAGCTTGGCCGCTTCCATGAAGAAATTCATGCCGATGGCGAAAAAGAACGACAGACGGCCGGCAAAATCGTCAACATTCAGCCCCTTGGCCAACGCCGCACGCACATATTCACGGCCATCCGCGAGTGTGAAGGCAAGCTCCTGCACCAGCGTCGCGCCCGCCTCCTGCATGTGATAGCCGGAAATGGAGATGGAGTTGAATTTCGGCATCTCCTTGGCCGTGTATTCGATGATGTCGGCAATGATCCGCATCGAGGGTTCCGGCGGATAGATATAGGTGTTGCGGACCATGAACTCCTTAAGGATATCGTTCTGGATGGTGCCGGAGAGCGCTGCACGCGGAACGCCCTGTTCCTCCCCCGCAACGATGAAATTGGCAAGCACGGGAATGACCGCGCCATTCATCGTCATGGACACCGAGACCTTTTCGAGCGGGATGCCGTCGAACAGGATTTTCATGTCCTCGACACTATCGATCGCAACGCCCGCCTTGCCGACATCGCCCTCCACGCGCGGATGGTCGCTATCATAACCGCGATGGGTGGCGAGATCGAAAGCGACGGAAACGCCCTGCTGGCCGGCGGCCAGCGCCTTGCGGTAAAAGGCATTGGAGGCTTCCGCGGTGGAGAAACCGGCATATTGACGGATGGTCCAGGGCCGTCCGGCATACATGGTGGCGCGCGGACCGCGGGTGAAAGGGGCGAATCCCGGCACGCTATTAAGATGGGAAACATGTTGCAGGTCGTCTGCCGTATAGAGCGGCTTGACCTCGATGCCCTCGGGGGTGTGCCAGACGAGTGTGTCCGGTGAGCGCTTCAGCTCCTTTTCAGCAAGGTGAAGCCAATCTCGCACCGTTTTTTCACCCGACATGCATCTCTCCCCTTTTGCATTTCGCTTCAGCATTCTGGCGGGTGATCATGACGAAAATCGAACGATCTACCCCGTGCCCATAAACCGCTGCGGCCCGCTTGCGTTCCGAAGAAACGGCAGCCGCGTTACTCGAACTCGAGAATGACCTCGTCCACCGCGAGGCTGTCGCCCGGTTTTGCCGCCACTCTCACAACACGGCCGCGTTTTTCCGCGCGAAGGATGTTCTCCATCTTCATGGCCTCCACCGTCGCCAGCGCCTGCCCGGCCTCCACCTCGTCACCCTCACCCACCGAGATACCGGTAATGACACCGGGCATGGGGCAGAGCAGCAGTTTCGAGGTATCCGGCGGCAGTTTTTCCGGCATCAGCAGCGCGAGCTCCGCAACGCGCGGGCTGCGCACGCGGGCGAGAACATCCATGCCGCGCCAACGCAGGCGAACCGCTGCCCCTGCAAGATCGACCTTGGCGGCGATGACCTCGCCCGCCACCGTTAAGAGGCCAAGGCTTTGGCCGGGACGCCAGCCGGTATCGATGGTCAGCGCCATCCCATCCTCAAAACGGACCGCCGTACCATCCGCACCGGTTTCGACGCTGACCCCGTGGCGGAACGCGCCAAACGAAACCACCCAGTCAGCCCCGACAATGCGGCGGTGATTGCCGATGGTACCGGAAATTTCAACCGCGCGGTTCTGCAGGCGCTGATTGATGATGGCCGCAATAGCGGAAAGCTTGCGCGCGGCGGCCTCATCCGGCTCGACGCCGGAAAAGCCTTCCGGAAACTCTTCTGCAATAAAGCCAGTCGTCAGCCTGCCAGAGCGAAAGCGCTCGTGCTGCATGACGGCGGAGAGAAAGGGCAGATTGTGGCCAATGCCTTCAACCTCAAAACAATCCAATGCCTCTCCCATGGCATCGATGGCTGTCGCCCGATCCTTGCCCCAGCTGCACAGCTTGGCGATCATCGGATCGTAATACATCGAAATTTCGCCGCCTTCGAAAACACCGGTATCGTTGCGGATGATCGTTCCGTTCTCCTGCACACCCTCCTGCGGCGGGCGATAACGCGTCAGCCGGCCAATGGAGGGAAGGAAGTTGCGATAGGGGTCTTCGGCATAAAGCCGGCTTTCGATCGCCCAACCGTTCAGCTTCACATCCGCCTGTCCTAAGGACAGTTTCTCACCCGAGGCCACACGGATCATCTGCTCGACCAGATCGATGCCCGTGACCAGTTCCGTCACCGGATGCTCCACCTGCAAACGGGTGTTCATTTCAAGGAAATAAAAGTTGCGGTCGCCATCGACGATGAATTCCACCGTGCCGGCCGAATGGTAGCCGACGGCTCTCGCCAGCGCCACGGCCTGCTCGCCCATGGCATGCCGAGTCACCTCGTCCAGAAACGGCGACGGCGCTTCCTCGATGACTTTCTGGTTGCGCCGCTGGATCGAGCATTCGCGCTCCCCGAGATAAAGGATATTGCCGTGCTTGTCGCCTAGCACCTGAATTTCGATATGGCGCGGCTGGGTGACGAATTTTTCGATGAAGATGCGATCGTCACCAAAGGAGGATTTCGCTTCGTTTTTGGAGGACTGAAAACCCTCGCGCGCTTCGGCATCGTTGAAGGCGATGCGCATACCCTTGCCACCGCCGCCGGCAGAGGCCTTGATCATGACGGGATACCCGATCTGGGACGCGATCTTGACCGCCTCATCCGCATCCTCGATCAGCCCCATATGGCCGGGAACGGTGGAAACGCCGGCATTCGCCGCCAGTTTCTTGGAAGTGATCTTGTCACCCATGGCCTCGATCGCGCCGACGGGCGGACCGATAAAAACGACACCCGCCTTTTCCAGCGCCTGCCCAAAGGCAGCGTTTTCCGACAGGAAGCCATAGCCCGGATGGACCGCGTCCGCCCCGGTCTTCTTGATCGCCTCCAAGATCTTCTCGATGACGATATAGGACTGCGATGAGGGGGCCGGGCCGATATGAACGGCCTCATCTGCTTGTCTCACATGCAGCGCATTGGCATCGGCATCTGAATAAACCGCAACGGTGGCGATGCCCATCTTCTTCGCCGTCTTGATGACCCGGCAGGCGATCTCGCCGCGATTGGCGATGAGGATTTTCTTGATCATGCGGTTGTTGCCCCTCTTCCCTCAGCACAAACCCTTAAAAAGTCCTCAGATCTCGAAGAAATTCTCGAAGGACTCCGGGAAACTCTGCCGCGCGACGCGTTCGTCTATGACGAGCATCGCCTGGTAGGAAACAGGGTCGAAATTCTTCTCCGCCGGCACCACCTCGCGGCCGAAAAGCAGGTTGAGGCGGGCAGCATCGAGATTGCCGCGCTCGAAGGGCTCGGCACCGAAATGGTGCCAGAGCGAGTGCAGAAAGGCGGCATCGATGCGATGCTCCTTGGAGTCGTCGCGCGCCCTGCGAGGTATCATCTTGATAGGCGTTACTCCCTTGGGGTTGGCGCGGCGGATGGTGAACTGGACGCCCGTGCTTGGCATGCCGGAGGGAAACCCCTTGTGTTTGGTCATTTCGGGCAGGTTCGCCATGTTTTGTCCTTCGAAAAGCATTTCCAGTAAAAGCGGGTTCGCCTTTACCTGCGGACAATGCGTAGTTCAAATAATTAGAGCGCTTTCATGGTCCATTTAAACCAGAAGCGCTCTAGTCTTTCATTATGCCTTGCCGATCTTGTCCTGCGTCTTCGTGTCGAAGTCGGAGGCATCGTGGCGTTCATGCAATTGTTCGGACGGATCGCCGGAGGTCTTGTTGACGATCACGCCGCGTTTGACCGCAGGGCGTCCGCCGATTTCCAGCGTCCAGCGCATGACGTTCTTGTAGCCATCGGCTTCAAGGAAAGCACCTGCATCGCCATAGGCCTGACCCAGCGCGATTTTGCCATACCACGGCCACACGGCCATGTCGGCAATCGTATATTCCGATCCGGCGAGATAACGATTCTCAGCAAGATGACGATCCAGCACATCAAGCTGCCGTTTGACTTCCATAGCGTAACGGTCGATCGCGTATTTGATCTTGATCGGCGCATAGGCATAAAAATGGCCGAAACCGCCGCCGAGGAAGGGGGCGGAACCCATCTGCCAGAACAGCCAGTTCAGCGCCTGCGTGCGGGCATTGCCCTCCTTTGGCAGGAAAGCGCCGAATTTTTCCGCGAGGTAAACAAGGATGGAGCCGCTTTCGAAAACCCGCGTCGGCTCAGGCGTCGAATGATCCATCAGCGCCGGGATCTTGGAATTCGGATTGACGCCGACGAAACCGGAACCGAATTGGTCGCCTTCGCCGATCTTGATCAGCCACGCATCATAGTCTGCGCCTTTGTGGCCGGCAGCCAACAATTCTTCCAGCATGATGGTGACCTTCTGGCCATTCGGCGTCGCCAGCGAATAAAGCTGCAGCGGATGCTTGCCGACGGGAAGTTCCTTTTCATGGGTCGGGCCGGCGATAGGCCGGTTGATATTGGCGAACTGGCCGCCATTACCCTTTTCCCAGGTCCAGACCTTGGGCGGTTCATATCCGGCGGGGAAGTTTTCAGCAGAGGAATTTTCGGCCATGAAAATGCGTCCTTGTGCGTTTCGGGAGGACATCCGGACATCCGGGCGCCTGAACATCCATATAGTAAGGTGGCCGAAGCATTTTTCCAGCCCTTCAACAGATCAGAGCGGAATGGTGTCGTGTTTCTTCCAGCGGGTTTCCACGTTCTTGTTGCGCAGCGACGCAAACGCGCGGGCGATGCGGCGGCGCGAGGAATGCGGCATGATGACCTCATCGATAAATCCGCGCTCCGCCGCGACGAAGGGATTGGCGAAACGCTCCTCATATTCTCTTGTTCGCGCGGCGATTTTTTCTGGATCGGAGAGCTCTGAGCGATAGAGGATTTCCGCCGCTCCCTTGGCGCCCATGACGGCGATTTCCGCCGTCGGCCAGGCGTAATTCACATCAGCGCCGATGTGTTTGGAGGCCATCACGTCATAAGCGCCGCCATAGGCCTTGCGGGTGATCAGCGTCACCATCGGCACCGTCGCCTCCGAATAGGCGAAGAGAAGTTTCGCGCCGTGCTTGATGACGCCGCCATATTCCTGTGCCGTACCGGGCAGGAAACCCGGCACATCCACCAGCGTCAGCAGCGGAATATTGAAGGCGTCACAGAAGCGCACGAAACGCGCCGCCTTGCGCGAACTGTCGATATCGAGGCAGCCGGCAAGCACCATCGGCTGGTTGGCGACGACGCCGACCGTCTGGCCTTCGAGACGGATGAAGCCGGTGATGATGTTGCGGGCAAAGGCCTCCTGCAACTCGAAGAAATCACCCTCGTCGGCCAGCGCGTGGATCAGCTCCTTCATGTCATAGGGCTTGTTGGAACTGTCGGGGATCAGCGTATCGAGCCGCAACTCCAGCCGCGCCGGGTCGTCGTGGAACGGCCGCACCGGCGGCTTTTCGCGATTGTTGAGCGGCAGGAAATCGAAAAGCAGCCGCACATGTTCCAGAGTCTCGATGTCGTTTTCGTAAGCGCCATCGGCAACGGAGGATTTTTTGGTATGGGTGGAGGCCCCGCCCAGTTCTTCGGCCGTGACGATCTCGTTCGTCACCGTCTTCACCACATCCGGCCCTGTCACGAACATGTAGGAGGTATCGCGCACCATGAAGATGAAATCGGTCATGGCAGGCGAATAAACGGCGCCACCCGCACAAGGCCCCATGATGACAGAGATTTGCGGCACGACGCCGGAGGCGACGACATTGCGTTTGAAGACATCGGCATAACCGCCAAGCGAAGCCACGCCCTCCTGAATACGCGCGCCGCCGCTGTCGTTGAGCCCGATAACAGGCGCGCCGTTGCGGACCGCCATATCCATGATCTTGCAGACTTTCTGGGCGTGGGTTTCCGAGAGCGAACCGCCGAGCACGGTAAAATCCTGCGAAAACACATAGACCTGCCGGCCATTGATGGTGCCCCAGCCGGTGACGACACCGTCGCCCGCTACCTTCTGCTCCGCCATGCCGAAATCCACCGCCCGGTGGGTGACATACATGTCGTATTCCTCGAAGGAACCTTCATCCAGGAGCACGTCGATGCGCTCGCGCGCCGTCAGCTTGCCCTTGGCATGCTGCGCATCGATTCGCTTGACGCCGCCGCCCAGCCGCGCCTCTTGTCGCCGCGTTTCCAATTGCTCCAGAATGCCGGGCATGTTTCCTCCATGCGTTTCCTCAAAATCAATAGCTTAGAAAACATTCGCCTAGAAGCCTTGATCGTGCGCGTATGCGTGCCATAAATATTTGCAATATTTAATTTTGCAAAGTTGCAACATGGCGACGGAAAAACTCTTCATCGGCCGCAAGGTGCGCGGCCTTCGCGAAAATGCCCGCGCCACGCAGGCGCAATTTGCTGAACGGCTGGGCATCTCCGCGAGTTACTTGAACCAGATCGAAAACAACCAGCGCCCCGTTTCGGCCAGCGTTCTGGTGACGCTGGTGGAAAAATTCCAGCTCGACATAGCGGAACTGGCGACGGGGGAGAGCGACCGGCTGGTTTCCGCCCTGCGCGAGGCGCTGAAGGACCCGCTGTTCATGAATTACGAACCGGGGCTTCAGGAGTTGAAGCTGATTGCCCAGAACGCACCGGGTTTTGCCCATGCGCTGCTTCGCGCCCACCAGGCGTATCGCCAGAACAGCGAACAGCTGGTGCAACTGGATGACCGGCTGGGTCGTGGCACCGCGCAGGTGGAAAGAACCCCCTATGAGGAGGTGCGCGACTTCTTCCACTTCGTCGACAATTACGTTGCCGAGATCGATCTTCTGGCCGAGGAGCTGGCGCAGGAACTGGAGATCGAGGGAGGCGAGACCGACGGCATTCTGGCAGCGCATCTCAGGAACCGTTACGGCATCCATATCACAAGAACCGAGGCGGCAGGCGGGCTGATCCGGCATTTCGATCCTGTCGGCAAAACGCTCACCCTCAGCTCCTACATGGCCGCATCCACCCGTTGTTTTCAGCTTGCGTTGCAGATCGCCCAGCTTCACGCCGGCGCGACGGTGGACAGGGTGCTGGCCGGCGCCGGTTTCCGCAATGCGGAAGCTGCGGAAATCTGTCGTATCGGGCTGCACAATTATTTCGCCGCAGCCCTCATTCTGCCCTATGGCCGCTTTCACCGGGCGGCGCAGGAGCTACGCCACGATCTCGAACTTCTCGCCGTGCGTTTCGGCGCGAGCCTTGAGCAGGTGGCCCACCGGCTGAGCACCTTGCAGCGCCCGGGCATGAAAGGCGTACCGATCTTTTTCGCCAAGATCGACCGCGCCGGCAACATCACCAAACGCCACAGCGCCACGCGGCTGCAATTTGCCCGCTTTGGCGCGGCCTGTCCGCTGTGGAATATCCATCAGGCCTTCGAGAGCTCCGACAGGATCGTGCGGCAGCTTGCGGAAACGCCTGACGGCGTGCGCTATCTTTCCATCGCCACGCAAATCGAAAAGGCCGGCGCTGGTTTCAATACGGAAAGGCCGCGTTACGCCATCGCACTTGGTTGCGAAATTTCCCATGCGCAGAATTTCGTCTATGCCGATACGCTCGATCTCGGCAATGCGGCGTCCTTCAAGCCGATCGGCATTTCCTGTCGGGTTTGCGAGAGGGTGGATTGTGTGCAGCGCGCCGTGCCGCCGCTCAAACGCAAGCTGCATTTCGATCATCTGTCGCGCGGTGCTCTGCCCTACAGTATCGCCGATTT
Organism: Pseudomonadota bacterium; assembly: GCA_023444445.1. Lineage (GTDB taxonomy): Bacteria > Pseudomonadota > Alphaproteobacteria > Rhizobiales > Rhizobiaceae > Agrobacterium. The sequence continues at coordinate 7,019 of JAEXMK010000059.1, read as the reverse complement.
TTAACCCCGCTCAGGGCAGCGGCACCATGGCGCGCCGCATGATGTTGGCATAATAACCCCAGAAAAGCCGGGCGGCCACGGAGCGCCATGGCGACCAGAGTGTCGCCCGCTCCGCCAGCCATTTCGCTTCCGGCCTCACCTCCAGGGCAAGCGCATGCGCCACTGCCGATCTCAGCGCCACATCGCCGACCGGAAAGATATCCGGGTGCCCGCCGCAGAACATCAGATAGACCTCCGCCGTCCATGGGCCTATGCCACGAAGCGCCACGAGTTCGGAAAGGGCCGCACTCCCCTCCTTGCGCACCACGCCATCAAGATCGACCTTTCCTTCGGTGACGGCGCGGGCCAGCCCTTCCAGCGTCGTCGCCTTGGCTCTGGAAAGGCCGAATGTGGCGCGCAATTCCCCAGACGCGGCCAGATAATTCTCCGCCGTGACCGCGCCGCCGGTGCCGGCGATGATTCGCGCCCAGATGGCATTGGCGCTGGCGCGCGACACCATCTGCGACACGACGATATGGGCAAGGCCGGCAAAGCCGGGCTCGTGAATACGCAGTTCCAGCGGACCGGCTATTTCAATGACGGGGCGAAGCGCGGGATCGAGGCGGGCGAGATGCTCCAGCCCTTCGTCGATATCGTGCATTCCGGTGATGATCTTCATCTTCGCATTCCATATCCACCCCACCCGTAGCCGGCTGGCGGGGTGCTTTAAAACATGGCAGAAGAAACCATGCCTTCGCCTTCCCGTCAAAAACCTCTTTACCGTTTTGCGCCAAGCCCCAATGGCCTGCTTCATCTTGGCCACGCGCTTTCCGCCTTCCTGAACCATGATATGGCGCGGGACAATGGCGGTCGTTTTCTGCTGCGTATCGAGGATATCGACCAGACCCGTTGCACACCGGAACTGGAGCAGGCGATCTATGATGATCTCGGCTGGCTGGGACTCGTTTGGGAAGAGCCTGTCAGGCGGCAATCGGACCATTTTGACATCTATCGGGCGGCGCTGGACAGGTTGATCGATACGGGCCTTGCCTATCCGGCTTTTCTCAGTCGCGGAGAAACCAGGGCTATCGTGAAGGCCTTCGAGGCCGATGGCGGGCTCTGGCCGCGCGATCCGGATGGCGCGCCGCTTTATCCGGTCATCGACCGAAAGAGGTCTGAGGCGGAGCGCGCATCGCTCCTTGCATCCGGCCGGCCGTACGCATGGCGGCTCGACATGGAAAAGGCGATCCGCGCCGTCGGCAGCCCCCTGTTCTGGCAGGAGAGCGGCGATGGCGAAACGGGGCGGATCAAGGCCCTTCCCGCACTCTGGGGCGATGTGGTGCTGTCGCGTTCCGACGCGCCCTCAAGCTATCATCTTTCCGTCGTGGTGGATGATGCGCTGCAGGGCATCACCCATGTGGTGCGCGGCATGGATCTGTTCCACGCAACTGCCATTCACCGGTTGCTGCAGCATCTGCTGGACCTGCCGCAACCCATTTATCACCATCACCGACTGATTTTGGGCGCGGACGGGCGCAAGCTTTCGAAAAGCGAAGGCAGTACCGGGCTTTCCGCCCTTCGCGCCGAAGGAGCGACGCCCTCAGATATCCGCAGGCTTGTCGGCCTCCTCTAGCACCTGTTCCCGGCGCGCGCTGCTACCGCCGATGTTGCGGCGAATGATCTGTCGCACCTTGTATTTCATCAGGGCCGCATTCACCTCCGCACCCAGCATGAAGATGACCCCGACCATATAAAGAAACACCAGAACCACCATCACAGAGGCGAGACCGGCGTAGGTGGCGGCATAATTGGCAAAGGTCGAGAGGTAATAGGCGAAAATCGCCGCGCCGATGACCCAGAAGAGCAGGGTGAACAGAATTCCCGGCCAGACGTCCCAGATGCGCCGCTTGCCGGCGGGCAGCCACAGATGCGCCGCCACCAGCCCAGCGGTCAGAACCACGATTGTGCCATACAGACCGAGGCTGGAGACGGTGTTCAATATATCCGTCAACCACGGAAAGCGCTGCTCGGCAAAGGAAGTAGCGACCGGTACGGCAACCAGCACAATGCTGATGCCGGTGAAAACCACCACCGCAATCAGGACGTAAAGCAGACTAAGCAGTCGGGTCACATACCACCAGCGCGTTTCGGTGACACGATAGGCGCGGTTGAGCGAAATTCGCAGCGCCTCGACACCGTTGGACGCAAAATAGGCCGCGGCCAGCACTGAAATCGTCAGCAGCCCGCCGCGCGGAATGGTCAGCACCTGCTGCACCTGCGCCGCCAGCGGCCCAGCAATCGCCGCTGGCCAAGTGTCGAAAATCAGGTGAACCGCCGTTTCGGAAAACTGGTCGGCGCCGAGAAAACCGGCGAGCGCAGTGCCGAAAATAAGAAACGGAAACAGAGCCAATAGAATGGAAAGCGCCATATGGCTCGCCATCGCCCAGCCGTCATCCTCGGCAAAATGGGAATAGGCATCGAAGGCAACCTTGCCTGCCAGGCGCACTGCGGCAACCATATCGCCTCCATTCATCGGCATTTCATTTGTAACTTCGCCCCGAATATGGGAAATCAGCTTCGCTTTGTACAGCGCGCAAGGCCGGCTTTCGGTTCCATTTCCGGAAAGGATTTCGCGCAATTTAATTTTGTGAATCTGAGCGCACCTTGGCGCAAAGACCATTGGCGGGGCGGACATGTCTGAAAAACCGGTCATCATCATCACCGGCTGTTCCTCTGGCATCGGCGCTCATTGCGCCGGCGCGCTTCACAGGGATGGCTGGCGGGTTTTTGCTACCGTGCGCCGCATCGCAGACATGGCCGCGCTCGAAAATCAGGGCATCGAAACCCTGATCATGGATTACACCAAGCCCGAAACCATTGCCGCGCTGGTGGACACTGTTGCCGCCCGGACCGGCGGCCGTATCGATGCGCTTTTCAATAATGGCGCCTATGGCCAGCCGGGCGCGGTGGAAGACCTGCCCGTCGAAGCGCTGAGAGCCCAGTTCGAAACCAATGTCTTCGGTTGGCACGATCTCACACGGCGGGTCATTTCCTTCATGCGCGCTCGCGGCGCCGGCCGCATCGTGCATTGCTCCTCCATTCTCGGCCTCGTGCCCTATCGTTATCGCGGCGCCTATACCGCATCGAAATTTGCGATCGAAGGGCTCGGCGTCACCCTGCGCATGGAGCTTCAGGGCAGCGGCATTCATGTGAGCCTGATCGAACCGGGTCCGATTACCTCAAAATTCACGACGACGGCACTTGCCCATGTCAAGGACAAGATCGATCTCGAAAATTCGGCCCATGCGGCGGAATATAAACGTCAGTTGGCCCGCATGGATGGCTCAGGCCCCGTCAACCGCCACAAGCTTGGCCCCGATGCCGTTTATGCCGTGCTGAAACATGCCCTGACCGCAGCCAAGCCGAAACCGCATTATCCCGTCACCGTTCCAGCCAAACAGGGTCTTATCCTCAAACGGCTCTTGCCTGCCGGACTGTTCTATCGTCTGCTGCGCAGATTCGATTGAGGAGGAGTAACCCCTAAATGTCCGGCTTCACCACTGTTCTGGCCCTTATTGCCATGGGCCTCGTCGTCATCGTGCTGATACGCGGCCTCTTCAACATGCTGAAGGGACAGGACGCCAACCGTTCCAACAAGCTCATGCAGCTTCGCCTGCTGCTACAGGCCATCGCAATCGTGCTGATCATGCTCACCCTCTGGCTCACGGGCGGCGGCCGCTGACATGGTGAAGCTGAACAAGATCTACACCCGCACCGGCGACAAGGGCACGACGGCGCTGGTCTCCGGCCCGCGCCGCCTGAAGCACGATCTTCGCGTCGAGGCATATGGCACGGTCGACGAGACCAATTCGGCCATCGGCGTCGCAAGGCTTCATACCGGTGGGCTGGAGACGTTGGATGCCATGCTGTTCCGCATTCAGAACGATCTTTTCGATCTCGGCGCCGATCTCGCCACGCCTGATAATGGCGAACCGCTTTCCTATGAGCCGCTGCGCATCGTCGAAAGCCAGGTCACCCGGCTGGAAAACGAAATCGACGAACTCAACGCGTCGCTTGAGCCCCTTACCTCCTTCGTGCTGCCGGGCGGCAGCGCGGCAGCGGCCAATCTGCATATGGCGCGTACCGTCTGCCGGCGAGCGGAAAGATTGATGGTGGCGCTTTCAGTCACTGAGAACGAGATCGTCAGCCCGGCGGCCATCAAATACGTCAACCGCCTGTCCGACTTCCTGTTCGTTGCCGCCCGTTTCGCCAATGACATGGGCAAGGCCGACATTTTGTGGGTTCCCGGCAAAAACCGCTGACAACGTTCAATAAAAGGGCATTCGATGTTCATACCCCTGCACGATGCGAATTCCCTCAAACATATCCGGCTGCAATACGTCACGATCGGTCTGATCGTGGTCAATGTGCTGGTCTGGCTGTTTACCGGCGTGCTCGCCAGCGATACACAGGCCAATGCCGCAGCCCTCGGCCTCGGCTTCATTCCGGCAGTCGTGTTCGATTATGCCTATCTGGAACCGGCCCTGCAGGTCGTGCCTGATGACCTCACCGTTGTCACCTATGCGTTCCTGCATCTCGATTTCTGGCATCTCGCCGGCAACATGCTGTTTCTCTGGGTCTTCGGCGACAATGTCGAAGATGCGCTCGGCCATTTCCGATTCCTGATCTTCTATCTCGTCTGCGCGATTGCCGGTGCCCTGTTTCACGGCCTTGTTGCCCCCACCTCCGAAGGGCCGCTGATCGGCGCCTCGGGTGCCGTTTCCGGTGTGGTTGCAGCCTATTTCCTGCTGCATCCCAGGGTGCGTGTCTGGGTGCTGGTCCTGATGCGCATTCCGCTTCCCCTGCCCGCTTTCATTCCGCTGGCGCTGTGGATCGGCCAGCAATTCCTGATGCTGGCGCTGGGGCTGGAGGAAAACGTCTCCTGGGGTGCGCATGTCGGCGGCATTCTGGCTGGCGCGATCATGGTGATTTTCATGCGCAGGCGAGGCGTGCCCCTGTTTGACCGCACGATTGTTCCGCCGAGGGCGGCGCAATTCAAGAATACGTCGCAAACGGCAGGGTTGTCGCAAATCGAAGGGGGCTATGACGGGGGTAGATGAGACCTCTCGTCGGAGATAGAGTATTTACGTTAACGTCAACGTAAGATATGCCTTACGTGCATGTGATAATGAAGATTGCTCCGTTGTATTTGCGGGAAAAATGCTTATCCATGTCGCCACCTGTTTTTGGAGGTCCGCGCGGTTTACCCGCCCCGCGGACAGGAGTTTGAGGAAGACCGTCGATGAAAATCCTTGTCCCCGTTAAACGAGTTGTCGATTACAACGTTAAGATCCGCGTGAAGGCGGATGGTTCTGGCGTTGAGCTTGCCAATGTGAAGATGTCGATGAACCCGTTCGACGAAATCTCGGTGGAAGAGGCTCTTCGCATGAAAGAGGCCGGCAAGGCCGAAGAGGTTGTGGTCGTTTCCATCGGCCCGGCCAAGGCGGAAGAAACGCTGCGCACGGCGCTTGCGATGGGTGCCGACCGCGCCATCCTGATCGAGACGGATGAAACGGTTGAGCCGCTCGCCGTCGCCAAGCTCTTGAAGGGCGTGGCTGAGGCTGAGCAGCCTGGTCTCGTCATCGTCGGCAAGCAGGCAATCGACGACGATTCAAACCAGACCGGCCAGATGCTGGCAGCCCTTCTGGGCTGGGGCCAGGGCACCTTTGCCTCCAAGGTCGTGCCCGCAGATGGCAAGGTCGCGGTCACCCGCGAAGTTGATGGCGGTTTGCAGACGATCGAACTGAAGCTTCCCGCCGTCGTCACCACCGATCTTCGTCTGAACGAGCCCCGTTATGCCTCGTTGCCGAACATCATGAAGGCAAAGAAGAAGCCGCTCGACAAGAAGGCACCGGCTGATTTCGGCGTCGATGTTTCGCCGCGCCTGAAGGTGCTGAAGACCGAGGAGCCGGCAGGCCGCAAGGCTGGCATCAAGGTTGGCTCGGTTGCCGAGCTGGTCGAAAAGCTCAAAGCCGACGGCGTCCTCTAAGGTTTCGGAAAAGGGAGATATTCTCATGGCCATTCTTCTTCTGGCAGAACACGACAACGCAACCCTTTCCGACCTGACGGCAAAGACGCTGACGGCGGCGACGCAGATCGGCGGCGACGTGCATGTGCTGGTCGCCGGTTCGGGCGCCAAGGGTGCCGCTGACGCTGCCGCAAAACTCTCCGGCGTCTCCAAGGTGCTACTCGCCGACGACGCATCCTATGCCAATTCACTGGCAGAACCGCTGGCGGCGCTGATCGTTTCGCTCAGCCCCTCCTATGACGTCATCATCGCACCGGCAACGGCTTCGGCCAAGAACGTAACGCCGCGCGTTGCGGCCCTTCTCGACGTGGCGCAGGTCTCGGAGATCATCGAAGTCGTATCGCCTGATACCTTCAAGCGTCCGATCTATGCCGGCAATGCCATCCAGACCGTACAGGCAACGGATGCAAAGAAGGTCATCACCGTGCGTCCGACCGCCTTTGCGGCAGCGGCAGAAGGTGGTTCGGCAGCGGTCGAGACGATCGCGGCCGCGGAAAACCCCGGCGTCTCGTCTTTCGTTTCCGATGCGCTTGCCTCGTCCGACCGTCCGGAACTGACCTCTGCGAAGATCATCATCTCGGGCGGCCGCGCTCTCGGTTCTTCGGAAAAATTCAAGGAAGTCATCCTTCCGGTCGCCGACAAGCTCGGTGCTGCCGTTGGCGCATCGCGCGCTGCTGTGGATGCCGGTTATGCACCGAACGACTGGCAGGTTGGCCAGACCGGCAAGGTGGTCGCGCCGCAGCTTTACATCGCGGCCGGCATTTCGGGTGCCATCCAGCATCTGGCCGGCATGAAGGATTCGAAGGTCATCGTCGCCATCAACAAGGATGAAGAAGCGCCGATTTTCCAGGTTGCCGATTACGGTCTCGTTGCAGACCTGTTCGAAGCACTGCCGGAACTGCAAAAAGCCCTTTGATTTTAAATACATGATGAAGGCGGCGCGTTTTTTGAA